>NZ_JBQENC010000001.1:0-392401 GCF_052044485.1 Pseudoxanthomonas sp. 22568
CTCTGTAGGAGCGACGTGAGTCGCGACGGGAAAATCAATGGGCCGGGAACAGCTGGGGCGTGCGAGCAACCATCCCCGTGTGTCGCGCTCTATCTCAATCGGTTGGATTGCGGTCGCGACTTACGTCGCTCCTACAGGTAAATGATCAGCCCTCAGGGCTTCAAATCCGCCCACACCAGATGGTGGTCGCTGCCGTCGGCGATGGCGGCGTCGGCTTCCGCTTTCGCGGGCCAGAACACGCCGCCGCCCTCGTAGGCGAAGCCGGTCGAGGGCAGGACGTAGTCCAGCCGCATCGCGCCGGCCTTCGGACCGAAATCGCCGGTGACGTGGCCGGGCGCGCCGCGACGGGCGATGCCCTTGGCGGCGTAGGCTTCGGCGGTCTCGGCGCCACCGCGGCTCTGCGGGGTGGCATGGCGCATCACCCGCGGATGTTCCAGCAATTCCAGGATCGCCTCGTGGCGGCCGTCGCCATCGACGGGATCGTTGTTGAGATCACCGGCGATGATGAAGCGCGCCTCCTGCGCCAGCCCGCCGCAGACGCCCGCGTCATCGCACAGCCAAGGCTTGTCGCCCGCGCTGATGTATTCGTGCCACAGGCGCAGCTCGTCGTGGTTGCGCGCACCATTGCGATCCTCCGGACCGTCGAATACCGGCGGGGTCGGATGCGAGACCAGGAAATGCACCACGCCGGAGGGCAGTCGCACCGGCACGTCCCAGTGCGACTTCGACGACAGCCGCAGCTTGGACCACACCTCGTCGCGATACCAGGATTTGCCGGTGGCCGGATCGATCGGACGCGCCGCGCCGGGCAGGGCGCTCCAGCGCAGCAACTGGAAGGTGCGCACCTGCGCGGCATCGATGGGATGCTTCGACAGCACCAGCATCCCGTACTGGCCCGGATGCAGGCCGTAGCCCCAGGCATCGTTGCCGCGCGCGCGGCCTTCGCCGCCGGCCTCGCCGTTGTCGTCCAGATCCAGCCCGCTGGGTACGCCGGTGTTGACCGGCGCGAGGTAGCGGTAGGGATAGCGCAGCGCTTCGCCGCCGCCGGGTTGGGCCACTTCCAGATAACGCTGCTGGAACAGATCCGCCGCGCGATGTGCCTCGTCGTAATCGAATTCGTTGAGCAGCACCAGATCCGGCCGCACCTTCTGCAGCACCGCGGCGATCTTGCGCGCATGCGCGCTGTCGCCTTCCAGTTCGCGGATCACGCCGCCGGCTTCGTCCGAGTACAGCGAGGTGTTGTAGGTGGCCACGCGTAGGCGCGCGGGGCTGTCGGCGAGGGTAGCGGCGGGATCACCGTGCACGTTGACGTTCACGCAGGCAGTGAGCAGGGAAAGCAGGCAGGCGGGCAGGAGGAAGGTTCGCATGCCGCCATTCTGACATGGGCGCCAGCGCCGCCGATGACAGCGCGGTTACGGATCCGGCGGCGGCTGGAAGTCCCGCCATCCGCGGCCGTCGTAGGCTTCCAGCGGCTGGAAGCGGCGCTTGTAGTCCATCTTGCGATGGCCGTGGATCCAGTAGCCCAGGTACAGGTGCGGCAGGCCCTCGCGGCGCGCCCAGGCGATCTGGCGCAGGATCGCCAACGTGCCCAGCCCGCGCGCGGCCAGATCCGGATCGTAGAAGGTGTAGACCGCCGACAGCGCTTCCGGCAACACGTCGGTGACCGCCACCGCCAGCAGCCGTCCGTGTTCGCGCAGTTCCAGGAAGCGGCTGTTGGCCCAGCTGCCGATCAGGAACTGCTCGAACTCGACCGCGCCGTGATCGTCCATGCCGCCCAGCGGATGCCGTGCGGTCAGGTAGCGCTGGTACAGCGCGACGTGCTCCTCGCTGCGCTCGGCCACCATTACCCGCACGTCCACGTCCGGATTCTGCCGCGCGCAGCGGCGCTGGCTGCGATCCGGCTGGAACCGTTCCACCGGAATCCGCACCGCCACGCATGCCTGGCAGCCCAGGCAATGCGGTCGGTAGACGATGTCGCCGGATCGGCGGAAACCCCACGCCAGCGCGTTCGGATAGAACATCGGCAGGCGCGGGTCGCGCGGGTCCAGCACCAGATCGCGCGCGTTGCGATCCGGCCAGTAGCCGCAGGGATGTTCGCCGGTATGGAACAGGCGCAGGTCTTCGGCCGGCTGCGGAGGATTGTTGCCCATCACGCCCCCGCCAGTTTCGGGGCGAGCCAGACGAACAGGCCGCCCGCCGTCGCGCCGGCCAACGCGCCGGCGACCAGATCGCGCGGCACGTGCCGGCGCAGTTTCAGCCGCGACCACGCCACCAACGCGGCGAACGCCAACCCGACGATGCCCCAGGCCGGATGGAGCTGCGACAGCAGGATCGCCGCATAGATGACGAAGGCCATGTGCAGCGACAGCTTGCACCACCGCGCGCCCAGCATCGCCACCGCGATCAGCGCCGCCGCCAGGATCAGTCCCAGCGCCAGCTGCAACGGCTGGCCGGCGACCCAGCCCAGCACCGCCGCCAGCGTCAGCGCGACCAGCAGGAAGCGGTTCAAGGTCCGGCGTTCCTCGTGCCGGCTCGCGTCCACGTGCTGCCAGCGGCCACGCCGCACCTGCCATCCCGACCAGCCCATCACCAGTGCGGCGAACCCGGCGAAGCCCAACGCCATCCACGCCGCCTCGCGCGCGCCCAGGGTGCGCGTGGCCAGCAACAGCGCCGCCACCGGCAGCACCAGCATCGGGTGTCCGAGAATGGAAATGGCGCGGGCGAAGGCGTGGACCATGCGGCCAGCATACTGCGCGGCCGTCGTCGCGGCGCATGCGACCGGCTGGAAGCTGAATCCGTTCGTCGCCGCGTCAACCGTGGCGGCCGCCGGGCGTTTTCCCGGTCAGTGGCGCAACCGCGCCGCGTGATCAGGAGAACCCGAACATGACCCGCAACAAGACCCTGCTCCTGGTGGCCGTGCTGACCGCGCTCGCCGCCGGCACCGCCTTCGCCGCCACCCAGTCCGCGCCGGCCGCAGGCGCCTCGCGCCCGGCCCTGGACAAGAACGGCGACGGCGTCGTGGATCGCGCCGAAGCCGCCGCGCATCCGCGCCTGGCCGAGCGTTTCGACACGCTCGACAAGAACAAGGACGGCAAGCTCAGTGCCGAGGAACGCCCGCATCGCCGACACGGCATGGACGGCGGCGGCCACCGTCGTGGTCAAGGCGGCATGATGAAGCAACTGGACACCGACGGCGACGGCCGCATCAGCAAGGCCGAGGCCGGCAAGCAGCCGCGCTTCGCCGAGCATTTCGCCAGGATGGATGCGAATGGCGACGGCTATGTCGACGCCAAAGATCGCGAACTGCGCGGCAAACAGCGCCGTGACGAATGGTTCGCCGGCGCCGACACCGACAAGGACGGCAAGCTGACCCGCGCCGAGATCGACACCGCCGATGCCAACCGGCGCGCGCAGTTCCAGCAGCGCATGCAGGCGCGTGGCGCTGAGCGCTTCACGGCCGCCGACGCCAACAAGGACGGCCGCATCAGCCGCGACGAAGCCAAGGGCAAGTCGCGCCTGGCCGAGCGCTTCGATCAGCTCGACGCGAACAAGGACGGCTTCCTCAGCCAGGACGAACTGAAGCGGCGTTCGCCGCGCTGAGCCGCACAAGCCACTGTTCCACCGCACACCGGCCGCCACGCGCGGCCGGTGTCGCATTCGCGACTGCTCCCTGGCAGTTGCTGGATTATTTGTAGGAGCGACGTCAGTCGCGACAAAGGCCGGAAATCTTCGGGCGCCCGGCCATCCATCCCCGGCAGAGTGTCCTTCAACCGGCATCGACCACGGTCGCGACTTACGTCGCTCCTACACGCAAATCCGTTGTAGGAGCGACGTCAGTCGCGACGGGGTATCAAACGGCCGGAAACATCGCGTACGGGCAGAATCCATCCCCAAACGTCCCGAGCCGCATGGCACCAGGCTCGCCCGCTTGTGGACGAATGAGGCGCCAACGGCCGTCCGCTCAGAACACCAACCGCCCACTCGCAACCAACCCATACAACAGACCGCCGAACCCCAGCACCAGTCCCACGGTCACCCCGATGATCTGCCACTTGCGCCGGCGTGCCGCGTCGGCGGTTTCGGTCACCGGGTCCAGTTGCATGTCGCGCGCGCGCCGGCGCGCCAGGATGCGCGGCAGCCAGCGGCTGCACGACCACATGATGCCGCCGCAATAGGCGGCGGTGAGCAGCAGGTGCGGAATCCAGCCCGGTACCTTCTGCAATGCGAGGGCGCCGGCCAGGAATGCCAGGATCATCGCCGTGTTGACCGTGCCGTAGGCAATCAGCGCCCGCCGTTCCCGCGCATCCAGCGGATCCCGCAACTGCTTGCGGATGCCGAACCAGACCGAGCCGATGCCGCCAACCAGGCCGACGGCCACCGCGCCGAACGACGCGCCCAGCACCTTCAGCAGGCCCTTGCCGGCCAGCGCCGAACCGGTGCCCAGCACCGCCGCGGCGGCGGTCGGCGGCGCGCCCACCGCCAGCGCGCCCAGCACGATGCTGGCGAACGCCGCGCCCGGCGCGCTGCTGCGGGCGAACTCGCCGAAGTGCTTCATCAATTCCTCGCGCACGTAGCCACGCGCCCGCGACAGGCGCTTGCGCACCGCCGCGTCGGTCAGTCCCAGCAACTGCGCGACCTGCTGCGAACTCTGGCTCTCGCGGTAGTACAGCAACAACACTTCGCGGCTGTCTTCCGGCAGCGCGGCGATGACGTCGGCGGCCACCCGTTCCTGCTCGGTTTGCAGCACCATTTCCGCCGGGGTTGGCGCGGTGTCGGTGGCCAGTTCGATGGCGATGTCGGCCACTTCGCCGGTCATCGGCCGGTGCTGCCCGGCGCGCAGGTGGTCGCGAGCCAGGTTGCGGGTGATCTGGCGCAGCCACGGCAGCAGGCTGTCCGGGTTCTTCAGGCTGCCCAGGTGCTTCCAGGCCTTCAGGAAGGCTTCCTGGGCGATGTCCTCGCTGGCGTGCACGTCGCGGGTGATCGCGTAGGCGATCGCGGTGACGGTGTTCTGGCACGCACCGATGATCCGCCCGTAGGCATCGCGGTCGCCCCGCTGGGCGGCGGGAAATTCATGGCGCAGGGTCAGTTCCAGCGTGGCGGCGGTCATCGGCGGTCGGCTCCAGGCGGCTATGGAAGCACAGACGCCCGGGGAGACGCGATGTGACCCGGCGCCTTTTCCGCCCCTTCCCCCGCGTGCGGGGGAAGGTTGGGATGGGGGCAAGGTTCCAGCGTTCGCCTGGATGACGGGGCAGGGCAATCCGGAAACACTCGTGCCGTCATGCCAGCGCAAGCTGGAATCCACTCCGGATGCATCCAGGTTCGCGGGAAGCGGTACGGGAGCGGGCTGCGGCGTTGGCCCCCACCCCAGCCCTCCCCCGCAAGCGGGGGAGGGAGCGGTATCCGTACGCTGCCATTTTGCTGAAGGAGCTGATGCCTGCTCCGCCCCTTCCCCCGCGTGCGGGGGAAGGTTGGGATGGGGGCAAGATTCTTCAGCGTTCGCTGGGATGACGGGCACGGAAGCGGCGGCGACTGGAAAAAACCGAAGCCTCCGGAAACCTGCAACGCCCCAGAAAACTCAAAACCGCCCCGACACCTTCATCGACACGATCATCCCGCCCAATGCCAGCACCGAGGCAAGCACCACGCCGGTCGCGCCGTACATGCTCTCGTAGAGCCACGCGCCGCGTTTGTGTCCACGCCGGGCGATATCGCGCGCCACCATGGGCTTCATCATCCGGCGCAGCGGCACCAGGCACTGGTAGTTGATGACGGCCATGCCGATCGCCGCCGCCAGCGTCATCGGCAACCAACTGCGGCTGAGCGTGGCGGCGGCCATGATGCTGACACCGACCGCCGCCGCGGTAGCGGTGTTCATGCGGATGAAGCGGCGCAACTGCGCGCGCTCGGTCTCGGTATCGGCAAAACTCAGCAGCAGGCGGCCACCGAAGTACGTGCCCAGCGCACCACCGACCACGCCGCCAATCACCGCGCCCAGCGAGAAACCGGCGGTGACGCCGCCGTGGGCCAGCGTGTCGTAGGCGCCCATCAGCGTGCCCATCGCGGTGCCGCCGGACAGCGACGAAATGCCCAGCCCGCTGGCGCCCAGCTTGCCGGCGCTGGCCGAACCCACGCCGACCGCGCCGGCGCCGATGGCGATGGCGGCGCTGGCGACCGGCGCCGCACCCATCAGTCCGCTGACCACCAGCACGGTGAAGGCCGCGCCGGGCGCGGTGGAGCGGGCGAACTCGCCGAAACGCTTCAGCATTTCCTCGCGCACGATGCCGCGCGCACGCGACAGGCGCTTGCGCACCGCCGCGTCGCTCAGGCCCAGCAACTCGGCCACCTGCAGCGAGCTCTGCCCTTCGCGATAGAACAGCAGCAGGGTTTCGCGGGCGTCCTCCGGCAGCGACGAAATGATGTCGGCGGCGGCGATTTCCTCCTCGGTGCGCAGCAGGCGTTCGGCTGGCGAGGGCGAGGGATCGGCGGTCAGGGTGATCGCCAGTTCCGCCGCTTCGCCCGACATCGGCTTGTGGTGCTGGGTGCGCAGGTAGTCGCGCGCCAGGTTGCGGGTGATCTGGCGCAGCCAGGGCAGGAAGCTGGCGCTGTTCTTCAGGCGGTCCAGCCGCTGCCAGGCGCGCAGGAAGGCTTCCTGCGCGATGTCCTCGCTGGCCTGCACGTCGCGGGTGATGGCGTAGGCGATCGCGGTGACCGTGTTCTGGCAGGCGCTGACGATGCGGCCATAGGCATCCTGATTGCCGCGCGCGGCGGCGGGCAACTCGTGCTGCAGCATCAGGTCGAGGGTCTGGGCATTCATCCGGGCGAGGCTTCCTTGGGTTCCTGGTCCCCGGGACGAGACCGCCCGAAAAATGTGACCGGGCCGGATCAGCCTTCGGAGGCCGGCTTCACCTGTACCCGCACCGCGTCGTCTTCCTCGGTCTCGTCGGCGGGCGCGGGTGCCGGCTGCGTGGGCGTGGCGGGTGCCGTGGCCGGCGCCGGAGCGGGTGCGGCCGGGCGCGGCGCGCGGTGGCGCAGCACCGTGAACACCGCCGCCACCGCAATCAGGCCCAGCAGGATCAGGCGGATGCGCCAGGCCCAGGAGTTGCGCTTCGGCGGATCGTCCTGGGTGCTGGTGAAGGTCAGCGGCGCCGGACCCGCGCCGGGGCGGGTGGTTTCCAGCAGCCCGGCGTCGCGCAGGATCTGGCGCGCGCGCGGCTGGTCTTCCGGATGCCGCACCCACACCGCCGGCTGCAGGCCCTTCGGCACCGGTTCGGTATAGCGGAACTGGCTGCCGCGCTTGCCGCGATACGAGCGCTCGTTGCTGATGTGGACCTCGATGCCGGCGTCGCGCAGCAGCTTGGCCACACCCTCGACGGTTTCCAGACGCTGGCTGGTGAAAATCTGGCGCATCGTCGATCAGTCCTTCGCCGGCACGGCCGCCGCAGCGTGGGCGTCGGGCACCACCCGGATCAGGCCTTCCTGGGCGGTGCTGGCGACCAGCCGGCCATGGCGATCGAAGATCTGCCCGCGCGCCAGCCCGCGCGAACCCTGCGCGCTGGGGCTGTCGATTGAATACAGCAGCCAGTCGTCGGCGCGGAACGGGCGGTGGAACCACAGCGCGTGATCCAGCGAGGCCATCTGCACGTTCGGCTGGTAATAGCTGATGCCGTGCGGATAGGTCGCCGTGCCCAGCAACTGGAAATCGGAGGCATAGGCCAGCAGCGCGCGATGCAGTTCCGGCGAATCACCCACTTTCTCGCTCAGCCGGAACCACACCTGCTGGAACGGCGGCCGCTTGGGCGGATTCAGTTCGTCGCGCGGATACACGTGGCGGAACTCGAACGGCCCGCGCCGCGACAGCCAGCGCTGCACCTTGATCGGCAGCGTCGCCATCACCTCGGCCGGCACCGGCGGCGCCGGCGTCACGTCCTCGGGCTGCGGCACCTCGGGCATCGACAACTGGTGTTCCGCGCCGGCTTCCTCGCCCTGGAACGAGGCCGCGCAGAAGAAGATCACCCGCCCATGCTGGATCGCCGTGACCCGGCGCACCGAGAAACTGCCGCCATCGCGCGTGCGATCCACCTCGTAGACAATCGGCGCCTCGATGTTGCCGGCGCGCAGGAAGTAGGCATGCAGCGAATGCGCGCGGCGCTCGCCTTCACCCTCCACCGTCGCCTGCGCGGCCGACAGCGCCTGTCCCAGCACCTGCCCGCCGAACACGTACTTGGTGCCGATATCGCGGCTCTGGCCCCGGAACAGGTTGTCCTCCAGCCGCTCCAGCGAGAGCAGGTCGATGAGTTCGCTGACGACGGGTTCAGGATTGGAAGACACGGCGGCTCGCAGGGCGGGTGCGGGAGGCTGGGGATTATACGGGGCGGGGCTTTAGGGCCGGGATTGGGGATTGGGGATTCGAGATTGGAGCCTCGGACCAGCGACAACCCCGCTCTTGCCTCCCCCTTCGCAGAAGGGGGACCGAGGGGGATTTGCTTTTGGCGGGAAACCCACGCCCTGTAGGAGCGNTCGCTCCTACATGGAAATTCCGTCAGGGCTTCAACCGCGCCAGCCCCACCGCCGCCATCACCCGTTCCCACGGAAACATCGGCCCCGGATCCAGCTTCCGCTGCACTTGCACGGCCGGATCATCGCTCGCCGGCTCCGTCGTCCGATCCAGATCCTCATGCCCGGCAATCCACCGCAACGCCGGCAGCTGCGAAGGCAGCCAGCGCAGCAGCGCAATCAATGCCTCGATCTGCGCCGCGGTATACGACTCCTCCATCCGCTGATGATCACTCGCCAGCCAATGCGGATAGCGCCCGATGTTCACCAGTTCGATCCCGATCGCCCGCGGGTTGTAACCGCGCACATGGTGCGCCACCCGATCCAGCGCCACGTACTGGTGCACGTTGCCGTCGCGATCGATGTAGAAGTGCCCACTGTTGCCGGTGCCCGACCCCGGATACAGGATTTCCTCGCCAAATTGCCGCGCCGTCGCCAGATCCGGCAGCTCGGTGCAATGGATCACCACCAGATCCACCTGCGCTAGCGGGCGCGGCTCCAGCCGGGTTTCATAGGGCAGGGGAGCGGAGTGGATGGCGGGCGCGTCGGACATGCCGGGCATGCTAGCAGGCCGATACCGGCGCGCGGCTCAAGTAAACTGGCCGCCTGCGCCGCGGCCGTCGCGGCGGGATGCCCCCCATGCCCCTGTCTCCCGATTCCCCGCTTGCCCAGTTGATGGCCCGCCTGCCGCGCGCCGGCCAGGTCGAATGGATTGGCCTGCGTCCCGCCCGCGACGTGGTGATGGTGCCGGTGCAGCAGGTCGAGGCCGTCACCGGCATCGGCCTGGTCGGCGATCGCTATGCCGGCGGCAGCGGCAAGCGCGGCATCACCCTCATCCAGGCCGAACACCTGCCGGCCATCGCCGCGCTGGCCGCGCGTGCGGATCTGCAACCGGCGCTGCTGCGACGGAATGTGGTGGTCTCCGGCATTCCGCTGATCGCGCTGAAGGAGCGCCGCTTCCGCATCGGCGATGTGGTGTTGGAAGGCACCGACGAATGCGATCCCTGTTCGCGCATGGAAGACGCGCTCGGCCCCGGCGGCTACAACGCCATGCGTGGCCACGGCGGCCTGTGCGCGCGCATCCTGGAAGGCGGCTTGTTCCGCATCGGCGATCGCGTGGAGGCGCTGTGAGCCAGCCCTCCCGGCTTCGTGGCCACTGCATCCTCTCGCACGGTTTCGAAAGCGGCCCCGACGCCACCAAGGTCACCGCGCTGGCGGACGTCGCCGAGCGTCTGGGCTGGACCCACGAACGCCCCGACTACACCGATCTGGACGCCCGCCGCGACATCAGCTCGCTCGGCGACGTGCCCGCGCGGCTGGAGCGCCTGCGCGGCCTCGCGCTCGCCGCCGCCAGCCGCGGCCCGCTGGTGCTCGCCGGTTCCAGCCTCGGCGCCTACATCGCCGGCCGCATCTCGCTGGACGTGCCGGTGCGCGGCCTGTTCCTGATGGCGCCGCCGACCACCATGGGGCCGCTGCCGGGACTGGACGCCGCGCCCGTGCCGATTTCGGTCATCCACGGCTGGGATGACGAACTGATTCCCGCGCAGCTTGTCGTCGACTGGGCCCACGCCCGCCGCGCGCGCCTGCTGATGGTCGACGACGCGCATCGCCTGTCTTCGCACGTCGAAGCTTCCGCCGACGCCTTCGGCCAACTGCTGGCCTCGCTGTAACTCCTCCGCACCGCGTTCAGCCCGCGTCTGGCCGCGGGCGCGCGACTGCCGCTAGAATCGCGGCCTCGATTCGTCCCAGGTGTCCACGCCCATGCGCCATTGATGCCGCCGTCGCTTCAGACGGCCCAGGTTCCCGCCGGCCCCGCGCCGAGGGAGTTCTTGTGGCATCACATGGAATCCGCATGACGAATCCTTTCCTGACGCTCGACCGCGCGTCGCTGTCCCTGCCCGACGGCAGGATCCTTTTCTCCGATCTCGACCTGCACCTGGACGGCCGTCCGACCGGGCTGGTGGGGCGCAATGGCGTCGGCAAGAGCGTGCTTGCGCGCCTGCTGGCCGGAGAGGTCGAACCGACCGCCGGCAAGCGCGCCGCCAGCGGCCGCGTGCACTACCTGCCGCAACAGATCCGCGTGCCGCCCGGCGCCACCGTCGCCTCGCTCGCCGGTGTCGATGGCCCGCTGGACGCGCTCGCGCGCATCGAGGCCGGCAGCGCCGACGTGCGCGATTTCGATGCATTGGGCGATCGCTGGGACATCCGCCAGCAACTCGCGCAGGCATTGGACGCGCAGGGCCTGCCGGGTCTCGCGCCGGATCGCGCCGCCGACACCCTCAGCGGCGGCGAGGCGATGCGCGTGGCGCTGGCCGGCGCCTTCCTGTCCGAGGCCGACTTCCTGATTCTCGACGAGCCCAGCAACCACCTCGACGCGCCGCAACGCCAGCGCCTGCACGCGCAACTCGCGCAATGGCAGAACGGCCTGCTGGTGATCAGCCACGACCGCCGCCTGCTCGACACCTTCGCCCGTATCGAGGAACTGTCGCCGCACGGCCTGCGGACCTACGGTGGCGGCTACGGTTTCTACGCCGCGCGCAAGGACGAGGAACAGGCGCAGGCGCAACGCGAGCTCGAACAGACCAAAGCCGCCGTGCAGCGCCAGGAACGCGCGCTGCGCGAACAGCGCGAACGCCAGCAGCGTCGGCAGGCACGCGGCAACCGCGACGCGCGCGACGCCAACCAGGCGCCGATCCTGATGGGCCTGCGCAAGGATCGCAGCGAGGATAGCGCCGGCCGCTTCGCCGCCCGCCAGCAGGCCGCGCGCGAACAACTCGGCGCGCAGTTGCGCGAGGCCGCGCGCAGGCAGGAGCCGACGGTGGAACTGGCCCTGTTCGCGCCCGATGCGACTTCCGCGCAGGACCGCATCGCCCTGCGCCTGGAAGACGCGGTGCTGCCGTTCGTGCCCGCCACCGCCCACGGCGTGAACCTGTCGATCACCGGCCGCCAGCGCATCGGCATCACCGGCGCCAACGGCAGCGGAAAATCCACGCTGCTCAAGGTGCTGGCCGGGCAGGTGCCGCCGCTGTCCGGGCGCCGCCGCGCGCACGTGCCGGTGGCATGGCTGGATCAGCGCCTGGCCGGGCTGGATCCCGACGCCAGCGTGCTGGCGCAGCTGCGCGAGGCCAACCCGGATGCCGGCGAGGCCGCGCTGCGCACCCGGCTGGCGCTGCTCGGGCTGGACGCCGGCCACATCGACGGCCCCAGCGCGAAACTCAGCGGCGGCGAGCGCCTCAAGGCCGCGCTGGCCTGCGTGATGTACGCCGCGCAGCCGGCCGGTCTGCTGTTGCTGGACGAACCCGGCAACCATCTGGATCTGGCCGGGCTGGAGGCGCTGGAAAGCATGCTGCGCCAGTACCGCGGCGCGCTGGCCGTGGTCTCCCACGACGAGGCCCTGCTGGAGCGGCTGGACCTGACCCACCGCCTGCACCTGTTGCGGGAAAGCTGGGCCCTGTCGCTCGCCTGAGCGCGCGCGGGGCCGGTTTTCCGTGTGTTTCCAGCCCCGATCCGGCAAAATTGCCCGGCAAAACCGCGCCCGTCCGCGCCCCGTCGTCCCGAGTTCCGGAGTCCACTTGAAGTTCTTTGTTTCCTGCGCCAAGGGCCTGGAGTACCTGCTCGCCGACGAGCTGACGGCGCTGGGCGCCCATCGCGCCACCGCCACCATCGCCGGCGTCAACGTCGAAGGCGAACTGGGCGACGCCCAGCGCGCCGTGCTGTGGTCGCGCCTGGCCAGCCGCGTGCTGTGGCCCATCGCCGACTACGACTGCCCGGACGAGCAGGCGCTCTACGACGGTGCCGCCGCCATCGCCTGGGAAAACCACCTGCGTCCGGAACTCACCCTCGCGGTGGACGCGCACGTCTCCGGCCAGACCATCACCCACGCGCGCTATGCCGCCCAGCGGATCAAGGACGCGGTGGTGGATCGCCTGCGCCAGCAGGGACTGGAACGTCCCTCGGTGGATGTCGAACAGCCGGACGTGCGCATCAACCTGTCGCTGCGCAAGGGCCGCGCCACGCTGTCGATTGACCTCGGCGGTGGTCCGATGCACCGCCGCGGCTGGCGCCGCGAGCAGAACGAGGCGCCGTTGAAGGAAAACCTCGCCGCCGGCGTGCTGATGCGCGGCAGCTGGCCGGCGCTGTACCACGCCGGTGGCGCGCTGCTGGATCCCATGTGCGGTAGCGGCACCTTGCTGATTGAAGGCGCGCTGATGGCGGCCGACGTCGCCCCCGGCCTGCAACGCCACGGCAACGCGCTGCCGACGCGCTGGCTGGGCTTCGACACGCAGGCCTGGCGCGATCTGTTCGCCGACGCCGTCGCCCGCGAGACCGAGGGCCGTCGCGCGCTGCAACCGCGTTTCTTCGGCAGCGATCTGGATTCACGCGCCATCCGTGCCGCCAACGAGAACGCGACCCTGGCGGGCCTGGCCGGACAGATTCAATTCCAGACCCGCGACGTCGCCCAGCTGGAAGCTCCCGGCGAAGGTAGCGGCCTGGTGGTCTGCAATCCGCCCTACGACGAACGCTTGGCCGCCGATGCGGCGCTGTATCGCATGCTCGGTGACGCGCTGCAGCGCGCCGTGCCCGGCTGGCGTGCCAGCCTGCTGTGCGGCAACGCCGATCTGGCCCACGCCACCGGCCTGCGCGCGCAGAAGAAGTACCAGGTGTTCAACGGCGCCATCGAGTGCGCCCTGATCGTCTGCGATACCGTCGCCGCGCCCGCCCGCGAGCGCAGCGAACCGCGCCCGCTCAGCGAAAGCGCGCAGATGGTCGCCAACCGCATCCGCAAGAACCTCAAGAAGCTCAAGAGCTGGCGCGCCCGCGAGGACGTCACCTGCTACCGCGCCTACGACGCCGACCTGCCCGAATACGCCGCCGCCATCGACGTGTACGAAGCCGAGAACGACGGCGGCACCTACCTGCACATCCAGGAATACGCCGCCCCGGCCAGCATCCCGGAAACCGACGTGCGCCGCCGTTTCAGCGAACTGCTGGCCGCCGCGCGCGAAGTCTTCGCCGTGCCGCCGGAGCGGGTGGCGATCAAGTCGCGCGCACGTGGCAAGGGCGGCAGCAAGTACGGCCGCTTCGATCAAAAGGATCAGACCCTGTGGGTGCGGGAAAACAACGCCCGCCTGCAGGTCAACCTGTTCGACTACCTCGACACCGGCCTGTTCCTGGATCACCGCCCGCTGCGCCGGCGCATGGCCCAGGAAGCGCGCGGCAAGCGCTTCCTCAACCTTTTCAGCTACACCGGTGTCGCCAGCGTGCAGGCCGCCGTCGGCGGCGCGGCCACCACCACCAGCGTGGACCTGTCCGGCACCTACCTGGAATGGTGCGGGCGCAATCTGGCCGGCAATAACTTCGGCGGCGCCCACCACCGCCTCGTGCAGGCCGACGCCGTGCGCTGGCTGGAAGCCGAGCAGGGCGAATACGACCTGATCTTCTGCGACCCGCCCACCTTCTCCAACTCCGCCCGCGCCGACGACTTCGACATCCAGAAGGAACACGTGCGCCTGCTGCGCGCGGCGGTCGCCCGACTGGCGCCCAACGGCGTGCTGTACTTCAGCAACAACTTCCGCCGCTTCCGCCTGGACGAAAACGAAATCGCCGCCTTCGCCCGCTGCGAGGACATCACCCCGCAGACCATCCCCCCGGATTTCGAGCGCAACGCCCGCATCCACCGCTGCTGGAAGCTCACCCGCTTCTGAGCCGGATACCGCCGCCCCGCAGATCGGGGCGGCGGCCATACCCACTAATCCGACTTCACCGGCTCCAGCACCAGACGGCCGGCGCGTATGCGTATCCGGATGGTCTGGCCAATTGAAAAGCCGGCCTGTTCCAGCCAGCGGCCTTGCAGGCGCAGCGAGGGGAAGGGCGGGGTGGGGCGGCCCTTGCCGGTGTGTGGGTAATAGGCGTAGCCGGTTTTGAGTTGGCGCTCACGCGGGAAGGGGCGGTGGGATTTGTTGCCTGCCATGTTGGCCTCCGGTCGATATCGGAAAACCGCGAGGACGGACGCGGACACCGCTAGCGGGGGAGGTGTGTTGAGCACAGAGGACTAAACTAGTCCCTCAAAGGCTGAAGACCATGACGCTGTTTGTCGGTTGACGGCTTATGCCCCGAAGCGGACTTCCACACCCGTCTTCTGGTTGGCGCCTGGGTCGGCTTCTGCGAGAACAGATGCAGGCGCTGGCGCCGGCAATCGGCTATCTTGGGAATCCTTTTCACGGCCCTTCAAGCACTGACGCATGCAAGCGATCTCGAGGATTGTTCGAAACAGGCCGTGGTTCAACTACTTCGTATTGTCCGCCGCGCTCTTGGCTGCGGGTTGCAAGGGCGAGCATGTGCCTGCGCAGGATCTAGGAGCGGACATCGATGAGGTCGCCGCAACACTGATAGAGCAGCCATTGCTGCACTCGACCTCGATCGCAGTCGTATATCGGGGCCAGCAATTCATCCGTCATCGCGGCGACATGGAAGCTGGCAGGCCGGGCCCTCCGACCGATGCGACCCTCTACGAAATCGGTTCGCTGAGCAAGACCCTGGCGGGAACCCTGATGGCCAATGCCGTCCTGGAGCGCAGGCTTGGTTTGGATGATGATGTTCGGAGGTATCTGCAAGGGGACTATCCGAACCTGCAGTACAAGGGCGATCCCATTCGCATCCGTCACCTGCTGTCGCATACGAGCGGGCTGCCGAACATGTTGCCGGAACGCGCGAACACGGTACTCGCGGACTTCACCGATCAGCGTACGCCCCAAGAGCTCAATGCCATCTATGCGCGCTACGACAAGGCTGATTTCTTCAGGGACCTGCACGCTGTCGAGATTCACGAGGCGCCCGGAAAAGACTACGCCTACTCCAGTGCCGGAACCGAGTTGACGGCGCATATTCTGGAAACGGTATACAAGAGCGACTACGAGTCTCTGTTACGCGGATTCTTTCGCGATTCCGCGGCGATGACGGACCTCGGAATCAGACTGAGCGATGCCGAAATTCCCCGACTTGCGATCGGCTATCACAGCGACAACGCGGTACCGACAACGCCGATGCCCCAGTTGCCCTGGGGCGCATCCGGAAACGTGAAGGCGACTGTCCCGGAGATGGTGAAGTACCTTGAATTCCAGTTGGCCGACGGGCCCGTGGTGAAGGAGTCGCATCGTACGCTTGTGAAATTCGATTACGAGTTCAGCATCGGCTATTTCTGGAACATCGTCGCCGGCGACCGCTTGAAGGGTGTTTACTACGCCCATCATGGCGGCGTGCCCCGCTCGCAGTGCTACATCTACATCCTGCCGAAGTACGATTTGGGAATTTTCGTGATCACCAACCAAAGCGGCGCCCAAACTGCGGGCGCCATGGAGGCAGCGATCAATACACTGGTTGAGCGAATCGCTGCGCGAGAAAACGTCTCTGGTTAGAGCCTGTCCCGGTCGCATTTTGCGCCCCGGCTTGGCTAGTGTTTCTGGCCGAAATGACATCCACTCGACAGAGGGGATTGGCCCGGTTGCAAGAACAGGGGCGGTGTGGATTTTCTGACGCTGTGATGCTGATCCGCCTATTGAGGCTCCATTCCGTTGTTCCAACTACCGAACTTCAATTGGGTTGAGACCTATGAGCCGTCCTTTTCTTGCTGTTGTCGCCTTCGCCCTGATGCTGGTTGTGGGACCGGCTTTTTCACAAGATATTCCAGAACCCACAAGGGTTCCCAGCATCGCACTGCCACCCGAACTGGACCGGATACTCCGCGACTACGAGCGCGCCTGGCGCGCGGGTGACGCGGCGGCCCTCGCGGCGCTGTTCGCGGAGGATGGCTTCATCCTGCAAAGCAATCGTCCGCCTGTCCGCGGACGCAAGGCCATCCAGGCTACCTATGAAGGCGGAGGAGGCGGCCCGCTGCGGCTACGCGCGCTCGCCTTTCACACCGAAGCCACGACCGGCTACATCGTCGGCGCCTACGGCTACGGCGATGGACCCGGCGACACCGGCAAGTTCACCCTCACACTCCGCCGCACCCCCGGCCAGCCGTGGCTGATCTTCTCGGACATGGACAATCAGAACGCACCGCCGAAGCAAAGAAACTAGTCCCTCCCGACGGAAATTCAATGAGCTATCCCCTTTCCATCGTGGCCACCCTGTTGCTTCTGTGTGGATGCGCTACCAAGAAGGACACGCCAATGGATGTCTGCAAGGCGATAAGAATGACCGACAGAGGCCCCCTGAGAGACGCATTGATTTCGGGCACGTTTACCACCGATGCACGCCATTCCTCTTACCTCGAAGGCGTTGAGTGCAAGGGAGCGATGGTGGAAACCTATCTCAGGCGGAAAAAAGGAAGTGATGAACTGGATGCCATCGGGGGAGAGGAATTCTTGAGCCAGGTCTTCCGGGGCGCCATGAAAGACCAGATTTTTTCATATCATCTGGTCGCGCGAGGAACGCTCCTCCCAGCCGGAGACGGAATGCCGGAATTTATTATCAGCGAAGTGGTCGAGCTGACCACTCGCCAGAAAGAACCCGAGGGGCCACGTGATGCGCGATAGATGCCGGAGAGGTTATTGATGGCTGGCCCTGGACACCGTGGATCCATGCAGCGATGGAGGCGAGTCCTGGCTCTCGCGGTGCTCGCCCCCATCCTGGCATTCGCCGGATACGCGGCTTATCTCTGGGCCACCCATCTCGATGAAACGGTTGTCTCCGGCACGGTCTACGGATTCACCATCGGGGCATCCAAGCAGGAGGCGCTTGCGGCGGCCAGAATCCTCAATGACCATCCTCACGCAGTCGTGTATATCAGCTATGGCCCGAGAGCCGGGGACCACTTCAGCATCGCTCCTTCGCAGGTGCGGATAGAACAACTGCAAGCGCACGACCAATGGGACGTACTTCTTGATGGGGCGGGCAAGTTCTTCAATTCGGTCCGCCTGACTTTCAACGACGGTAGGCTCGTCGAGATCCATCGCTACAGGCAGCGCTTCGAGATGCCATAGGAAAAATTCTTTACCAATGCTCCTTTCGGAAGGGCCGATTCGCGGGATTTTTGTTCAGACAGCCGGATTCTTGGACATCACCAATGCTCATTCGATTCGCCACGCTTGCAATGGACCGAGACTCTGGCTATGCCAGCGGAATCTTGGTGGCTGCACATACCTTGCGCGATGAAGGTGATCTGACCTCGGACGAGCATCTAGAATTGCGCGAAGCGTTGTCCTGGTTCAACGAGGAACTGTTCGTGCCCAAGGTGCTGGAGCGGCCAGAGCATCGCCGAGCGATCTCCTGGTTCAAACCAGCGGCGGAGGACGCCATTCGACGCATGTGGCACCTCAAATACCTGCTTGACCGCCATGGCCACCATGTCGAAGTACTCAGGACTTCGGAACCGGGTTCAGTGGTTTATGAGGACGATTGGCAGCTGATCGCAAAACCGCGAAAGGGACAGCGGTTCTGGTAAAAGACCGGGTTCAAAGCACTGTCATTGCGGAACAGGACGTGCTTTTCCTGTTCCAGAGTGGCTGGAAAGAGGGGCATCTGGGTGACGCATGAGGCTATTCGGATCCATGCAGGACGACGTTCTGAATGAACTCATCCGCGTCGGTTTTCAGGTGCGCGTGGCGCGTCAGGCCACGGTGCGAATACAGGATGGATACGCCTACGGATTCATCCGCTGGATGGCGGCAATACAGGCCATCCAGCTCCAACAGTAGCGGTCCATTTGCGCCTTTGGCTCCCCGGTCCTTTGAAGTGGCCCGGTAGCGTACGCATGGGTACGCTCGCTCGCTTGAATACTTGATGGATTGTTCCAGCAGTTCATACCGGTCAGGCATCTGAGGGTCGGTGTCGCTCGCGGATGACCTTCTAATCAGCTCCTCATACTCCTCGGGCGAGTTGGCGGGTCCCATTCGGAACAGCGCGACGGCCGCAACAAAGGAATTGATCGCCTCGCCACGGGAAAACCGCACCTCGAAATCGGATTCGCTTTGCATCCGCCAATTTCCTCCCGCAGGGCTGCTCACCGTCATGTAAGGGGTGGAAAACAATCCGGTGGGCGGTGCCTCGGGGGCAGTGCTGCTGACATCCGCAACCAGAGTGCTCGACAACAACAAGGTGGCTAGCGCGGTAAGCTTCATATGTATGAAATCTGTCGGGCGAGTAAAGAATGGGGTCGGCAAAAAATAGGAAGAGTACTCTACTTGCCTGACGAGACCACGCTCTGAACGCGGTTCCTGAGGCTGGCTGGCATTGGCGCCATCTTGAGCCAAGATCAGGGCCGACCTGTCGCGCGCGGCTACTTCATGAATTCGACCGGCACCAGCACATCCTCGTGTGTCTGTCTTAGCGGTGTGATGGGCTTGGACACCTTGAAGGGCGGAGTCAGTCGCCCCAACCATGCCAGATTCTGTTCGTTCTCGCGAAAGACGCCTTCCATGACGACATACTGGTAAGGAAACTGCTGGACCAATTGCTCCAGCGTCGGGTGGTCGCCCTCGATGGCCAGGGCGTTGACCGCGATGTCATTCTCATAGTCCTGTTGACTGGCATAGAGCGTCGGGATGCCGTAGCGCATGGCGAGATACCCGGTGATGATGATTCTGCGTCCGGCGACCTCGCCCGGCGCGGTCGCCAGTCGGGTGAAGCTGGTGAGACAGGGTTTGTCCGAGCCAGGCACGCGGTTGAAGCAGATGGGGGCAGGGTCCGAATCAGCGGCGGGTACCGCTGCTGGCATCGAACTCCAGAGTGTCGCCAGGACTGCAATCAGCAGCACCTGGGTGATCCCCATCATCCATAGCCATTTCCTCATCCGGGCTTCGGCGCTCATTGCGCGTCCGCGGTACGGGCACCCGCGCCCGTACGCGCCTGCGTGTGTTTCGCGAGGAAGGCGAGCAGCCGCGTATAGAAATCGACCTTGTCGGCATCGAGCATCAACCCGTGTCCCGCATTCGTATACTCGTGGGACTCCACCTCGACACCTGCCTGGCGCAACGCCTTGGTCATGCGCCTGGCGTGGGCGATGTCGACGCGGGCATCCAGCTTGCCGTGCACGATCAGCACCGGCACCTTGACCGCGGCCGCGTTACCCACCGGGGAGCGCTCCGCGAGCACCTTCTGGTCCTTCCCCACCACTTTCGCCAGGTATTCCAGGCCGTAATCGCTGCGGCGGATATTGCCCCACTTGTACAGCTTGGCGAGATCGTAGGGGCCCGCGCCACCGACGACGCAGCGGTACAGCGACGGCTCGCGAACCGCGCCCATCAGCGCCGCGTAGCCGCCGTAACTCCAGCCGGAGATGCAGATGCGGTCCGGTGCGGCGATGCCTTCGGCGATGGCCCATTTCGTGGCGTCGGTGATGTCGTCCTGCATGGCGCGGCCCCATTGCATCCAGCCGCTCTGCTGGAATTGCCGGCCGTAACCGCCGGAGCCCCGGAAATTCACCCGCAGAACCGCATAGCCCTGGCTGGCGAGCAGCGCGGCTTCGCTGTCATACATGGCCGAGTCGTACACGCCATGCGGCCCCCCATGGGGCACGACGACCATCGGCAAGCCGGTCTCCGGCGCCTGGGGGGGCAGGGTGAGGATGCCATGGAGCGTGATGCCGTCGCGCGCGGTGAGAACGACTTCCCGGTTCTTCGGGAGGCTTGTTTCCGTCAGCCATGATTTCGCGCGTGCAAGCAGCGATGCCTTCTGGGTCGCGCGGTCATACAGGTACCAGGTGCCGGGGTCGCGATCGCCAACGGTGCTGACGATGGCCTTGCCGGCATCGGCGGAGGTACTGGTGATACTGACGATACGTCCGGGGAAGGCCGCGATGATCGAGGCGATGGCCTGCGCGTCGGGATGCGCGGCATTCCAGATCACCGCCTGCGGCCGGGTCGCGCCGTAGTACGCCCCGATGGGGGTCAACTTGTCGAACGCGAGGATGTAGCGGATGGGGTCGGAAGTCGCATGGCGATATACCTCGGTACGTTTGCCGGTCGCGAAGTCGTAACGCTCGATGACGTCCGGACCGCTGGACCTTTCCGCCTGCAGGAAACCAGAGGCGCCGTCACGGTCCACGCCGATGGCCCAGACGTCGACACCACTCTCCTTGCTGTCATTGACTAGCGTCCAGCCCTTGTCCTCGCCGATGTGTGCATGGAGCTTGGTATCCGCCTTGTCGTCGACGGAGGTGGCGAATCGCACGTTGCCCCGCCGGTCGGGGAAGAGCACCGAGTCGCGATCGGGTGCGGTGATGATGGCATCGCCGATGCGGTTGGTGTGTCCGATCTCCACCTTGTGCACGGCGTCGAAGCAGCCACCTTCACCCCAGTTGGTGCATTGCGTGACCAGCAGATGATCCGGATCGCCGTCGATGGTGGCCAGGAAGTTGGCGGGCACCATGTAGCGACCCTTGCCGTCACTCTGGACGATTGCCATGACCGGCTTGTTGATCGCGAGATTGTATCGCGCCATCACCGCGTTGGCCGATACCAGAAAGCGCGTATCATCCAGCCAGCGCAGCGTATGGATCTCGCCACCATCGCCTGGATTGAAGCGCGTCAGCAACGTCAGCGTCTTGGTTTCGCGGATGGTGACGAAGGTGCGGTCATCCGCGCGCTCCGCGACCGCCAGACGCGTTCCGTCCGGCGATATCTGGACATTCTCGATGGTCGGGCGCTTGAGGAAGGCCAGCCAGGCCGGCGACATACCGGTAGGCTCATCTGCCCGTATGGACCCGGAATGAGCTGCGCAAGCGAAACAAATCACGGCAGCAGCAAGGCGTACCGTGGATGGAACCTTCCCCATGTTCTGAATTCCCTTTGCCCCGGATGCCTGGATGTTCCCCATGGCAAGTCTAGCCGGGGTGGGATCGGGCTTCCAACCCCTCAGGACGTTTCGCTTGGGACAGATGCCCGCCGCATCGGTCCATTCGTGCTTTATTTTGTTGCTCGCGTTTGTTGTGCTTTCAACCAGGGACCGCTGCACCACATCCCATGCTGTCTGATCGTGGTTCAGCCGCTGCTCGCCGCAAATGGCCTTCCCCCCACACCCGCACCCCCTCGACGATCGGCAACAGGGTCCTGCCGTATGCCGTCAGCTGGTAAATCACCGGCGCAGGCACGCTGCCGGTGGGAGTGCGATCGACCAGGCCATCGGCTTCGAGTTCCCGCAATTGTTCGGCGAGCACCTTGTTCGAGATCGGGGTGACGCGGTGTTGCAGGCCGGCGAAGTGCAGTTCGCCGTGCGCCAGCCAGTAGAGGATCGTCAGTTTCCACTTGCCGCCGATGGCCGCGAAGGCGGCCGCCAGCGGGCAGCCTTCGAGCGGATTGGGCCGGGCATGGTTACCCGCAGGTACCTTCTTGTTCATGCTGGCCTCGCGTTCCTATCCTGCGCGCATCATGGGAGACGGGACGAGACGATGCAAAACCCCGCGCGAAGCTGGCTCGGCTGCACCTGCCTGGCCATGGCATTGCTGGCGATGAACGCGCCGGCACAGCCACCGCAGGCCGCTCCCGCCGCCGCGCCGGGCGACGGCCAGCACGACTTCGATTGGGAAATCGGCACCTGGAAGACCGAACTGCGGCGGCTGGCCAAGCCGTTGTCCGGCTCGCAGGAGTGGGTGGAGTACGCCGGCACCAGCGTCGTCCGGAAAGTGCTGGACGGACGCGCCAACCTGGTCGAACTGCGCGTGGCGGGCCCGGCGGGAGCCATCGAAGGCGTCAGCCTGCGCCTGTACAACCCGCAGGCCGGGCAGTGGAGCCTGCACTACGCCGGCGCCCGCAGCGGCACCCTGACCCGTCCGGTCCACGGCAGCTTCCGCAATGGCCGCGGCGAGTTCTACGGCCAGGAAGACCTCGACGGCAAGGCGATCCTCGTCCGCTTCGTCATCTCCGACATCACCCCCGATTCGGCGCGATTCGAACAAGCCTACTCGGACGACGGCGGACGCAACTGGGAAACGAACTGGATTGCGGTCGATACGCGCATCGGGGATGCGAAGTAGAGCGGCGGAATCACACCCTCAAGACCCGCTTCGGCAATGCATTCCAGAACCTGGGCGGTGATGGGAACGCGGTAGCGATCGGGTCAAGGGGAACGCTTGCGATGGATGCGTGGCTGCTCCGGCGGCGACGCCGTCACGGGCATGCGCTCCGGATCCACGTCGCTTCCAGTACCGGACGCCGCCGCATCGGGTGGAGGTGTGTCGGGCATGGACGCAGCCGCATCGCGTTTGCGGCTCTTCTTCTCTTCCAGCTTTTTTTTCTTGGCCAGTTCGCGCTGGCGCTTCTCGAAGGCGTAGTTGGGGGTAACGGGCAAGGAGATACTCCTGTTCGCTCAGCGTCGGTGTTTGGCGGCGGGGCTGCCGTCAGCGGACGGGATGGGCTTGCCGTCCTGGCCTGGCTTGCTCCGCGTGTACGTCGTGCCCAGTACTTCGATGGTCCCGCCGTCGCGGTGGAAGGCGACCAGGTCGGCCGCCAGGGTTTCGTGCGTGAGGGGGACGCGGTCGCTGCTGCCCGGGTAGCGCGCGAACATCCGGCTGACTTCACGGTGGCCTTTCGGCGAAGTCGCGGCGTTCGGTATCTGCTTGCGGGGACGGGACATGCGGCTCTCCTATGAGTACAGCGTCAGGGGGATGCCACGCGAGGTGCTGTCCAGATATTCGGTGCGCACCGCGCGGCAGTAGGGTCCCAACATGACGAAGCGGCGACACACTTCGGGTCGTGTGTCGTAGATGGAACAACACATGCGTGCCGCGTCGATGGCCACGCACCAACCTTCCGCATCGCGCGCCATCACCGTCAGGCCGGCCGGCGTGTGCTCGGTCAGATGCGCGGGAATACGGTCTTCCGGCTGCAACACGACCGTCAGGCGGCAGCACACGGCATCGCAACTCGCGCACAGCGGCAATTCGGAAGCAGGGATGGCGCTCATGCGGCCAGTCCCCGCCGGTAGTGCAGCAGCCGGCCGCGATGCGGAGGGGCGTCGCGGTCGTCCATCGGACAGGGCGTGGCGTCCACCCCGAACCCCTGCGCCGCCAGCATGTGGCTGAAGCGCGCACTGTTGCCGCGCCCGGGATCGGTGATCAGCACCTCCGCACGGGGTTCCGCATGGCGTTCGATCACGGCGCTCAGTACGTCCGCACTGTCGCGCTCGTACAGGACATCGCTGGCGACGATCGCATCGAAGCGACCCAGCGACGGCAGCGGGGTATCCCAGCGGAGCTGCCGGTAGTTGAGCGCCGGCAGGCAATTCAGCGCGGCGTTGTAAGCCAGGAACACCTCCGCCAGCGGATGCATGTCCGATGCGACCACGTTGGCGCCGCGCTTCTGCAGCACCAGACTGGCCAGGCCGATACCGCAGCCGATCTCCAGGATGCGCTTGCCGGCGATGTCAAAACGCTGCATTGCCTGGGCCAGCAGGCGGCCCGCAGGCCAAAGCTGCCCGAACAGACTCCACTGCGCCGATGAAATGCCGATGCGCGCACCATGACCGTCGGGGTCGGCGAATTGCTGCTTGTCGCTCAATACGCGCAGGCGATAGACGTGACCACCCACGGCGTGGCGGGTCTCGCGGACTTGGTAGCCCGTCATGGGCACTCCAGGAGGTGCGTCTGCCGGAAGGACGGTGACGCGTGAAGAAAAGCGCAGCGAGCGACGGTGGGACGGTCGGACGGGACGCACGATGTTGCGCGCCATCGTACGCCATAAGACGTGCGCGAACCTGAAGCGGACCAGGGAGCAAGACGGACGGTAGCCCCGAGGTCTACACGGCCGTCCATGCGGTCATCGGTCCGCCCTGCCGGTCTTTCCGGCGATGGCGGCCCGCAGGGACCGAATCCTGCCGCTCCGCAGCCGGGACAGGCTGCACCACTGGTCCAAGGCGGCTTTCGCAACGACCGCTGCGATTTCTGTGGTCAGGAAGACCACGAGGGTAAAGCCATCCTCGTCCGCTTCGTCATCTCGGATATCACGCCGAATTCGGTGCGATTCGAGCAGGCTTATTCGGACGACGGCGGACGCAACTGGGAAACCAACTGGATTGCGGTCGATACGCGCATCGGGGATGCGGAGTAGGGCGGGGGTGGCCGCTTCCGATGTTGGGTGATCAAAGCAGTTCGATCACCCGCGTCGCCGTCACCTTGGCCGATGCCGGGTTCTGCCCCGTCACCAGACGGCCGTCGACGACCGCTTTCGGGACAAACGGGAGCAACGCCTTCTCGTATCTCGCGCCGCGTAGCTTCATCTCTAGCTCGGCGTTGTAGGGCATGTCCCTGGCAACGCCGGCCAGGATTTCCTCGCGCCAGGAAAAACCCGTGATCCTGCGTCCGGAAACCAGCAGCGAACCATCGGACAGCTTCGTATTCAATAGGCCACAGTAACCGTGGCACACGGCGGAGACGACGCCTCCGCGCTCGAAGATTGCGCGGGTGATGCGCTGGAGTCCGGCGCTGTCCGGGAAGTCCCACATCACGGCGTGTCCGCCGGTGAAATAGATGGCGTCGAAGTCCGCCGGGTCGATGTCCTCGGGACGGGCCGTGTCCGCCAGCAGCGCCATCCTGTTCCGGTTCTCCAGCCATGCCTTGGCGGAGGCGTCCAGCAGCGGCCACTTCAGCGCCCGCGGTTCCAGCGGCGACACGCCACCCCGGGGACTCATGATCCGCTGTTCGAAACCCTTCGCTTCGAACAGGTCATAGGCATGCGTCAGTTCGGACAGCCACAGGCCGGTCGGATGGGACGGGTCGTCGAAGTGCCCAACGTTGCTGACAACATGGAGGATGCGGCGGGTCATGGGTGATAGGGCCGGCACAGGAGCATCAGGGGCAATCGAGTGCGTTCAGCGGTCGGGACAGGAACGATGCCGGCGACGCATCATTCCGGGAGCCCGGTCCTCACACTAGGATTCAACCCCGGTTGAAGGTCAAGCCGGGGAAGCATCGTCTCAGGTTTCGCGCGCCTTGCGAGGCGATGACACCACGCCCTGGCCGCGCAGCCGGTCGAGTACCCGCATCCGGTTGTCCGCGCAGTCGATGCCGTCCGGTCGATCCTCGATGCTTTCGATGGCGACCAACAGCTGCGCCTTGCTCTGCTTCAGACGTTTCATCAAGACGTCGATTTCGACGATCCTGGCCTTTAGCGCCCTCCGCAGTTCGTCGTGGTCCCAACGGCCATTGCCGAGCGGCAGCAGGTGGCGGATCTGTTCCAGCGAGAAACCGGCGCGCTGGGCGCTGTCGATGATTTCCAGCACCGCAGCCGTCTCGACCGGGTAATCGCGATAGCCGTTGGCCTTGCGGGCCACCGCCTGGAGCAGGCCGGCGCTCTCGTAGAACCGGATGCGCGAGGCGGAAAGGCCCGTCAGTTTCGCCAGTTCGCCAATCTTCATGCCGTCCATCCGGAACCATTGACCTTGAAGCTTACTTTAAACATACAGTGGCGCAACGCTCCGGACGGCATGCTTCGGAGTGGCTCGCGGTTGGATGCCGGGCCGGCTCCGTCCCGGCGTGTCATGCGCATGCAAACCGCGTCCGGGACATTCGTTTCGCAACTGGCGACTCCCCTCCCAACCACTGCTCAGGAGAAGACCCATGGGATACGTAACGACGAAAGACGGCGTCGAGATCTTCTACAAGGACTGGGGCCCGCGCGATGCGCAGGTCATCCATTTCCATCATGGCTGGCCGCTCAGTTGCGATGACTGGGATGCGCAAATGATGTTCTTCCTGAACAAGGGTTTCCGGGTGGTCGCGCATGACCGGCGCGGGCATGGCCGATCCAGCCAGGTCTGGGACGGGCACGACATGGATCACTACGCCGACGACGTGGCGGCGGTGGTCGAGAAGCTCGGCACCCGCGGGGCGATGCATGTCGGGCACTCGACCGGCGGGGGCCAGGTGGTGCGCTACATCGCGCGGCACGGCCAGGACAAGGTGTCCAAGGCCGTGCTCATCAGTGCCGTGCCGCCGCTGATGGTCAAGACCGAGAGCAATCCGGGCGGGACGCCAAAGGAGGTATTCGACAACTTCCAGGCGCAGGTCGCGGCGAATCGTGCGCAGTTCTACTACGACGTTCCCGCCGGTCCCTTCTATGGTTACAACCGCCCCGGCGCCAAGCCGTCGGAAGCGGTGATCTGGAACTGGTGGCGGCAGGGCATGATGGGCGGCGCCAAGGCCCACTATGACGGCATCGTCGCGTTTTCGCAGACCGACTTCACCGAGGATTTGAAAGGCATTTCCATCCCGGTGCTGGTGATCCACGGCGACGACGATCAGGTCGTGCCCTACGATGACTCGGGCGTGCTGTCGGCGAAGCTGGTGAAGAACGGCCGGCTCAACACCTACAAGGGCGGGCCGCATGGCCTTCCCACCACCCATGCCGACCAGGTCAACGCGGATCTGCTGGCGTTTCTGCAGGAAGGTTGAGCGACGTCGGTACGAAAGCACACGCCCCGCATTGAAGGCGGGGCGTGTGTCGAAACTGCGAGGGGACCGTTCGGCTCCGGAACAGTGGCAAATGAGTAAGCAGTGTTTCCAATTCTGTAAGTATGCCAGCTTGTAGCCCAAAACCCATGGACTTAGTATCGCTATTAAGTGGGGTCGTGTACGGTGAACCACGAAAAATATTCATGAATTTCGTCCGGTGAATTGACTGTCAGGGAGTTGCATTTGATGGTGCCCGCTGTTTCCAACGTCATTGCAGCACACGCGAAATGCGCCAATCACCGCGGTGAGATTGAGAAAAGTGCTCTCTGTGGGTGCTTCTACTGTATGGAGATTTTTTCTCCATCGGCAATTGAGTGCTGGATTGACTGGCCAGAGAGCACGGCCGATGAAAACGAGTTATCGGTTGGTGTCACTGCGCTCTGCCCTCAGTGCGGCATTGATTCCGTCATCGGGTCCGCGTCCGGCTACCCAATCGATGTCGGCTTCTTGTCTACCATGCGTGACTACTGGTTTTAATCGTCATGGCTGGCTGACCGTCCATTTCGGACATGGCCGGATGAGTCTGCATCCATCGAACGGGAAAATGCCCCGCCCGCCTGAAAACTGAGAGCAGCATGGAGCTAAGACGCTATTTGGAATTGATGGAGTTCCCAGCGGAGTGGGAGGCGTGGGACATGCTTCCCTGTGCCTTCGTGAACGAGCAATCGGCATCTTATGCGCCTGGTCATGAAGAGGCGTCCGAGCATGATCGCAATGGCGTCTTCCAATGGTGGCTAAGGCAGAACCCGCCAGCTGAGACGTTGGTAAAACTTGTCGAGTTGTCTTGGCTTGATCCGGATCAGGTCATGGCTGAGTCAGTTCGCGAATCTATTGCGCGGCAGCCCAATTTCGACAACGAAGTCGATGCGGCGCTACGACGTTTCCCGAGCACAGGCTGACAATCTCCTTTCTCGCTTGCGATCTGGCACCGACATCCACGTATATGCAGACGTCGTCTTTACTGATCATCCCGCTGCACCCGCGCCCGATAGTCACGCACATTGTCGCCACGGATACGGGTCTCCTGCGTACCGGTCACGGTATCGACCTTCGAGTCCGAGCCGGTCACCGGCTTGGCCTCGATCGTGGTCTCGCGCTCGAAGGCGTGTGACTTGTCGGTGTTGCGGTAATACCGGTACAGGGCCCAATAGAGCGCCGTCGCGCCGACCGGGCCGGCCGCCAGCAACCAGAGTCCGCCGTCGTCGCTCATGACGCCACCACCAGGAACCAAAGGACCAGGGATTCGATGAAAGTGCCGGTGGCCAGCGCGGCCAGCAGCAGTTTCCATTGCTGCACGGGCACGCTGCCCATGGTTTCGCCGGTACGGCCGTTCACCGCGATGTAGTGCAGCATGCCGCCGTTGCGGCCGGGCTGGTGATAGGAGTACAGCCAGACCGGCAGGTACATCGACACCCAGCGGGTGCCGTGGACTTCGAGCTGCTCGCGCTCCCAGCGCACGCCGCGGTCGTAGCGGCGCACGGAGCTTTCGACCTGCGCGCGCGCGATCGACAGCAGCTGGTCTTCCAGCCTCGGTCGCATCCGTTCGACGTCCAGGTTGCGCTTCTCCGAGGTGAAACCCAGCAGGTACGAGGCGTTCCACTTCAGCGCGTTCTTGGTGTCGAACGGCAGGATGGTATTGATGATGTTGTTGGTGTTGACGCGGGTGTCCAGGTTGCCGCGATCGGACGAGGATTCCAGCGGCAGGTCGTCCACGGTGAAATCCACCGCGCGGCTGACCTGGTACACGTCGGCGTCGTAGTAGGTCTTCTTCTTGTCGCCGCTGCCGCGCGTGTATTCGCGGGTCTTGATTTCACCCTTGCCGGTGACGGCGGCGCTCGCGTTGCCGTCAACGATCATGTAGGGCAGGTAGACGCCGACGACATTCTCGGGCGTGAACTGTTCCTTGAACGCCTTCAGCGCGAACAGGCGGCGTTTGTCCACGAACTGGCGGATGCGCGCGACCGCATCCTCCTTGCCGATGTGGAACGGCAGCACGGCATCGGGCACCGCGCCGTTGGCGACCTGTTCGTTGACGCCGAACACGTGACGGCACCAGTGGCAGCGCGCCGTCATCGTGGTTTCGGTATTGACGGTGACCTCGGCGCCGCAGCCGGTGCATTTGAAGCTCATCAGGCTGGACGCGTCGGCCTCGATGTCCCGCGCGCCCGAGGCGATGACGGTGCCGCGCAGTTGGTCGAGGCCTTCGCCCAGCCCGAATTCCTCTTCCACGCGCGCGCCGTGCCATTCATGGCGGCAGTACTGGCAGACCAGCACGTCGGTGCCGAGCCTGAGGCGGACATCGGTGGCGCCGCATTTCGGACAGCGGTTCAGGCCGTCCCGGAGTTCGGCCGATGCCGTGTCCAGCGCCACCGGATCAGGCGCCTCCAGCTCATCGCGGATGGCGCCGGGCAGGGTGGCCGGATCGACCGGGAACTGGCCGGGCAGGGGCGGCACGTCCCGCGGCGAGCCGGGGCCGGTCACGGGCGCCGCCGGCAACGGCGGCGGGGTCTTGGGATCGGACATGGATGCGGAACGCCTGCTCGCTTACAGACCCAATGCCTTGGCCTTGAGCGCGTCGTAGTCGGCCTGGGTGATGAGGCCGAGGTCCAGCATCTCCTTGGCCTTCTTCAACCGGGCCACCGGGTCTTCGGCCGCGGGCGCGGCCACCGGCTGCTGCAGGCTGCCGACACCGCCGACCATGCCGGTCGCCATGCCCAGTCCGACCAGCCCGGCGGCGCCGCCGTTCTCGCCGGCCGACTGGATGCCCTGCGCCACGCTGGCCTGCAGGTTGGAGTTGCCGCGTCCGCCGGACAGCGCGTCGGCGCGCTGCACGGTCTTGAGCAGTTCGCGGGTGTTGGCGTCGTACTCGATCGAAACGATGGCGGTCTTGACGATCGCCAGCCCGCGTTGCGAGCTCCACTGGTAGCCCTGCTCGACCGCGTCCGACAGGCTTTTGGCGAAGCCCAGCGAGTCCTGCTGCAGCTTGGTGATGCGATTGCCCTTGGCCGGATCGTTCGTGTACAGGCTGAAGGCCGGCGCCAGCGAACCCACCACTTCATTGAACAACTGGCTGGCGGCGGCGTTGTCCATGTCGGTGAAATCGAATACCTCGCCCGGCTGCAGGTAGCGCGCCGGCACGAAATTCTTCACGAACAGGATGGGGTCGGTGATCTTCAGCGTGTAGGAACCGCGCGTCACCGCGCCGACCTGGGTATTGAGGAAGCCGTCGTCCCAGTAGATTTCCGACTGGGTGCCGAAGCGGTTGTCGGGCAGTTCCTTCAGCGAAACGAAGAACGCGGCCTGCTGGGAACCCGGCTGGCCGCCGAACTTGAAGCGCTCCCAGCTTTGCTTGATCAGCGGGCTCACCAGGCCGTCGCCGGCGAAGATCGACTGCGAGTTCACGTCGTCCGAGCGCCATTCATAGCCACCCGGTTCGGCGACGAAGCCGGTCACCGCGCCGTCCTGGAACAGCAGCAGTCCGTAGCCCTCGGGCACGACGATCTTCGACCCGTTGGTGATGATGTTGGAGGAGCCGCGGGTGTTCGAACCCCGTCCGGCATTGGTCCCGCGCGGAACCGCCGCGAACAGCGCCGCCGTCGCCGGCAATCCTTCCGGCACGGTGTAGAAATCCTTCCACTGGTCGGCCAGAACACCGCCAACCGCGCCTGCCACCGCCTGTACAAGACCCATGACCAACTCCCTTCTGTTCGTGGACGGGCACCGTGCCCCTATGCTCGCCGCACTATACCAGTGCGGTGGGTCGGGAAAGGTTGCGGGGCGGCAGGTCGAAGCCACCGATCCGCCGCTTGTCATGCAAGGACCGAAAGTCCTGTGCACGGGACTCGGGTTCTCCCCGGGGGCTGCGCGAAGCCCCGTCGTGCGTCGTGGGTAGATGCCGGGCAGGCGTGCGGGAACGGATTCAAGTATCTTGCCGCTTCACCAGAAACGCACTCCCGCTCCGGCCCCGCACATGACCCGAACCTTGTTGCTCGCAGCGCTCCTCATGATGTCATCGGCGGCGACCGCCATCGTCATCCGGCATGACGTCGATGATGCGAAGTACCGGATTCCGGCCTCCGAGCTTCCCGCGCTCGTCGACATGCCGGGCGAAGGGCACGGGGTATTGATTGCTCCGCAGTGGGTCATCACGGCGGCGCACACGATTCCCGCGGATTCAAAACTTGAGCAGGTCGTTGTCAACGGCGTATCCAGAAGCGTTGAACGCGTCGTCACCCATCCCGGCTACAAGACGGTGCCGCATGACCTGATCGAGCAGGCCACGGCCACCGGAGAGGCGATGTTGATCGTGGTGTTCCTTGCCAATTCCGACGACGTCGCCCTGATCAAGCTGAAACAGCCTGTAGAGGACGTCGCTCCCGTCGCGCTCTACAAGGACGGCAAGGAGTTCGGCCAGATTGTAGAGATCGTGGGGAAGGGCGCGACGGGCACGGGCGCGAGCGGTTACGCTCCGGAAAGTCCCCATCGGACGGAGCTTCGCCGCGCGTTCAACAAAGTCAGCAGCGCGCATGACCGCTGGTTCTGCTACGAATTCGACGAACCGCCGGCGGCCCTGCCCCTGGAGGGCATACTGGGCAACGGGGACAGCGGCGGCCCGGTGCTGATCCAGAACGAGGGCCAACGGGCGTTGGCCGGACTGGCGTCCTGGAAATTCGTCCACGGCCACGTCATGACGGCACGGCCGGGACGCTACGGGCAGATCAGCTGCAATGTCCGCGTGAGCCATTACCGCGAGTGGATTGAAGGCGTGATGTCGGGGCAACCGTAGGCGTAGCCTGAGGGTTCACCCAGATGGATGGGCGAACGAGCAAAGTTCGCTGGTCGGAACATCATTCCGTGTGTGCTTATGGTGTGTCCGAATCTGCGAACACAACGCGATGGAAATGACTCAGATACCTCTCACCTAGGAGGGGGGTCAAACGTTCCAACGACCTGAGGGCTGCCGGGACATCGACAGGTTTCCCTTCCAGAATCGCAAGGGCCTGGTTGTGGAGGGCATACGCAAACTCGGCCGGGGCACGGATGGAGGGCGGTTGGTCACCGCCAATATAAGACGCAAGAAGCACCCGCAACTCAAAGACTGCGGCTGCCATTAGTCGCTTTTCCAGATCCTGATCAGAATCAGACATCGAATCTACCCTGGGGCGTATCGGTTGGTACGCACTTTCTCTGGTGGCTTCAAGATCGCGGTTCAAACAATGACCCGCAACTCCTGACCGCAGCGACAAGCCTTCGCGATACGTGCGGCCCATGCGATGGCTTCCTCGCGCGAAGGCAGTTCCAACACGGTGAAGCCGCCGGTAAGCGGGGGCGCCCAGGAGTAGCCTCCCTCGGCGAAGGTGCCGTTGGCCGAAACGAGCACGGGGGACACGCTTTCCTCGATGCCGCCGGCAAAGAGGTAGACGCCGGCGGCCTTGGCCTCGTCGATCACGGCATTGGCGTCACGGCCCACCGCCTGCATTTCGTCATCGGGCACGACCATCGCCGCGCTGGGAAAGGAAATCAGGTACATCGCCATGGTGCCCTCGTCTTGTCTGGGGAAACAACGCCGCGTAGAGCGGAGCTTGCTCCGCTGCCTTCCGCCTCCCGGAGAGAGCCGGTCGCTCCCATTCCGGACCGTTATGCCTGGCGAGAGGGAGATTGCATGATGCCCGAATCGATGTCGCATCAAGGCGTCGAGGTCCCGGCAGGACCCTGACGGACGAAGCTTCCTTTACCTGAACAGGGCGTGCCTCCTGCCGGATACGGATTTTCTCGCACCGCACAAAATGAAAGACCACTTTCCGACGGCGCGTTGCGAAGGGAAATCCGATGCCAATCCGATACCTTCTCCAGCACTGGATTCGTGGAAATGTCCGGCCTGGCACGTAGCGTTGTCCAGCGCTGTCATTTAAAGTCGGTCGCCTCTGCCAGCAAACGGGAACGCCATGGCCGCACGCCGAACCCCGCCAGCACTGCTCGCGCTTGGTCTGCTCGCGAGCCTGCCCATCGTCTCCGCGACGGCTTCGCAGAACCCCACCGACGAACTGGCCGGACGCTGGGACATCACCGTGCATACGCCCACCGGCGACGTGCCTTCCTGGCTGGAAATCCGCCGCTCCGGCGCGAGTGCGCTGGTCGGACAGTTCGTCGGCGCGGCCGGCAGCGCGCGACCGATCGCGCGGGTGGAAACGGACAACGGCGAAATGCGCTTCGCCATTCCTCCGCAATGGGAGGGAGGCAGCGGTGATCTGTCGTTCCAGGGACGCCTGAAAGACGGCAAGCTCTCCGGGACGATGCAACTGCCGGACGGCAAACGCCACGACTGGAGCGCGGTGAGCGCGCCGTCGTTGCAGCGCGCGGAACCGCCGCGCTGGGGACAGCCGATCCGTCTGCTCGGCGGCAAGGGGCTGGAAGGCTGGCGTGCGATCGGCCAGTCGTCGCAATGGTCCGTGCAAGACGGTGTGCTGCGCAACGCCAAGGCCGGCGCCAACCTGGTCAGCGAACAGCGCTTCACCGATTTCAAGCTGCATGTGGAATTGCGTTTTCCCAAGGGCAGCAACAGCGGCGTGTACCTGCGCGGACGCCATGAGGTGCAGATCGCCGACACCTTCGGCGAGCCGGCCAGCGACAGTCTCGGCGCCATCTATGGCTTCCTGGCGCCCAGCGAGGATGCTTCCGCGAAGCCGGGCGAATGGCAGTCGCTGGACATCACCCTGGTCGGGCGCAAGGTCACCGTCGCGGTCAACGGCAAGACCGTAATCTGCGATCGCGAGATTCCCGGCATCACCGGCGGCGCGCTGGACAGCGACGAAGGTGCGCCGGGTCCGCTGATGCTCCAAGGCGACCATGGCCCCGTCGAGTTCCGCAACATCACCCTGACCCCGGCGTTGTGAGCATGGCCGACGACAATACCTACGACGCCATTGTCATCGGTTCCGGGATCTCCGGCGGCTGGGCCGCCAAGGAGCTGTGCGAGAAGGGCTTGAAGACGCTGGTGCTGGAACGCGGCCGCAACGTCGAGCACATCAAGGACTATCCGACCGCGTGGCTGTCGCCGTGGGAGCTGCCACATGGCGGGGCGCTGACGCGCAAGTACCGGGAAGAGAACCCGGTGGCTTCCCGGATCGCCGCCGAGGATGTGCTGCACTTCTTCACCAAAGACGCCGATCATCCCTACGTGCAGGAAAAGCCGTTCGACTGGATTCGCGGTTATCAGGTCGGCGGCAAGTCGATCATGTGGGGACGCGCCTGCCAGCGCTGGAGCCGCTATGACTTCGAAGCGCCGGAACGTGACGGCTACGGCATCGGCTGGCCGATCGGCTATGACGACATCGCGCCGTGGTATTCACACGTGGAGAAATTCATCGGCGTGTCCGGCAACCTGGACGGCCTGGATTCGATGCCTGATGGCGAGTTCCAGCCGCCGTTCGATTTCAACTGCGTCGAGAAGGCCTACAGCGAACGCATCCGCAGACACTATGGCGATCGCTACGTGGTGCAGGGACGCTGGGCGCACCTGACCAAGCCCGAGCAGATCCACCTGGATCAGGGGCGCGGCCCCTGCATGTCGCGCAACATGTGCTGGCGCGGCTGCCCCTATGGCGCCTACTTCAGTTCCAACTCGTCCACGCTGCCGTGGGCGGCGAAGACCGGCAACCTGACCATCCGGCCCGATGCGGTGGTGCACTCGATCATCCACGACGAGCGCAAGGGTCGCGCGGCGGGCGTGCGGGTGGTCGATGCGCATACCGGGGAGATCACCGAATACCGCGCGCGCATCGTGTTCGTGAATGCATCCGCGCTGAACTCCGTACTGATCCTGCTGAACTCGACCTCCGCGCGCTTTCCGCACGGACTGGGCAACGACAATGGCCTGCTCGGCAAGTACGTGGCCTTCCAGAGCTATCGTGCCAACGGCGGCGGTCTGATCGACGGGTTCGAGGACGGCTACTACTACGGACGCCGTCCTTCGGAGTGCATCATCCCCAACTTCCGCAATCTCAAGCGGCACGAGATGGATTTCGTCGGCGGTTACACCACCTTCACCGGCGCCTTCCGCGAGCGTGGCGCGCCTTCGTCCGCGCGCATGGGCGGTGTCTACAAGGATGCGCAGGCACGACCGGGACAGTGGAAGGTCTACATGTACATGCAGGGCGAGACCGTTCCCAAGGAAAGCAACCACGTCCGCCTGCACGATACGCTCAAGGATGCCTGGGGCATCCCGCAACTGGTGACGTCGGTGGAGTACGACGACAACGACGAAAAGATGGTCCGCGACTGGCGCGAGCAGGCGAAGGAGATGATGGAAGTCGCCGGTTGCCGTGACATCGAAACCGCGGATACCCAGTGGTATCCCGGACGCGACATCCACGAGATGGGCGGTTGCCGGATGGGGCGCGATCCGGCCACGTCGATGCTCAACCAATGGAACCAGCTGCACACGTGCCCGAACGTCTTCGTCACCGACGGCGCCTGCATGACCTCCACCGGCAACCAGTCGCCGTCGCTGCTCTACATGGCGTTGACCGCGCGCGCGGTGAACCGCGCCGTCGAGGAATTGGGGAGGCAGAACCTGTGAGCGATGCCAAGCAAAAGATCACCCGCCGCGAGGCGTTGAAGACCGCGCTGGCCGGCAGTGCGCTGGCTGCGACCGGCTTGTTGCTGGGTGCCGGCATGCCCGGCGACACCGAGGCCGCTCCCGCGACGCCGTCCCCGGCGCAGGACGACCGGACCTTGCTGGAGGACATCGCGGATACGTTGCTGCCGACGACGCCTGCATCTCCCGGTGCCAGGGCCGCCGGCGTCGGCGCGATGATGGTGCTGATGCTGGCCGACTGCGAGAGCCCCGAAACGCAGCAGCGTGTCGCCACGGGCTTGCAGGAACTCCGCGCCGCCTGCCGCGAGCGCGGCGGCAGTTTCGCCTCGCTGCCCGTTGCGGAACGCGAACGCCTGCTCACGGAGCTGGATGCGGCGGCACAGAAGGCCGGGGACAAACACTGGTTCAACAGCGTGCGCGCGCTTGCGTTGCAGACCTATTTCAATTCCGAAGTCGGCCTCACCCAGGCCCTGCGCTATATCCCGGTGCCCGGACGCTACGACGGCTGCGTGCCGCTGGAGCCGGGGCAGCCGGCGTGGGCGTGATGAAGGTTTTTTGCGGATAGCGGAGCGACCATCCGCAGGCTAGCGGGTGGGATAGGGATCCTCGGGTCCGTTGGGGAAACGATCCGCAATCAGGTTCAGTTCCACGCCGTGTTCCAGCCATGCCTTGAGGCCCGCCAGCGTCCAGGTGAAGCCCTGCGTGGCGTTGGTCGCATGTTCCAGCAACTCCTCGTTGGTTCCGGTCCAGCCGGATTCCGTGATGCCGACGAACGTGGCGTCCGGCCCCATGGGCACGAACTCCCATTCCACGTTCGTACGTCCGGTGTAACCGTCCCACTCGATGACGATGCGTTGTTCGGGCTCGACAACCTTCGGTACGACGTGGGTCGATGCTTCGTACATTTCCCATTCCCAGGTCACCGGCTTGCCCGCTTCGAGCGGACCGCTGCTCCTGGTGAACCAGAATCGGGTGGTGATGCGGGGATCGATGAAGGCGGCGAATACTTCTGCTACGGGTTTGCGGATGAGCATGCCGGTTCTCGCTATGGCCTTTCCGCCTGATGGTGACTTGTCCATGAGGCCTCCTGAATGTTGGAGAGCACGCTACCCGTGGTCGCGTGAAGCAAAGGTTTCGACGACGCAGGGTCGCCTCCACGAAATAAAGTGCGCTTGCCCGAATAACGCGCGTGCACTAAACCCACACATCATTCCGCGCGGTATACGCGCCCCCCGCATCCCCCGTGTTGACCACGCCACGCGGCTCCACCAGCATGATGCAGCACTCCTGTGGGGCGACCGGACGATGTTCGACGCCCTTGGGGACGACGTACATCTCCCCGGCGGCGAGAGGCACGGCCTTGTCCCGGAACTCGATCGTCATTTCACCGTCCAGGACGATGAACACTTCGTCCGTGTCCGCGTGGGCGTGCCAGACGAATTCGCCCTGCACCTTGGCGAGCTTGAACTGGTAGTCGTTCATCTCGGCGACGACGCGCGGCGACCAGTGGTCCGAGAACCGGGCCAGCTTGTCCCGCAGGTTGATTGCGGTATCCGACATATGCACCTGACTTCCTGACAGTTGGACCCCGATTCTGCCGTATCGGCTAGGACGCTTTCGTCTTGCCACGCAGCGACAGGCAATAGCCGATGGTCACGGCTATTCCCAGCAACACGGCCAGCGAACCGCCCGCCGCCGCGACCTGGATCGGGGCGAATGCCCAGAGTCCGGCGTAGACGAGGCCGCTCAGGGCGAGGGACCAACCGCCGACCCGCGTGACCCGGCGCGCCCAGGCCTCCGGAACGAAGCGTTTGGGCATGCGATTGCCGAACCAGGCGACCATCAGGCCGATGGCGCCCATGACCAGACGGGTGACGGTTTCGCCATCGATGTAGCCGAGCTTGCGCGCGTAGGTGGCGCCGAGTGCGAGCAGCACGATGCCGACGCCCCACGCGAGATCCGAAATCAGTTCTTTGTTCATCGTGCCGTCTCCTTCTTGGACTTCGGCGACCCGGCGCCGACGCCGAACGAATGGACGAAGCCCAGCAGCGCTTCCTCGAGCACCGAGAGCTTCAGGTGGTAGATCACGGATTTGCCGGCCTTTTCCGCGTGGACCAGATCGGCTTCCTTCAACACGGCGAAATGCGCCGACATGGTGGGCTTGGAGACATCGAACTGGTCGCTGAGCTCGCCCGCGCTCAGCGGCCCCTGCCGGAGGAGTTGCAGAACCCGGCGGCGGGTGGGATCGGAAAGGGCTCTGAATACCTGGCTCATGTTGCGACAATTAGCTAAATATCTAATTGTGTCAAGTGGAAAGACCGGGAAGCCGACGACTGGTTCGGGATGGCGCTCGGCCGGCGCCGCCTCCGCGTTCGGGCGCGGAGTCAGCCCGCGTCGAAAACCCCGCTCGCCCAATCGATGAACGCCCGCAGCCGTGGCGACGGCAGGCGGGTGCGCGCGTAGACGATATTGACCGGGCTGGGCAGCGGCGGGAAACGTTCGAGCAGCGGCACCAGCGCGCCGGTGGCGAAATAGCCGTCCAGCCGGTAGCGCGGCGCCTGGATGATGCCGAATCCGGCGAAGGCCGCGCCCACGTAGGATTCGGCGCCGCTGACCCGCACGCGGGTGGGCAGGGTGAGGTGGCGGACGCGTCCTTCCTGCTGGAACTCCAGCGGCAACAGCGCGCCGATGGCGGTCGACTTGAAGCCGACCATCACGTGGCCGCCGGTTTCCAGGGTATCCACGTCCGTCGGCATGCCGTGCCGCTCGCAGTAGGCCGGCGAGGCGGCGGTGGCTTCGGGCAGCAGGGTCAGGCGGCGCGCGACGAGATCGCTGTCGCGCAGTTCGCCGACGCGCACCGCGCAGTCGACGCCTTCGCGCACCAGGTCCACGTAGCGGTCGCCTTCGCTGACATCCAGTTCGATGTCGGGATAAGCCTCCAGGAACGCCGGAAGCCGTGGAAACAGCAGATGGCGGGCGAGGGTGCCATGCACTTCGATGCGCAGAGGGCCTTTCGGGGGCGTATCACGGAAGGCGCCTTCCGCGTCCTCCATGTCGGCGATCAGGCGCAGGCAGCGGGCGTAGAAGATTTCCCCTTCCAGGGTGAGGCTGACCTGGCGGGTGGTCCGTTGCAGCAGGCGCACGCCCAGGCGCGATTCCAGCGCCTTGATGGCGTCGGTCACGGTGGCGCGGGGCAGCGCCAGATCCTCCGCGGCGCGGGTGAAGCTGCGGCGTTCCACGATCCTGACGAAGACCCGCAGGGCGTCGAAGCGGTCCATTGTCCGGATTCCCGAATAGTGTTGGCGGATATTGCCAGATTATCCGGAACAGCTCCGCCAATAAGGTAGCTCCACCGCCAATCGGGCGGTCCAACGAGCCCCCTCCATGAACACGCAAACCTCCTGTCCGGTCGCCATCGTCACCGGCGGTTCCCGCGGCATCGGCGCCGCCATTTCCGAACGCCTGGCCGCCGATGGCCATGCGGTGGTCATCAACTACGCCGGCCGGCGCGACGACGCCGAGGCGCTGGCGAGCCGCCTCGTCGCCGGAGGCGCGGAAGCCATCGCCCTGCAGGCCGACGTCAGCGATCCGGTCGCGGTGCAGCGTCTGTTCGATGCGGCCGAGGCCCGCTACGGCGGCGTCGATGCGCTGATCAACAACGCCGGCATCCTGGAACAGGCCACTCTTGCACAGGTGGACGATGCCGCGTTCGACCGGCTGATCGCCATCAACCTCAAGGGCAGCTTCAACGGCATGCGCGAAGCGGCGCGCCGCCTGCGCGACGGCGGCCGCATCGTCAACCTGTCCACCAGCCTGGTCGGTACCAAGCTGGAAACCTACGGCGTATACGCCGCGACCAAGGCGGCGGTGGAAACCATGACGGCGATCCTGTCCAAGGAACTGCGCGGGCGCGCGATCACGGTCAATGCCGTCGCGCCGGGGCCGACCGCGACCGATCTGTTCCTGGAAGGCAAGTCGCCGGAACTGATCGAACGCCTGGCGAAGATGAATCCGCTCGAGCGTCTGGGTACGCCGGCGGACATCGCCGCGGTCGTGGCCTTCCTCGCCGGCCCGCAGGGCGGCTGGATCAACGGCCAGGTCATCCGCGCCAACGGCGGCATGGTCTGAGCCCTTTTCCTTCCGGAGACTTCGCAATGAACAAGATCATCCTGGTGACCGGCGCTTCGTCCGGCTTCGGCGCCCTGACCGCCCGCCATCTGGCGGACCGGGGACACACGGTGTACGCCAGCATGCGCGACACCGCCGGGCGCAACGCGCCGCAGGTGGAAGCGGCGGCGCGGTACGCGCGCGAGAAAGGCGTGGACCTGCGCACGCTGGAACTGGACGTGCAGTCCGACGCTTCGGCCGACGCCGCCGTGCGTGCCATCCTGGCCGATGCCGGCCGCCTCGACGGGGTGGTGCACAACGCCGGCCACATGGTGCTGGGACCGGCCGAAGCGTTCTCGCCCGAGCAATACCTGCAACTCTATGACGTCAATGTGGTCGGGACGCAGCGGGTCAACCGCGCGGCGCTGCCGCACCTGCGCGCGCAGGGCAGGGGACTGCTGGTGTGGGTGGGTTCCAGCAGCACGCGCGGCGGCACGCCGCCCTATCTGGCGCCGTACTTCGCCGCCAAGGCGGCGATGGACTCGCTGGCGGTGTCCTACTCGACCGAACTGTCCCGCTGGGGCATCGAAACCACCATCGTGGTACCGGGCGCCTATACCGCCGGCACCAACCACTTCGCCCATTCGGGCAAGCCGGCCGACGCGGCGCGTGCGGCCGAGTACGACACCGGTCCCTATGCCGGCGTGCCCGAGCGGATCCTGGAAGGACTGAAGGCGCTGGAACCCGCCGACGCCAACGTGGACGACGTGGCGGCGGCCATCGCCCGCGTGGTCGACCTGCCGCACGGGCAACGCCCCTTCCGCGTGCACGTAGATCCCTCGCAGGACGGCGCGGAAACGGTCAACGCCGTGGGTGACCGCGTGCGCCGCGAGATGTACCGGAATCTCGGCATGGAGGATCTGCTCAGGCCGGTATTGCGCTGAGCGACGCGTCGTCAGGATTTCCTGCGGAACGTCCCAAGCCGCGAAGCCTGAAATCGCTTCGGGCCGGGCATTGCCTGGCCCAATCCCTTGCGGGGATGAACAGGCAGTCTGCCATCAACCGGTGGCAAGGCCCGAAGCCGCCGGGATTCGGAGTGGGGTCGGCTGGAATGGCAAGACGCTAGTCGCGTAGCAGACTGATCTTGAAAGTACCCGCGAAGCTGGTTGCGAGCAGGTCTTCCACCAAGATCCGGGCGGCGCTCAGATCCTTCGATTTGAATTCGATGTCGTTCCCGCTGTCTCCCACCCATGTGCCGAGTTTCCGGTCGGCGAGCGTGGCGGTCAGGTGGTCGAAGACGGGCTGGAAGTCGTAGTCCGAAGGGCTGCCTTCCGGTGCGGCAAGCTCGATGGCGAGACTTCCTGATTTCTTCCCTTCCGAGTGAATGGAATACTCCTGGAAAAGCGCCCATTGTTCCTTCGTGGCGGGCGGGAAGGGGGACGCCCGGGAAAGCGGAATCGATGCATGGAGCGAGCCAAGCGCGGCTCGCGATACGTGATCGGGGATTTTGTGATCGATTATCGCCAGCAGGCCCCGCAGGCCGGCCCGGTAGAGTCGCCAGGCGATGTCGGCATCGGTGGCTTCCAGCACGGACGTCGCATCGAATCGGATCGTGACGCGAGCGGAACCACGACGCTCCGATGGCGCTTCCGCCACCTCCTCCCTGTCCGACGCCAGCAAGGTCAGGTGAACCTCGCGCAGTTTAGGCATCGCGTGCAGGGAGCCGCTTTCCAGCGCGGCGGTGAACAGAAGGCACTCCGCCTTGTCGATGCGATTCAACCGATCGATGACCCGCCCGCTTCGTACCGTTGGAAAGTCCAGTTGGGTAGCGACGTACAAGTTGAATCTTCGAGTCGGTTTCATGCTGTGTCGCTGCCTGGTGGACGGTGTCGTGATGCCGGGGGAGGCACCGTGTCGCGCCGTTGGATGGCCCCGGATGCGCGCCTTGTCAGACCCCGGGGAAGGCGCTGGAAAGCCGCTGGGCGATGCCGCTCGCGACCAGCCCGTACGCACCTGCGAGGTTCAGGAAGACGGTCAGCCAGAAAACGCGCTGGAACGAATCCTTCGCGATCTTGTGCCGGCATTGTTGCTGCGCGATCAGCCCGCCCGGCCAACCGAACAGAAAGTCGACGAGATGGAGAGTCGACTCCGGAATCCGGCGATAGGCCCTTTCCGCGGCGGCCTTGTCGAGGCAATACAAGACGTAGGAAACCAGACTGGCGGCCAGGTAGGCTAGCGAAACCGTGCCGGGGACCTTGCCAAAAAGAGTGAAAATCGCCAACAGCAGGAAGAACGCCAGGGCGGTGCCCAGTCGTGGAATGCGTTGATGTTTTCCGGGGGCTTCAATCTTCTGGCCGGCGAAGCGGATGGCCTTTGCGTTCAATCGACCTTTGGCGTCCTTTCTGGTTTCGTACGAGATCAGATCGCCGACCATCGGCGGTCGCGAACCTCGCTGGAACTCGCTGACATGAACGAAGGCCCGCTCGCCGCCTCCGTGGGGGACGACAAAACCGAAGCCCCGTTCGCCGTTCCAGTCGGTGATGCGTCCTGCGAACCTCATGGAAGCTCCGGCCATGCGATTTGTCCGTGGGGAGCCATTGGCGCGCCATCCCCTGATGCGGGCGATCCTATGTTTCCGGGGACGGGCTCACAAGCCACGCGGGCGCCGGCCCATCGGGCGGGATGGAAGCGGCGCGGGACTCCACCGGGAAAGTGGGGAACCGGTATAAGTTCCGGATCGGAAGCCGCGCCCCGACGCGTTACCATGCGGAACTCACCACGCCGCGTACTGTCGATCTCCCCCATGATGGCCCGTATCCCCCACGCACCCCTGGCGGCATGAGCAACGCCTCGAAGCGCGTGGAGACCTGGGTAGCCGATCCCAGGGTCGAACGCTCGCAGTCCTGGATCGCCGCGCTGTTCAGCGCGCTGCTGCATCTGTTGATGCTGTTCATCCTGCTGTATTCCTCCAAACCCACGGTGACGGCCCCCCAGAGCGCGGCGGGGGGCAGCCGGGTCCGGGTGGATTTCATCGGTGAACCCGATCAATCCGAACAGCCCGTGGAGGCACCGCCCAGTCCGCCGCCTTCGCGGCCACCCGAGCCCATCCCGCCCCCGCTCGCGGCGTCGCGTATCCCGTCCAGACTGGTTGATCGGGCCGACGATCCGGTGCCGCCCGAAGCGCGGGTGCCGTCGGACAGCAGGACCGCGCGACGTACCCCCAGCACGGTCTCGCGTCCGAGCCAGTCGCAACCCCAGTCGCCCAGCACGCCCTCATCGGCACGCCGCCGTCCCGAGACCTGGACGGGACGGCCGCCGGGCTTGATCACGGAAGACGCCGCGCCGGAGAACGCCGGGATGACCAACAGCCCCGCCATTCGCAACGGACGCGGCCGCGACATGACGGCCAACGGACCCAGCATGGAACTGGGCGGTTATCTGGTCTATTACGACGTGCGCAACGAAGTCCAGTTGCGCTCCTGGGCCGACCAGGGCATGAAGGAACTGTTCCTGCCGCTGCCGGGAACACGCTACTACATGGTCTGCTCGCTGGAGATCGCGCTGAAGCGCGGCTCGGGAAAATGCCGCGCGCTGGATCCGGACGCACCGGAAATGAAAGCCATCGGCGACGCCCGCCAGGCCGTCAACATGATGCAGGTCTACAAGCAGGGCGAACTGGTCTGGAACGGACCGGGGCCTTATCGGTGAGAGGTTCCGGAGCGTGGCCATGAGTCACGCTCCGGGTGTCGCGGATCGCGGTGTCCGCGTCGTTGGCATGAAAGGGAGGGCCAAGCCCGTCGCCTCCCCAGCTGAAACGCGAAAAAGTCAGGAGGCCGGTTCGCCCTTGAGCGGCGGCTTGGGCGGCACCGGATCGATGTGCCTGGCCATGTGTACCACCAGCCCGGCATGTATGCCCAGCCAGATGCCAACCCCCCGGACAATGCCGAACGTGGTCCAGTCGTATACCTCGGAGCCATTCAGATAGACGTCCGCGCGTTCCAGTTGCCAACGATCGGCGCGCGGATTCCCCGCATGAGGCTGGAAGCGGATGTAGACCGGGAATTTCTCCATATTCTCGGTCCTCAGATAGTGCGAATTGGGATCGTTGAGATCCGGGTGCTGGACGTTCCGATCGCTGTTCTTGTCACCGAAGATGTAGGTTCGCGACGAATCTCTTTCGAAATCGTCTTTCGTCGAATCGATGTAGAACTCGCGACCGCACAGGCCGAGATAGACATCTCCGTCGGTACCGGCGTCGCTTTGCTCGCCGGTTTCCAGGTGCAGTTCGATGCGGGTGATCTGTGGCATGACACGCTCCATGTGGCGGGATGTACGCGGACCGCGCGCTCGCGGCGGGATGGAACGGGCCGACGCGCGCGGGAACGGCCGCTATCGCTGCCGTCGCTGGGGAAAACGCGCGGGTGCGACGCCCCAGGTCACCGTTCGTCGTCGCGGCGGCCGGTCACGGCGACCTTCACGCCCGCGAGCCGCAGTATCGGGCCGGTCATCAATGCGCCCAACAGCGCGCATGGCGTCCCCCACAACAGCACGGCCACGTAGATCAGGGATGCCCCGCCGCCGGCGTAGGGGGCGACGCAGTCGGTGTAGTAGGCGAACCACAACCAGGGCGAAAGCAGCAGGCATGCGCCCACCGCGCGCAACGGATTGGCGGTCAACAGGGACACCAGCGCGGGAAGCAGCGGGACCAGCAGGAAGACGCCCACCGCACGCAGGTAGTCGAGCAATGAGTGGTCGTAGCAGGAAAAACTGTTGAACGCCTGTTGCGCGAGCACGGCGGCCACCGCGCTGACGCCGAGCAAGCGGGCCGTGTTGCGGGAAACGATCATCAGCCGCCGGCGCCGGGAACGGCGCGGGCCGTCGGTGGGAGGTCAGGGCGCGGGTATCGCATCGGCCTTTCCGGCGAGCACTTTCAACGCGGCGACGGTCTGCTCGTCGGAGAAGCCGCAGTGTCCTTCGCCCGCCGCCGGCAGCACCGTCGGGAGTGGCGTCGCACCCGCCTTGGCCGCCAGTTGCGGATAGACGTTCTGCATGCGCGGCACGATGGTCGGATCGCGATGATTGAACTGGATCACCAGCGGTCGCTTCAGCGCGCCGGTCAACGCCAGTTCGTCGGCGAATCTGGCGCTGACCGCCGGATCCGCCGGGTAGCGCTTCACGCCGGCGTTGAAGGCCGCGTCATCGCCGAATCCGGCATAGACCGTGTCCTGGTTTCCGACCGGCATGCCACCGTATCGCCTGGCCATGTCATGGAACACCAGCGCATGCAGGCTGATCACGCCCGCGAGTTCCTCGGGTGTCACTTCCATGCGGGTGGCCAGTCGTTGCGCCGTTTCCGGCTGCGTTTGCAGCGCCGCCGCGATGCCCTGGTGGAGCTGCATCTGGGGAAGCGCGGCCGCCGCTGGCGAGGCCAGGCCGTCCATGGGCAATCCTTCCGCCTTCGGGAAGAAGTAGTCGAAGGCCACCAGCGTGGTCAGCAGGTCGCCGGCCAGCGTGTCGCCGGGGAGGGTGGCGCCGCACAGCGCGACCCCGCCGTCGTAATGGTCGGATTGCCGTTCCAGGCTGGCGATCGCGATTGCGCCACCCATCGAGTAGCCGAGAATCCAGGTGCGCCGGGTGTCCGGATGCCCGGCGATGAAATGCTGGCGCAGGCGTTCGGTATCCGCGACCGCGTCGGCGACCGCCCAGCCCTGGGTGCGGTAACCGCTTTGCGCCACGGCGTAGCCGGCGCCGAGCAGCGCGGGCGTGGCCTCGTTCGCGGGCCAGGCGGACGGGCGTGGCGTTCCGACGGGTTCGAATCCATGCGCCAGCATGATGAGTTCGCCGTTCCAGTTGTCCGGAACATCGATGCGCCACGGGGCGCCCTGGAGTTCGCCGGTTTCCGAAGCCGGCGCCCCGGCGAGCGCGTGCGGTGCGAACAGGGAGATGCCGAGAAGGAGAGCGAGTCGTGCAACTGCGGGCATGGCGTCCATCCTGGATTGGCGGCCGGGCGAACATAACATCGGTCTGGCCGGTTTCACTACACGGCAAATGCGGAAAAGCGTGGCGGATCGTGCTGCCCTGGGAGGGCTGGGCGCCAGGCACGTGGATTGAACACCGAATCTTGTACAAGGACGAGTCCACCGATGCGAGGAAATGCGCCCATGGAGCGATTCACTGCCGGCTGCCTGTGTGGCGACGTCAGGTTGGTGGCGTCGGGACGTCCCTATCGGGTCGGCATCTGCCATTGCCTGGATTGCCGCAAGCATCATGGCGCGCTGTTCTTTGCGGCGGCGATGTTCCCGCAGGAGGTGGTGACCATCGAGGGCGAAACCCGCGACTACGCCGGGCGCCATTTCTGTCCGCGTTGCGGTTCTTCGGTGTTTGCCCGCAGTGGTGGTGAAGTCGAAGTGCATCTGGGGGCGATGGACGCCCCCGATCAGCTGGTACCGACCTATGAATGCTGGACCGTCCGCCGGGAGGCATGGTTGCCGGCGTTCCCGTTGGGGAAACGATACGAGCGGGATCGCGAGGAAGGGGGACGTGGGGAGGCATGAGCAATGCGTTGCGACACCTGGAGGATGCCCCTGGCGATGACCACCTTGACTCCCGGCAGCGGCGCATCGAGCATTCGCTAGCACGGGCCGGCTTTCGGCATCGCAACTCAACGGGCTGGGGCGAAGATGGCAAGGATTACCGGTATCGGCGGCGTCTTCCTGAAGTGCAAGGGCGACAGCGCTGCGCTGGCCGCCTGGTATCAGAAACAACTGGGCATGCCGTTGGAGTCCTGGGGCGGCGCCGTCCTGCGCTGGCCGGACGACAAGGCCGAGGATGGCGGACTGACGGTATGGCATCTCGCCCAGCGGGACAGCCAGTGGTTCAGCCCCAGCGAATCGTCCTTCATGATCAATTACCGGGTCGACAACCTCGATGAGTTGCTTGCGCAGCTGCGCGCGGCGGAGGTGCGAATCGTCGGCGGCCCGGAGTCGCACGAGAACGGCAAGTTTGCCTGGATCATGGATCCGGACGGCAACAAGGTCGAACTGTGGGAACCCATGCCCTGGGACGAGAAGAACAAGGGCGCCTGACCGTCCCGACGCCGGGCAATGGAATCTACGAATTAACTAGTTGACAGCCGTTCCGGGCCGTGATTCCATCCGTCAACTAATTAACAAGTAGATTCGGTATGGCCAGACCCGCTTCGCCCACGCTGACCAAATCCGAACAGGCGATCCTCGAAGTGTTGTGGGAGCGTGACGAGGCTTCCGTCCGCGAGGTCGCCGACGAATTGTCCAAACACAAGCCCGTGGCCTATACGACGGTGCTGACGATGTTCAACATCCTCGGCAAGAAGGGCTTCGTCAGCTATCGCCAGGAAGGACGAGCTTTCATCTACCGGGCCGTGATTACCCGGGAAGAAGCCCGCCAGCAGGCATTGGACCATCTGCTGTCGCAGTTCTTCGAAGGGTCGCCGAACCTGTTGGCCCAGCATCTGCTGCAGGACCAAGGCATCGGCCGCAAGGAAATCAAGGCACTCCAAGACAAGGTCGACCAGGCCAGGGCCAGGGGACGCAAATGAACATCATCGAGATGGTGCTGGCTTTCGCGGTCCGGCACCTGCTGTTGAGCATCGTGCTGTTCGGCGTCGCGGTGTGGCTGATGCGCCTGCGCGCGCTGGGTGCCGAACGCCGCTCATGGCTGCTGCTGGGGGTGTTCGCGCTGGCGGTGGCGTTGCCGTTCGCATCGTTCCTGCCGGACTGGACGACCACGCTGCCGGCGCGGGTCACCGAACCCGAGCACGTCGTCGTGCTGCCGGGAGAAGGCGCGCGCGCGGATGAGGCGGTGTACGAGGCGGGACAGCATCCTGGCACGATGTACCTGGAAGTTCCGCGTTCCTTCTCCACGGTGCTGGTGTTGGCGTGGGGGCTCGGCCTGCTATGGCAGTGGATGCGATTATTCGAGGGATGGCGGGAAACGCGCCGCCTGCGCCGCGTGGCACAGCCCGCGCCCGCGCTGGAAGCGACGCTGGGCGTGGCCCTGCCCCGGAACGCGCGCATCGCCAGCACCGCCGCCGACGGGCCGATGGTCGTCGGGCTGCTTCGTCCACGCATTCTGGTTCCGTGCGGCCTGGTGGAGAGCCTGCCGGTGGACGCGCTGCGCGACGTGTTGCGGCACGAGATCGCGCACATCCGGCGTGGCGATCTCTGGCTCGCCGCCGCTTTGCGCGGCCTGCTGGCCTTGTTCTGGTGGAATCCGTTCCTGCGCGCGATCAATGCACGCCTGGAACTGGCGCGGGAAATGGCCTGCGATGCGCGCGCCGCGCGGGATTGCGATGCGCCGACCGATTACGCCGATTCGCTGCTGGCCAGCGCCGAGGCCATGCTGGATCTGGGCGAGCAGCGCGAATGGCTCGCGGTGGGCATGGTCGAACATCGCGGCCATCTTGCGCAGCGCATCGATGGGCTGATCCGGGAAGATGCGGGTGCCGACCTCGCCCGGCGCGGTGGCGCGATGGTGCTCAGTGTCGCCCTGCTGACGGTGTGCACGGGCCTGGCGGTGGCGGCCACGCCGCGCCTGGACGTGCCCGGGAGAGGTGCCGCCAAACCCGACGCACAGATCATTGCCTTGCTCGCCGCCGCCCGCGACGGGGATCGGGCGACGGTGCGCGAACTCGTCCGTAGCGGCGCCGACGTGGATGCGCGCGTGCTCAACGAAGGCACGGCGCTGATCCAGGCGGTCCGCTCGCGGGATGTGGGGACCGTTGATGCGCTGCTGGAACTCGGTGCGGATCCGAACCGGGCCTCGCTCGGCGAAGGCAATCCGTTGATCGTGGCTTCGGGCCTGGGCGCGCAGCCGATCGTGGAGCGCCTGGTCGCTGCCGGTGCCGACGTCAACCGCGTGGTGACCTACGACGAAACACCGCTGATCAATGCCGCCCGCGCCGGCCATCTTCCGACCGTCCGCTATCTGGTCGAACGCGGTGCCGACGTCAATCTGGGCGTGGAAGCCGACGGCTGGCTGGGACGCTGGCGCACACCGCTGAACCAGACCCGCGATCCAGCGGTGCGTGCCTATCTGCTGGAGCAGGGCGCGAAAGCCGGAGGTTGAAGAACGCGCGACATCGGGCGGGAGGGCACCCGATGGATGCAGAAAAAGCCGCCGTCGCCGCGAAACGCGCGGCAACGCGGGCGGCGCCGTGCTTGAAGCCCCGCGCGACAACACGCATCAACGCATCAACCGAGGATTGCAGATGAAGAACAGGAAATCGGTCCGCATGCTGTCGGCGCTGATGCTGGCAGGCGTGATGGGCATGGCGGGCGCGCAGGCGCCGGCCGATGGCGATACCGCGCCGCTGAAAACCGCGCTGGCGCAGGGCCTGCGCCCCAGTCTGCTCAAGGCGGGCGAACCCGTACCGCATTGGTCATTGCAGGAGCGCATGGCGCACTACAAGGTGCCCGGTGTGGCCGTGGCGGTGCTGAGGAATGGCGAGGTGGTTTACGCCGCCGGCTTCGGTGTGCGCGAAGCCGGCACCCCGGATGCGGTGGATGCGGACACGCTGTTCTCGGTGGGTTCGGTCAGCAAGGTGGTCGCGGCGGCGACGTCGCTGCAACTGGTCGCGCAGGACAGGATCGATCTGGATCGCGACGTCAATCGCTACATGACGTCGTGGCGGATCCCGGAAGCCCCAGGCATCCGCAATCCCACGGTGACGATGCGCATGCTGCTGTCGCATACCTCCGGGCTGACCGTGCACGGATTCCAGGACTATCTGCCCGGCGAGAAGCTGCCCACGCTGGTGCAGACCCTCGACGGCACCCCGCCCGCCAAGAACGATCCGGTCCGCCTGAAGCGCGAACCGGGTACGGAGAGCGATTATTCCGGCGGCGGTGTCATGGTCGAGCAGCAGGTCATCGAAGACGTGACCGGCACGTCGTTCGTCGAAGCGGCGCGGGTGCAGGTCTTCGAACGCATCGGCATGCGCCGCAGCACCTTCGAGAATCCGCTGCCGGCGCGGCGCGGCAACATCGCCAAGGCACACGACGAACAGGGCCGGCCAACCGCATTGCCGCGTGGCTGGGAAGCGTTTCCGGAGCAGGCCGCCTCGGGCCTGTGGACCAGCGCCAACGAGCTGGGCGCATTCGTCGGCGCGCTGATCAAGAGTTATCAGGGCCGGAGCGACTTCCTGCCGCGTGACACGGCGATACAGATGATGAGCGAGGTTTCACCGGGCACGCGCGGGCTGGGCCCGGAACTGTCCGGTACCGGCACGACGCGCCGGTTCTTCCACAATGGCGACAACGACAGCTACCACGCCGGGTTCGAGGGCTATCTCGACTCCGGCGATGGCTTCGTCATCCTGACCAATGGCAAGAACAGCAAGGGACTGCGCGGTGAAATCCGCAATGCGCTGTCGGATGCGCTGGGGCACGGCGTGAAGCCGCTGGTCCGCACGATCGCGCTGGATACCGGCGCGCCGGCCTACGCCGGTTACGCCGGCACCTATCGGCTGGATGCGGCTGTTCCGATGGACCTGCGTGGTGAATTGGCCGACCGGTTCGAATTCGACGCGCTGGAAGTCAAGCGGGCCGATGGCGCCTTCACGGTCGGCCTGGCCGACGAGCCGGAGGAATCATCGCCGCTGCTGCCGCTGACGCCGGTGCGCTTCCTGGCCGCGCGCTACGACGCGGAACTGCGCTTCCATCGCGACGCGCATGGCATCGTGCGGGCGCTGAGCGTGGAAACTCCCACCGCTCGCGCGTACTACCGGCGGCAGGCAACGCCGCCGATGTCGCCGGACGCGGGTGCAAGCCCGACCCGGTAGGGCGGCGGATATTGATTCTCCACCGCCGGCCAGGCTGTCAGGGAATGCGACTGAACGTCGTGGTCTGCAGCATCGGGCTGCCTTCCTTGCTGAAGAAGGCCTTGGTTTCGGTCAGCGTCTTGCCGTCCCCGGTGACGGTGTAGATGCGGGTGGAGGAGGGCGTGCCCTTGTACGCCAGTTGCAGCACCAGCACGTTGGGAGCGGGCATCTTCATCGCCGACACGTCGGCCCAGTAGTCGCCGGTGACCGGACCCGGCGTACCGTCCAGGGGCAGCGTGGCATCGGAGTGCATCGTGCTGCCATCCGGATTGACGATCTTGACCTGCGTGTTCCACTTGCCGTCGGCCTGGGTGCTGAACTCCAAGGTCACGCTCTTCGGCCGCGCTTCTGGAGGCATCGGCAGCTTGGCGACGTCGATCGCCCACTTTCCGGTCAAGGGAGACGATACCGGTGAGTCGGCGAGGACTGGCGCGGCGTGCAGTGCGACCGCGGTCAGCAGGATGGCGAACATCGTCTTCATGGGAATCTCCGAAGGGGAGGGATGAGGTACGGGCGCAAGGAAGCAAGCGTACCGCCGGCCCGGGTGAATGTAATTGGCAGATTGCGCCATTCTGCCCGAGACCACGGTCGAGTCTGCTTCGGGAAGGCCGGGAACGGCCTCCGGACGGTTTTTCCGGTCGCCCAGTGAGAACCGGGCCAAACCAAGGCGGTGAAAACGAAAACGGGAGACGCCACGCGCCTCCCGCCACAAATTTATATAACGGCGGGGACTTGCGGCAAGGCCCCGCCCATGCGTCAGCATCGCCCCCCTGTCGAAACGGCAGGACACCGGAACAAGGCGATGGCGGATTCGCAAACCTATTACCACGGCACCAAGGCCGACCTGAAGGCGGGTGATTTGATCGCGCCGGGGCGCACCTCCAACTACGGCAGTCGCCGACCGTCCCGGTTCGTCTACCTGTCCGCCACCCTGGACGCGGCGATCTGGGGCGCGGAACTGGCGGTGGGGGACGGACCGGGCAGGATCTACCTCGTGGCGCCGACCGGTCCGATCGAAGACGACCCCAACCTCACCGACAAGCGGTTTCCCGGCAATCCCACCCGCTCATACCGTTCTTCGCATCCCTTCCGCGTCATCGGCGAGGTCGCGGCGTGGGAGGGGCATGCCCCCGAGCAGCTGGCGGAGATGCGTGCGCATCTGGAGAGCCTGCGCCAGCAGGGCATTGAGGCGATCGAGGAGTGAACCGCGTGCCGCTTCGGTGCCGTCGTTGTGCCGAGGCGCGCCGGGCGCTGTAATGACGTTCCATCGGCCGCATCCCGGGATCGCACGGGTCAATCATGAAGACGTCCACCGCGATGCTGTATGCGATCCTCCTGCTCGCCGCGCCCACGGCCGTGGCCTGGCCCGATGAAGCAACCACGCCCGCGACGACCATCAGCGGCGGACATTGGAAAGCCGACGCCCGGGAGGGAACCTACCGCGTCGTGGTCGAAAGCGTCGGTTTCGAGCACGTCAGTTGCCGGGTATGGATCGAATGGATGAGCTTGCCCGAAGCCGGACAACCTGCCCGGGTGGCGGCGCGCGTGCCGTTCGCCGAGGTTTCGACCGGATTCTGGTCGTGCGACCCCGGGGGCAAGGCGATCGCGCTGACCAACAGCACGCTGACCATCGGCACCACGCATACGTACTCGCGGGAGGCGCGGACGTTCCAGGCCATCCTCGGCGCGCCCGGGGAGTATCGAATGGTCGGGCAATGATGCGGGCGAAGCGGGTACTGAGTCGTCGCTCCCGGTGACCTCAGGGAGCCGCCCATCCGCCGCCGGAGTCGCGATGCGCCATCACGGCCGCATCGTTGCGGTCACGAGCGCTTGTTTTCCAGCGCGCCGGTCAGTCCCGCCGCCATGCGTTCGGCCAGCGAGCGCTGCAAGGGCACGTAGTCGTCCATGTCCGTGTCGCCGGTGAATTCGTCCGACCACAGCAGGCGCCCGTCCCGCTTGTCGACCAGGGTCAGCACCACGACGGTCCGCCGGGGCGTCTGCCGGACGCTGACGCGCGCGTGCAGATCCGCTTCCCGGCTGTCGGCGGCCACGCTGTAGCCCGCAGGCAGGTGGTGGCTGAGCCGCGCGGTCAGGCTTTCGCGCAGGCCGGCATTGAATTTCGGGAACAGCACGTATTCACACAGACCCTGCACCGGTTCGATGGCGATGCGATGCCGGGGCGGGGAGAGCGCCGCGTGCGCCCAGAGCGCGCCGCCGATGCCCAGCGCCACGGCGAGCAGGCCGCCGGCCAGCGGCCACCGGTTCGGGGTACGCGCGGTCGGCGGCGGTGGTCCCGCCGCATCGACTTCGCCGGCCAGCGTGGCGATGAAGCGATAGCCCGCGCGAGGTCGGGTCTGGATGTAACGCGGGGCTTCGGCATCGTCTTCCAGCAGAGTGCGGATGCGGCGGACGCAGGTGTTGAGGGCGGCGTCGCCGCCGGTACCGGCACGTGGCCAGAACCGTTCGAGCAGTTCGTTGCGGGGAACAATCCGATCCCGGTGCTCGATCAGGTAGGCCAGAACTTCCACCACCTGCGGCGGCGCATCCAGCGGAACGTCGTTCCGGAACGCCTGCAAGGCGGTGGTGTCCAGCCGGACGTCATCGAAGCACAGCATCGCTTTCTCCTGATTCCCGTGGCCCGAAAGCCTTGCGGTGACGACATGTCAGCCGATGTCACGACATGTCAGTGGCCGATTCTGCCAGATGGCTCCAGGCTTTTCCGGACCGCGACGCCGGCATCCGGTCGGGAAGGGTTTCCCCCCGCGAGTCCGCCCTGACGGCAGGCCTGCCGGTGATATTGGCCGGTCGTCGCTGTCTTCTTTCCACATTCCCCTGGAGCCTGTTCATGCATTTTCCCATCCGTGTTGCGTGGTGCCTTCTTCTCGTCTGTGCCGGCATGGCCGGTCCGGCCCATGCGGAGCGGACGGACGTGGAAGTCCGGGTACTGGCGCGGGACGCCAAGTTCCTCGGCGGCTATACCGCGCCGGTGCGGGTGGTCCTGAGCGATGCGGACACCGGCGAGATCCTGGTCCGGGGCCAGACATCGGGCAGCACCGGCGACACCCGGCTCATCATGGACGCGGGAAGAAAACCGGGCGGCAAAGTTTCCACCGCCGATTCAGCGCTGTTCCGGACGACCCTCGATCTGGACCGCCCGCGCCGGGTCACCGCGAGCGTGACCGGGCCGCTCAGCCAACCGCAGGCCATCACGACCGCCACCAGCACCCAGTGGATCCTGCCGGGGCGGCACATCACTGCGGGCGATGGCTGGCTGCTGGAATTGCCGGGCCTGATTGTCGATCTGGCCAGCCCGGTCGCCTACCAGTGGATCAAGACCGGTACGAACGTGCCGGTGCGGGTGGGGGTCACGATGCTGTGCGGCTGCACGATTTCCGCTCAGGGGCCGTGGCGCGTGGCCGACACCGAGGTCGAACTCCATGTGACGGTCGACGGCGCCACGTCGCGCCGCTACCCGCTCCGGTTCGATCCGGACAGCGGCTTGTTCGGCGCGGACATTCCCGCCGACCAGCCCGGGTTGCATGAGCTGGAAGTGCGCGCCTGGATGGGGACGAGCAACAATGCGGGCGTGGCGCGCACCGCCTTCTTTGTCCAGTGAGCGCCTGGCCAGATCGCATGCATCACAAGGCAAGCAAAAAACTGCCCCTCCCCCGCCTGCGGGGGAGGTTGGGTGGGGGCCCGGCAACAGGAGCGACGGAATGAAGTGCAAAAGGTTGATGGCGGTGCTGATCGTGCTGGTTGCCGTGTTGCCGGGTGCCGCCCTCGCGCGCGACGATGACGCGCTTTCCCGTTCACTGGAACGGCAAATGACGCTCAACCGCGAGCGCTACGGCATCGCCGGCCAGGCATTGCTGGTCGCGCGTGATGGCAAGGTGGTGTTCCAGGGCGTGGACGGCGAGGCCGACGTGGAAACGCGCCGACGGGTCGCGAGCGGCGATGTCTTTCCCGCCTATTCACTGGCCAAGCTGTTCACCAGCACGCTGATCATGCAACTGGTCGAGAAGGGGCAGGTGGATCTGAATACGCCGGCGAGCGCCTACCTGCCCGGACTGCCGGTGACCTGGCGGACCATTGCCGTGCGGGATTTCCTCGATCACACCTCGGGCGTGCCGGAGTATTTCGACAACCGGAACGGTGCGGGCGCGGCGGCGGACACGGTGTTCGCCCCGGATCTGGCGGGTGTGTTCACCTCGCTGGCGGACAGGCCGATGCAGTTCGCTCCCGGCACCGACACGCGCTATACGCAGACCAACTATCTGGTGCTGGCCGCGCTGCTGGAAGCCCGCTACCGGAAGCCGTATCCGCGGATCGTGGAGGCGCGCATCCTCGGCAGACTCGGCATGCGCCACACCTGGCTGGGTCCGGCCGGATTGCCTCCTCGAGGCATGGTGACCAGTTACACCGGCAAGGAAGGTCGCCTGCAACAGGAACAGGATCTGGCCTGGCCCGCCTATGCCTACGGCCATGCCGGCCTGTATCTGACGCTGGACGACCTGGGCCGTTTCCTGCGGGCGATGACCTCGGGTGAATTGGTGGGCAAGGCGACACTGCGCCGCCTCTGGCAGCCGCGCACGCTGTCCGGCGGAAAGCGCGGCTGGTTCGCCGCCGGCTGGGAGTACGGCGAGAGCGACGGCTACCGGCAGGTCGGCCATGACGGTGGCACCCGCGTGCGGGTCCGCATCGTGTTCAAGGATTCGCTGGATGATGACGTCCATGTCTTCGCCTATCTGACCAATGGCAGTGCCCGGAATGTCTGGTCGCGCGTGCTGGTGGACAGCGCGATGGCGGCGACGGCGCCGGAACGGTTCACGGCGGAGGCGTTGTCGGAGAGGCTGGTGACGTATGCGTTGCAGGCCCCCGTCGAAGGCGATGTGCAGGCGCAGGCCCGGACGATTCGCGCAGGCGGCGTCCTCGACGCCGCTGAACTGGAACGGCTCGTCAACATCACCGGCTACGCCGTGCGCGAGAACCTGGGCGTGGACGCGGCATTGCGCGTGTTCGAACTGAATACGGTCCTGTTTCCCGCGTCCGCCAACGTCTGGGACAGCCTGGCGGAGGCCCACGCGGCTAAAGGCGAGATGGACAAGGCGGACGCACTGCGCGACAAGGCGCGGCGACTCGCGGTGCCAGCGGGTGAGCCGCCGCCGCGATAGCACGGAGCCAGGGAGCGCAAGTCGTGTGCGGGATGCGCGTTCCTTCCAGAAGACGCATGAATTCGACTGACGTAGTATTCCGCGTCGTCGGCTGTTGTCCTGTTCTAGGAAAACACGGTGGCAATACGGAGTGCGGGACTACAGGAGCTCCCACGGATGATTGAACTTTCCGAGGCGAAACGCGCCAGCTACGAAGCGCGCTCGCCTGTGTTCTGGCGCAAGTCGTGATATTCGTTGCTGAAACGGAAGAACGCTGCCTGTTCGTTTTCGCCAGCGAGGCGGAAGCCGTTGCGCGGTGCGAAGGGCTCGATGTGGAGGCCGGCGTCTGGGTCTTCTGGGACGTAGATGGGACGCCGCTTGAGCCCGAGTTCATTGTGCCGAACGTGCAGGGACTGTTCTGGGTCGGAAATGGCAGCTATCGCCTGATCAAGGCGTCGCCGGATCATCATGCGGATCTTGCCGAGGCACTCGACGAGATCGTGCTCATGGAGCCGAATCCGTTTTTCTCTTCCCTGAAAGAAGTGCGTTCGCATATCGTGGCCGGTGGAGGGGCAGGCGGCAGCGAGGGTGGGTAGACCACGGGGCGCCGCCTTTCGATATGGCGGAAGAACATCATTGATATCCCCGGACGGCCCGATGCGTGCCAGGTGCCCTTGGCGGCAGCAGGAGCAAGGGGAGGAATGACGGGCAGCATTACGCTTGGCGCCCGAAGGGGAATCCGGATAGCGTCATTTCCCCGTGGACCTGAACGACATGGCGCTCCGGTCCGCTTGCCGGCGCCCCCTCTTGACCCCGGCATCACGAAGATCAATTTTTAGTGGCGATGACGGGTGGAGAAAGGACACCGGAGCCGACATGGCCTACCTGATCATGTTGCTGTATGTCGCGGCGCATGCCTGCGCGATCGGCCTGTCGGCCGCGGCGCCGATGGCGTCGTTTCCCTTCCTGGTGGCCGCGCCGGCGATCGCGGCGGCCAGTTGCGCGGTGCGGATGCGGCGAACGCGCCGGTGGGACCAGAACTGGGCGGCCGTCGGGTTCGCCATGCTGCTGTGGACGTCGGGCATGTTCATGGCGATGTGGCAGGTCCGTACCGGCAGCCCGGCCGCCGGCACCGCGAGCCTGCTGCTGTACGTGCTCTACGGGGTGCCGCTGACGTTCGCGATTGCCAGCGTCGGCAGGGAAGCCTGGTACCTGCGGCTGATCGACGCGGTGCTGGCGCTCGCGCTGGGCGTGCTGTACGCGATGCGCACGGCGACGCTGGCGGCGGACCAGGACATCGGCAGCCCGGGTTTCCTGGACCTGCGGATGATGCTGGACCTGGAGAACCTGTTCATCGCCGTATTCGCGGTGACCCGGCTGGTGACTGCCACCGCATCCCGCACGCGCGCATTCTTTCGCGCCTTGTCATGTTTCGCGGTCGCCTACCTGTTGGTCGCGGTGGCGATCAACCACTTCTTCGCCGATGTCGATTTCGGCCACTGGGCCGATCTGATCATCCCGCTTCCCTTCCTGTGGCTGGCGGTGCTGGCGTGGAAGGTCACGGCGGCGGAGCCCGTCCGCATCTATCCGCCACGCCGCAGCCACCTGGTACGGGCCGGCAGCCATCTGTTCCTGCCGCTGACGCTGATGCTGATTTCCGCGCTGGTGGTGCAGGCGCAGCCCCTGCTGGGCATCGTGGGCTTCGTGCTGGCGACGCTGGGTGCAGGCATCCGCGGGGTTCTCCTGCAAATCCAGACCTACGAGGAGCGCGACTACTTCGACGCGCTCTCGCGCATCGACGGACTGACCCGGATTCCCAATCGCCGCCACTTCGAGGAAACCATGGAGCGCGAGTGGCGGCGCTCGATGCGCTCGGGCGATTCGCTGGCGCTGCTGCTTATCGACATCGACCATTTCAAGCAGCTCAACGACACTTACGGGCATCCGGAAGGGGATCGCATCCTCCAGGCGGTCGCGCATGCGCTGGCGGGCTGCGCGTCGCGGTCGTCCGATACGGTGGCGCGCTATGGCGGCGAGGAGTTCGCCGCGCTGCTGCCGTCGATCAGCCGGGCCGGCGCGCTGAATGTCGCCACGGCCATGCGTGAGGCCATCGAACAACTGGCGCTGCCGTCCCCCACGCCGGAAGGGCGGGTCACGGTAAGCATCGGTGTTGGATTCATCGCGGCGGTGCAGGGGGGACGCGCGCATGAAGTGCTGACCGAAGCGGACGAGGCGCTCTACCAGGCCAAGGCCGAGGGACGGAACCGGGTGCGGGAGCGGGGCGCGCGATAGCGGGTTCGCAAGCCGGAACTCAGTTCAGCGGCCGCAGCAACAACAACAGGCACAGCGCGGCCATGAACACCGCCATCAGCGCATCCAGCACCCGCCAGGCCATCGGATTGCGGAACACCGGCAGCAACAGGCGTGCGCCGTAGCCGAGGGTCGAGAACCACGCCGCGCTGGCGAGGCAGGCACCCACCGCGAACGCGATCCGCGCCGAACCCGCATAGCGGGTGGACAGGCTGCCCAGCAGCACCATCGTGTCCAGGTAGACATGTGGATTGAGGAAGGTGAAGGCCAGACAGGCCAGCCACACCCGGCGCCCGTCGGCTTCCCCGCCGGTCGAAGGCGAGAGTGAGCCTGTGCCGTGCCAGGCGCGCCGCGCGGCCAGCCATCCGTAGACGCCCAGGAACGCCGCGCCGCCGTAGCGGAGCGCTTCCAGCAACGCCGGCCACTGCCGCGCCAGCGCGCCGATGCCGGCCACGCCACAGGCGATCAGCAGGATGTCGCCGAACATGCAGGTCAGCACGACCAGGCCGACGTGCCGGCGTTGCAGGCCCTGGCGCAGCACGAAAGCGTTCTGCGCGCCGATGGCCATGATCAGGCCGGCGCCGGCGACGAATCCGGCGGAGGCGGGGGCAAACAGCATGGTGGTGTTCCCTTGGGAGGGAGGGGAGCCTGTCGCGCCCGCTGGATTAAGGCAAACTGTTTTTACTCCACGTAATGAAGCAAATCTAATCAAGGCCATCGCCCATGGACCTCATCCATCCCCAACTGGCCGCCTTCGCCGCCGTACTGGAAGAAGGCAGCTTCGAAGCCGCGGCACGCCGCCTCTCGGTCACGCCTTCGGCCATCTCGCAGCGGATCAAGGCGCTGGAGGACCGCCTCGGCCAGGTAATCGTCGTGCGCCAGGCGCCATGCCGGCCCACGCCCGCCGGGGAAAAACTGCTGCGGCGCGTCCGGCCGATGCAGGCGCTGGAAGCCGAGGCGCTGGCGGACTTCCTGCCCGAGACCAGCGCGGCGCCAGCCACGCGCTCGATCGCCATCGCGGTGAACGACGATTCGCTGGAAACCTGGTTCATCGTCGCGCTGGCACGCCTGCACCAGCGCCACGGCTACCTGTTCGATGTGCGCGTGGACGATCAGGATCACACCCTGGAACTGCTGCGCGACGGCACCGTACTGGGCGCCGTCACCGCCGAAGCACGCGCGCTGCAGGGCTGCAATGTGCATCCGCTGGGCACCATGCGCTACTGCGCGATCGCCTCGCCAGACTTTGCCGCGCGGCATTTCCCGTCGGGCGTGGACGCCGCCTCGCTCGCGCGGGCGCCGATGGTGGTCTACAACCGCAAGGACGAGCTGCAGGCGCGCTTCGTCCGCCGCATCACCCGCGCGCGCATCGCCCCGCCCACGCATTACCTTCCCACGTCCACAGGTTTCGTGGACGCCGCCGCGCTCGGCCTGGGCTGGTGTCTGGCACCGGCCTCCATGGCCGCGCCCGCGTTGAAAGCGAAGGCGATCGTCAATATCGACCCGTCACGCTGGATCGACGTGCCGCTGTACTGGCAGCACGCGGCGGTGCGGTCCACCACGCTCAGGCAAATCAGCGATGCACTGCGCGAAGTGGCGGCGGAAACACTGCGCGGCTGACGAAACAGAACGAAGAGATCATCAGGCCGTCGCTATACTGCGTGCCCGACAAACCGGGCGTCGGACATCCGCCGCCCATCTCTGCCGAAGGAACCCGCGACATGCTGAAGATCTGGGGCCGCATCAATTCCTCCAACGTCCGCAAGGTGTTGTGGGCGGCGCGGGAACTGGGCCTGGCCCATGAATCCATCAATGCCGGCGGCGCGTTCGGCGTTGTGGATGGTCCGGAGTACCGGCGGAAAAATCCCAATGGCCGGGTGCCGATGATCGAGGATGGCGATTTCGTCCTTTGGGAATCCAACGCCATCGTCCGCTACCTGATGGCGCGGTACGGCACCGCGGATCTGTATGCGACGGATCCGATGGCGCGGGCGGTCGCGGACAAATGGATGGATTGGACCACCTCCACCTTCGCCGGGCCGTTCCGCACCGTGTTCTGGGGTGTCCTGCGTACCCCGCCCGAGCAGCAGGACTGGAATGCCATCCATGCCGCCATCCACGAAATCGACGAACTGCTGCGGATCCCCGAACAGGCGCTGGCCGGACAGCCCTACCTTTCCGGCGAACGTTTCGGCATGGGCGATATCCCGCTGGGCAGCTTCATCTACGCGTGGTTCGAGATGCCGATTGAGCGCGCGGCGACGCAGCATCTGTCCGCCTGGTATGAGCGTCTGAAGGCACGGCCCGCCTATCGGGCCGCGGTGATGACCGCGTTGACCTGACGCGCCAACGGAGCGCGCGAGGAAACCGGCATCCCGCGACAGTGTGGGGCGGATTCGTCCACGAATTACCCGTCACGACCAGCGGCGCGGATGCCGACGCCCGTTGATCCAGCCGCCCAGCCGGGTGGTGCGGACGAACAGCCCGTAGCTGCCCAGCAGCAATGCCAGCGCGATCAGCAGGACGGCGATGAACTTCAAGCCGGCCGGGCCGGGCACGCGCACGATCAGCACCTGCAGGGCCATCACCACCGGGATGTGTGCCAGGTAGATCCAGTAGGACGCGTCGGCCAGATAGCGACGGAAGGGATGTGCCTGCGCGAATGCCCGCAGCGCCGCGCCGGTGAGGCCGAAGGTCCAGCTCCACGCGCCCAGCGCGTAGAGCGCCGCGTATAGCCAGGTGCGCGGCTCCCGCGCGGCGGGGACCAGCACCACCTGGCCTCCCAGTAGTGCCACGCAGAACAGCGTGCATGCCGCCGCGATGACGAGCTGCGTTCGCCAGTGTCGCGCCAGTCCGGGCAGCAGATCGCGCCCGCGATGCAGCCACCAGCCGAACAGGAATGCGCTGCCGAAGGCGACGCACGCGGCCAGCGGGGGATACAGCGATTGATCCGGAGTGGGAATGCCGAAGAACGCGTACCACTTCGCCGTGGTCGCCAATGCGATCGCCAGCGGCAGGGCCAGCAACGCCGGTCCGGCGCGGGATGCCAGCACGCGGGCGACCGCGTCGCCCCATCGCAGCAGGACCGGCGAGAACGGCAGGCGGCCGATGACGGCGCGCAGCGCCAGCAGCACCGCGTAACAAAGCGTCAGCACATACAGGAACCACAAATGGGTCAGCGGAAACGTCTCCGGGGTGAGCGGTGGCGGAGGCGGCGACGGCGGCAGGGTGCCGCCGTTGTCCAGCATCGCGCCCAGCGCCAGCGCCGACACGATGCCGGTCATCACCAGCGGCCAGCCGGCCAGCAGGACCAGGGTGATGCGCCTGCCGCGATCGCGGATGAAACCGCCGGTTCCCAATCGTTCGCAAGCCAGCCGGCCGAAGAAGCCGGCCAGCAGGAAGAACAGCACCATCCGGAACATGTGCGGGATGTAGAAGCCCAGGCCGATCCAGGCGGAAGGATCCGGATCGTGGGCGATCCAGAACGCCTTCGCGCCCGGCATGAAAGCCATGCTGGCGTGGACCACCAGGCCCAGCAGCAGCGCGAGTCCGCGCACTGCGTCCAGGCCATGCAGGCGCTCGCCGTCGGCGAGAGAGGCGGGAAGTGAGGGGGACGACATGGCAGGGTTCCTTTTTCGGGACATGCGCGTCCCCGGCCCGCCGTGGGACGGCAGGAGCACGCGTGGAAACAGGGAATGACGCGGCACGCGGCCGCTGGGCGGATCAGCGGTCCGGCGGGTGGACGACGGATGGCATGGAGGCGATTCCGGATGAAGGTACGACCGTGATTCGCGCCGGGACGGAAAAAATCACGGCGCTCCGATGTTCAGCCCGAGCCTGTCCGTGGAGGGTGTGCCGGTATCGGTGGAGCTCCGCTTCACGGCATCGCGTGCCCCCATCCGCCCTTCGGGCACCTTCCCCCGCAAGCGGGGGAAGGGAGTTCTGGGAGTGCTTGGCGGAACGGGTGGTAGCCGCGATGATGGCGGCTGGAAATGAAGTGAAGCCTTGATGATTATCTCCACCGTTACCGAAGCGCTGTCCCAACTGTTCGACGGCCATGGCATCGCCCATGTGGTGGAGGGCGACTGGATCGCGCCGAACGGCGAGCTGCCGGCGATGCGCGCGGTCTGGCATCCAGGCGAAACGACCGGACGACTGGACGTGCACGTGGTGCTGCCGGACAAGACCATCGTCGAGGAGAACTTCGCCGGTATCGGCGAGGGCGAGGATGGGCTCAATGACGGATTGGCCAATTTCACCCGCAATTCCTTTCATGTGTTGCTGTCGGCGTTGTGGGGGCAGGCGGACGAGGAGCAGGTGACGGTGGAGACCTGGTCGATTGGCGACAGGGACTACGCCGCGCACATCGGCAACTTCGGCACGCGTGGTTCGGCGGGCATGCAGCCGCCGATACCTGACGGGCTGTTCGCGCGGCTGGAAGCTGCCATCCGCGCCGAGCCGTTGGCGGGGCATACGCACTGGTTCCGGTTTTTCTTCTGCAATCTCAATGGTGCGTTCACCGTTGAGGCCTTGCGCGAAAGCGAGCCGTGGGATGTGGGCGAACAGGCATTGGCGTCAGCGGGTTGGGCGGCGCAGGACGGGTACTACAGCGTCCGCCTGTTCCTGATGCTGCGGGCGGTCTGAGGGGGCCAAATCCCAGTCCTCGTCATTCCTGCGAACGCTGGAATCGTTCTTTGCGTGATGCCGCGGTATTCCAGTGGTTCCCACTCGCGCGAAAAAATGGGGCCCGGCGTTCGCCGGGACGACGGGGGACAGGCTTTCCCGCCACAACCGAGCGCCGGCTTGATTCAAATCAATTGCGAATCATTCTCATCAAGGTAGAATTGCCCCAATAGCCGCTGCGGACGCAGTCAGCCAACCCTCTTCATTCCAGGTTGGTTCCGTGTCCAGCATGCAACGGCGCGCTTTCGCGCGCACCCCGCTTTCCCTCTCCCTCGCCTCGCTTCTGGCATTGTCCGGCGCCGCCACGGCGCAGACCACGTTGCCGTCGGCGGGTGAGGCGGACGCCCCCGCGCCCACCACGCTCGATACCGTCCGGGTCAACGCCTACCGGACCACTTCCCACGCGCAAGGCGCGACCAAGACCGATACCACCATCGCCGAGACGCCGCAGTCGGTGTCGGTGATCGCGCGCGAGGAACTGGATGCGCGCGGCGTGCAGAACCTCAACGACGCCATGCGCTACGTGGCCGGTGTCAGCCTGGAAAGCACCGGTATCGACAACCGCGTCGACGATTTCCGCATCCGCGGCTTCGATGCCGGCAGCTGGAGCAACAACGTCACCCTCGACGGCATGCGCGCGCCGCAGGGCGGGCAGTGGAACCGGACCATGTTCGACAGCTGGAACCTGGAACGGGTGGAAGTGCTGAAGGGACCGTCCGCCGTGATGTACGGGCAGGTCGCCCCGGGCGGCATGGTCAACCAGGTCAGCAAGACCCCGCGGCCGGACGCGGAGCAGCAGCTGCGCATCGGCGTGGATGGTCACGGCCAGGCCAGCGCGGCGTTCGACGTCGGTGCGGGCAAGCAGGGCGATGCGCATCTGTTCCGCCTGGTCGGCCTGTATCGCGACGGCGACACACAGATCAAGCACACCGAACAGAAGCATGGCTTCCTCGCGCCGAGCTACAGCTGGCAGATCGCCGAGCGCACCCGCTTGACCCTGCTGGGCCTGTACCAGAAGGACGATGGTGGATCGACCTACCAGTTCCTGCCGATGGACGGCACCCTGCGACCGACCCGCTATGGCCGGATGAAGAACACCACCTTCATCGGCGAACCGGACTGGAACACCTTTGATCGCACCATCTGGACCGCCGGCTGGCTGTTCGAGCACGCCTTCAACGCGAACTGGACGGTGAGCCAGAGCGCGCGGCGCACGCATGTGGACTCGCTGTTCCGCACGGTGGTCACCAGTGGGGGCCTCAATCCCGATGGCCGTACCCAGAACCGGCGCGCGACCTGGGGCACGGGCGACTCGGATGGTGATACCGTCGATACCCGTCTGCAGGGCAAGTTCGACACCGGCGCGGCCTCGCACACGCTGCTGCTGGGCATGGACTGGCAGAAGGCCGATTGGGACGCCCAGCGTGGAGCGATGACCAATCCCGCGCCGATCAACATCTTCCGTCCGGTCTACACCGGTTACGTCCCGGTCACCCGCAGCATCAGCCTGTCGCGTGGCATCAACCGCCAGACCGGCGTGTACCTGCAGGACCAGATCGCGCTGGACAACTGGCGCTTCACTCTTGGTGGCCGCTACGACTGGACCAAGGACGACACCGCGACCGCCACCCACACCGTGGCCACCGGGGTTACCGGTCCGTGGACGCGCACGCAGCTGGACGCCGAGGCGTTCACCGGCCGCGCCGGCGTGGTGTACCTGTTCGACAACGGACTCACGCCGTACGTGAGCTACGCCGAGTCGTTCCAGCCGTCCACCACCAGCGTGTTGCAGAGTTTCACCCGCACGCCGTTCGATCCGATCACCGGAAAACAGTGGGAGGCGGGCCTGAAGTACCAGCCCGCCGGTTTCGATGGCCTGGTGACGTTGTCGGTGTACGACCTGCGCCAGCAGAACGTGCTGACCCAGGATCCGGATACCGCGCACAGCAACTGCGGTGCCACCGGCCAGGATCGCTGTTCCATCCAGGATGGCGAGGGCCGCGTGCGCGGCATCGAACTGGAAGGCCGCATCACCCCGCTGGAAGGCTTCAGCGTGATCGGCGCGGCGACCCGGATGGACTCGGAAATGACCCGCAGCGATCTCTACCAGGGCAAGCAGATCGCGATGGTGCCGGACTACACCGCTTCGCTGTGGGCGGATTACACCTTCCAGGGCGGTGCGCTGGGCGGACTGAGCTTGGCGGCGGGCGTGCGCTACAACGGCGAAAGCTACGGCGACAGCGCCAACGTGTACCGGATTCCCGCCTACACGCTGTTCGATGCGGCCCTGCGCTACGACCTGGGCGATCTCGGTGGCGTGCATACGCAGTTCAGCCTTAACGTCAGCAACCTGTCGGACAAACTGTACGTGTCGACCTGCGGTGGCATCTCTTCCTGTTACTACGGCAGCGGCCGCACGGTGACGGCGACGGCGAGGTTCAGCTGGTGAGGGCGCTGCTTGTCCTCATCGCGGCGGCGTTGCTGGCCACGGCGGCACCTGTCGTCGCGCAGCCGGACTTGAGCCGCCGCGTTGGCACCACCGTCGCCGATACGGGCGCGCCGGGATACCGCTTCGAACGCGTCATCCTGCCGGCCGAAGCAGGCGGGCAGGGATACCGGTTCAACCTCGCGATTCCGCTGGCGCCGCCACCCGCGACGGGCTATCCGGCGGTCTGGCTGCTGGACGGCAACGCGGCGCTGATGGAGACGCCGGCAACCCTGTTGCAGGCATTGGCGAAGGCACCTTCGCCGCCGCTGCTGGTGTTCGTCGCCCACGACAACGATCTGCGCATCGACAGCGCGGCGCGCGCGCATGATTACACCCCGCGCTTGCCTGGCGGGGAGGCCGCGCAGGTCGATCCGTTGGGGCGGCGCAACGGTGGCGCCGACGGTTTCCTCGACCTCCTCACCGGCGCCGCGCGCGAGCGCGTGCGCCAGGTGGTGCCACTGGACGATGCGCGGCAGGCGATCTGGGGACATTCCTACGGCGGCGTGTTCGTGTTGCATGCGCTGTTCTCGCGGCCGGGTGCGTTTGCCACCTATGCGGCGGTGGATCCTTCGTTGTGGTGGGGGGAGGGTTATCTGTTGAAGGAGGCCGGCAATGCTGCATCCGCCACGGCGGTGACGTTGTGGTTGGCGGCGGGTGAGAACGGCGCTGATGTCGCTTCGGGAAAAGCGCCCCCATCCCAGCCTTCCCCCGCAAGCGGGGGAAGGGGCGAAAACGGGATGCCCAATGACTCCCTCCCCCGCCTGCGGGGGAGGGCCGGGGTGGGGGCCACCGAAGCCGAACCCCGACCCGCAAACGCCGACCGACCGGATCACGCCCCGATGCGGCGCGCACGCGACGCGGTACCACCGGGCGCGGCGAAGGATCTGGTGGAACGGCAACGGGCGCGTGGCGTGGAAGCGCGCTACGTCCCGCTGCCGGGTCTTTCGCACGGACAGACGCTGGGCGCGTCATTGCCATTGTTCCTGCCCGCGTTCGCAGGCATTGCACCGCCATGAATCCCATCCTGATCGCACTGGCCGCGGGTACCGGCATCGCCGGTGCCGCGCTGCTTTACCTGGCCTCGCCGCAACAGGCGTGGCGCGCCGCCGGGCCGTGGCCGGCGCGTGCGCGCGGCTGGCCGGGCGGCCTGTGCCTGCTGATCTCGCTGCTGGCGCTGTTGCAATTGCTGGGCGCGCTCGCCGCCACGTTCACCTGGCTGACCCTGCTGATGCTGGTGTGGTCGCTGATGCCGTTCCTCGGCGCATGGCGCGCGCGCAACCGCAAGAGGGCGGCGCGATGAGCCGGGCCGCGCCGAAACTGCAGAGCCGGCATTGGCTGGGCAAGAGTTGCGCGGGCCTGCTGCTGGGCTTCGGTTTGGCGCTGGCGCTGTCGGGCCTGTTTGCCTGGTGGGGACCGGGCGGCATCGCCGGCGGGCCGGGCAAGCTGCAATTCAACATGTGGCTGATGGCGCCTATCTGGGCGGTCGTGCTGGGTTTCGTGTTCCTGTTCCGCACCCCGTTGCGCGCGTGGCTGTGGCTGTCACTGGCCAACGCGCTGGCGTTCGGCCTGCTGCATGCCAGCCGCGGGCTGCTGGGCTGACTCCTTCCACCGGTTTTTCGCATGCGCATCCGCAACGACATCATCAAGGTCTACAAGGACGTCCATATCTGGGTGGGCGTCCTCAGTGGGCTGTGCCTGTTCATCGCGTTCTATGCCGGCGCGCTGACCATGTTCGAAAAACCGATCGAGCGCTGGGCCAGTCCACCGAGCCAACTCGCGCCCGCCGTGCCGCTGGAAAGGGCGCCCGAACTCGTCGCCGCCACTGTCGCCGCACATCCGGAAGCCGCGCGCGACTACGAAATCCGCGTCACGCCCACCCCGGACATGCCGGCGCGGATGCTGTGGCACGTGCGAGGCGAGCGCCGTGGCGAGGTCGCCAGCTTCGCCGCGTCGCTGGATGGCGACGGCCATCTGCGGACCCAGGCGCTGGAGAAGGCCGAAGTCGCCGAATGGATCGACGTCCTGCACCAGCAGGTCGGCCTGCCGTTCCCGCACGAAGTGGCGATGCCGATCATGGGCGTCATCGCGCTGCTGTACTGCATGGCGCTGGTGTCCGGCGTGATCGTCCTGCTGCCGACCCTGGTCAAGGATCTGTTCGCGCTGCGCATTGGCCACAACCTCAAGCGCATGTGGCTGGACGCGCACAACGCGCTGGGTATCCTGAGTCTGCCATTCCACATCGTGATGGCGCTCACCGCCGTGGTGTTCGCCTTCCACGACCAGTTCTACGATCTGCAGGAACGGGCGGTGTATCCGACCGCGATCGAATGGGGCAGGGAGCCGCCTCCGGAACGGCCACCCGGCGCACAGGTACTGGCGCCGGCCGAGCTGGTAAGGCAGGCGCGGTTGCAGGCGCCGGGCTTCGAGGTGCTGGCGGTGAACTACCAGAGCCGTGGCGGGGTGACCCAGGTGCGGCTGGAGGGCGTGGATCCGCGCCATCCGATCCGTGGCCGCGTCTCCACCCTGGTCGGCGCCAATCCCTATACCGGTGAACTGCACCGCGACGACATTCCCGGGCGCCATGCGGGCTACGAAACCGCGATCGCCAGCTTCTTCAGCCTGCACTTCGGCAACTTCGGTGGCCTGCCCGTGCGTTGGGCCTATTTCCTGCTGGGCCTGGCCGGGGCGATGCTGTTCTACACCGGCAACGTGCTTTGGCTGGAGTCGCGGCGCAGGAAGGAACGTGGCCAGGGCATCGTCGCGCAGCGCCGTTCGAGCCGGGTGATGGCCTGCCTGACCGTGGGCGTGGCGCTGGGTTGCGTGGCCGGCATCTCCGCCACGCTCGCCGCGGCCAAATGGATGCCGGGGCGCGTCGAGGATCCGGCGCTGTGGCATCGCATCGTCTACTACGCGGTGTTCCTGGGGACGATCGGATGGGCGTTCCTGCGTGGCGCCGGTCGCGCGTCGTCGGAACTGGCGCTGTTCGCCGCGGCGACCACCCTGCTGATTCCGCTCAGCAGTCTGGCCGGTCGTTGGCATCTGGGGGGCGCGTGGTTCCCGCCGGGCGTTCTGCCATGGGTGGATGGCATCGCGTTGCTGGGAGCCGGCGCGCTGATGCTGATGGCGCTGCATGCACGACGGCGCGCGCGCTTCGGTCCGCGTGACAGCGTGTGGGCCGGGCCGGACGCTGGCGCCCTGGTGGCATCACCGGAACCTCTCGCATCGGAGTAGCCATTCCGCGCGACAGGCATGTCCGGGGCCACTACGGCAAGGCGATGCGAAGAAAGGGAACCTCCATTGCCTTGCGCCGCGCAAAGCGCTGGAGGACGGCGCGCTACCGCGGGTGCTGAACGGCGTAGCGTTCCTGGACGAAACCATTTTCGGAATGCGTTGCCGCGATCAGGCGCAGGTTTTGTTCGGGGACATCGGCACCGAACAGCGGTATGCCATTGCCCAGCAGCAGTGGGACGCGGGTGATGGTCAGCTCATCGATCAGTCTGGCCCGCAGGAAGCGTTGCACGGTGTTGCCGCCGTCGATATATAGATGGCGGCATCCTTCTTCGGCCAGTCGCCGGGTGATTTCTTCCGGTGAACCGCTCATCCATCGCACGTCGGCGGGCTGGCCGGCGGAGGTGTCAGGCGGTCGCGACGACAGCACGACGACCGGCAGGGCGCCATAGGGCCACTCTGGTAAGGTGCGGACCTTGTCGTAGGTATGACGTCCCATCACCAGGACGTCGACATCGGCGATGAAGGCTTCGTAGCTGAGCCCGTTGAGCAGGGAGACGGCGTATTCGGGGCGCAGCAGCCAATCGATATCGCCATCCGCTCCGGCAATGTAGCCGTCCACGCTGGTGGCGATGTAGACCGAACACTTCATCACGCCAGATCCCCACGATGGACCAGATGGATCTTGTTGCCATCGGGATCGCGCAGGTAGGCGCCGAAATAGCCTTTGCCGTAGTGCGGGCGCTCACCGGGCTCGCCTTCACTTCTGCCACCCGCCAGCAGGCCGGCGGCATAAGCCTGCCGCACCTGCTGCTCATCACCGGCGAGGAATGCCAGCATGCTGCCGTTGCCTGCGCTGGCGGGCTGCCGATCGAACGGTTGATAGGCATAGAACCGGGGCAATGCCTGGCCCGGCTTGATCCAGCAGCGGGCCGCGGGGCCACCATCCGGTATCACTTCACGCTGCCGCAAACCCAGCGGCAACAGGATCGCGTCGTAGAACGCGGCCGCGGCATCCAGATCGCTGACACCGACGGTAACGTGGCTGAACATGGAACCTCTTCCGGGAACGGTGATTTTTTGTGGGCGGAAACAGTATCAGCGTTGCCGGTGAATGGACAGTTTGGACGGCATCGATCATCTGCCGAGTGCACGATGATCGAATGTCGACGATCAGGACAACCGCCGGGCGATGCCGATCATGGCTGCGGCAACAGGGACGGCTTATTCCGCCGACCACTGGAAACACAGCAGGAAGCCATCCGGATCGCTGACGTACAACTGCTTCATCCCATACGGCGCCACCTTGGGGGGCTCCACGTCGACACCGCGCTCCCGCAACTGCCGGTAGGCCGCGTCCGGATCGGGGCAACCGAAGTAGAGGCAGACGTCGCGATGCTGCGACAGGCGTGCGGGATCCGGCGATGCCGGCCGGTCATCCGCCTCGTATGCCGTGTTCAGCATCAGCTCCGCCTCGCCCAGCCGCAGCAATCCCCAGTCGAACCGGTCGCCCTCGCGTGCCGAGGTCTGGACGATCTCGAACCCCAGCACGTCGCGATAGAAGCGGACCGAGGTCGGCATGTCGAAAACCTGCAGCAAGGCGCACACGCCACGCACTTCGATGCTCATGATGTTCTCCAGCGGCGGTCATGTCCGTGTTCCCGGCGGCGGACGAGCGGGACCGGTCCGCGGACGGTGGCGTCGCAGTATCGCACCGTCCGCGGCGCAGCATTCTGCTAGATTCACCGGCCTCCCGACACGCTGGTGTCCGCATGGCCCGCATCGCCGTCGTCTCCGACATCCATGGCAACCTCGCCGCACTGGAGGCGGTGGCGGCGGACATCCGCCGCCGTGACGTGGCGCGGGTGGTCAACCTGGGCGACAACCTGTCCGGGCCGCTGCTGCCGCGCGAGACCGCCCGCTTCCTGATGGATTCCGGCTGGCTGTCGCTGGCCGGCAACCATGAGCGCCAGATCCTGGAACTGCTGCGGAACGGACGAGGCGGGGAATCGGATCGCCACGCGGCTTCGCAACTGGGCGAGGCGGAACTGGACTGGTTGCGCTCGCTGGAGTCCTGCGTGCGCGTGGACGACGAGTTGTTGCTGTGCCACGGAACCCCGCGCAGCGATTGCGAACACCTGCTGGAAACGGTGGTGGGGCCGGGGACGCGGATGGCCTCGGCGGAGGAAGTGGTTCGGCGCCTGGCGGGCGAAACCGCTCCCGTCATTGCGTGCGGGCACACCCATGTGCCGCGCGCGCTGCGTACGCCGGCCGGGCAACTGCTGTTCAATCCCGGCAGCGTCGGCCTGCAGGCGTATCGCGACGATCATCCTGTGCCCTATGTGGTCGAAAACGGTTCACCGGACGCGCGCTACGCGATCCTGGAGAAGGGCGCGCATGGTTGGCAGGTGGAGCACATCGCCTTGCCCTATGACCACCTCGCGATGGCCCGGCTGGCGCGCAAACGCGGGCGACCGGAATGGGAGCGAGCGCTGCTGACCGGCTACGTCCCGGAGTGATGTGGCCCGCTCTCAGGGCCGGACGCGCGACACCCGGCTGATGCCGATGCCTGCGGCTCCCTGCAGGGTCGCCAGCGCGAGATCACGCAGGCGCGGGGTGCGCGAGGCCACGCCGTCACGGGGAATTTCCAGCGCGTATTCGCGCGCGTGCGCATCCATCGCGGTCGCCAGGATGCAGGCGTCGGCGGCGATGCCGGTGAGCACCAGCCGGCGCACGCCCAGTTTCGCCAGCAAAAGCGCCAATGGGGTGCACAGGAAGGCCGAATGCTTGGGCTTGAGGACGTAGTAGTCCTCGGGTCCCGGGCGCAGGCGTTCGGCGATTTCGGCGCCGGGCGCGCGCGGATGCGCGCAGATCGCGACGAGTTCCTTGAAGTCGGCCTGCCAGTGCATGAAATTGTCGTTGACGTAGACGACCGGCGCGCCAGCCTGGTGGAAGCGCTGCTTGAGCGCCTGCAGGCGACGCGCCAGCGGCCGGGCCTGGCGCGCCAGGGCCGCACCGCCCGGAAAGTCGAACAAGTTGATCATGTCGATGATCAGCAGCGCGGCGGGCGCAGGCGGAGTGGAAAGGCGCGAAACCAAGCGGTGTCTCCGGTGGCATCTGCCCGCAGCATCGTTCGGGCGATGCCAGCGGCACGTGAAGGCGCGCGCTTTTCACCCGTCCGTGATGGTGCCGACCCTAGGTTGGAAGCACACCCGCATGGAGAGTAGGGCATGCACCGCAGCCGCCTGGCACAACTGGTCATCGATTGCCGGCAGCCGGAACTGGATGCCGCGGCCGGGTTCTGGTCCGGCGCGCTGGGCCAGCCATGGCGGCGCCTGCCGGATCCGAACGATGGCCATTATCGACAGCTCGACACCGCGCCCGGCCAGCCGGGCATCCTGTTGCAGGCGGTCCGGCATCCCAGCCGCGTCCACCTGGACATCGAATCGACCGATGTGGAAGCGGAAGTGCGCCGGCTGGAAGCGCTCGGCGCGCGGCGGGTCGCGCAGGTCCGGGACTGGTGGGTGATGCAGGCGCCGACCGGACACCGCTTCTGCGTGCTGCGCCAGCAGCGCGACGACCTGCCGAAAGAAGGCCATCGATGGCCATGAACCGGCGACGCACGCTGGCCGTGGCGACATTCAACGTCAACGGCATCCGCACCCGCCTGCCGCATCTGATCGCATGGCTGCGGCGGGAGACACCAGACGTGGCCTGCCTGCAGGAACTAAAGGCGGTGGACGAAGGCTTCCCACGCGCGGAACTGGAAGCGGAGGGTTATCACGCGCGCTGGGTGGGCCAGCGCTCCTGGAATGGCGTGGCGGTGCTGACCCGCGGCGAAGCGTCCACGGAGGTGCGCCGCAGCCTGCCGGGCGATCCCGGCGACAGCCACGCGCGCTATCTGGAAGTCGATGCCTTCGACCTGCGCGTGGCCTGCCTGTACCTGCCCAATGGAAATCCACAACCGGGACCGAAGTTCGACTACAAGCTCAAGTGGTTCGATCGCTTCATCCGCCACGCGCGCAAGCTGTACGCGCTGGAACAGCCGGTGGTGATGGCCGGCGACTACAACGTGGTGCCCACCGACGAGGACATCTACAACCCGCGTTCCTGGCGAAAGGACGCGTTGCTGCAACCGGAAAGCCGGGAGCGCTACGCGAAGCTGCTGGAGACGGGCTGGGTCGACGCGCTTCGCGAGCGGCATCCGGAGAAGCGCGTCTATACGTTCTGGGACTATTTCCGCCAGCACTGGGAGCGCGACGCCGGACTGCGCATCGATCACCTGCTGCTGAATCCGCCGGCCGCCATGCGCCTGAAGGAGGCGGGCGTGGACCGCTGGGTGCGCGGGCTGCCCAAGCCCAGCGATCACGCGCCGACCTGGATCCGGATGACCCGGCCCGCCAAACTGCGGAAAAAGGCCGGCGCCTGAAACCTCAGACTTGGCGCGCGTTGAAGCGGACCTGCCCGATCTCCGAACGCGGCGGCGCGCCGAACAGGCGCTTGTATTCGCGGCTGAACTGCGACGGGCTTTCGTAGCCGACCCGATGCGCGGCGGCGACCGCGTCGATGCCGTCGGCCAGCATCAGCCGGCGCGCCTCGTGCAGGCGCAGCTGTTTCTGGAATTGCAGCGGCGAGAGCGTGGTGACCGCCTTGAACTGGTGATGCAGCGACGAGGTGCTCATGTGCACGGACTGCGCCAGTTCCTCGATGTTGAGCGGATGCAGGAAGCGTTGGCGCAGGTGCGCGACCGCGCGCGAGATGCGGTGCGAGCGGGTGTCGGCGGCGGCGATCTCGCGCAGGCTGTGGCCGAGGTCGCCGACCAGCACGCGGTAGAAGATCTCGCGGATCGCCAGCGGCGCCAGCACCGGCAGATCCGCCGGGGTGTCGAGCAGGCGCATCAGCCGCAGTACCGCATCCAGTAACGGGGTCGTCACCTTGGCGGCATAGAGTCCGGGGTCCAGGCGGTTGGACGTGGGCTGCGGGCCGGCGTCCAGCATCAGCGAGGCGATCACCGCCGGGTCGATGTCCAGGCGCAGCGACAGGTAGGGCTTCTCCGGTGTGGCTTCGATGACCTGGCCGATCATCGGCAGGGTCACCGACACCACCAGGTAGTTGAGCGGGTCATAGCGGTAGGTCTGCCCGGCCAGGGTCGATTCCTTGCTGCCCTGGGCGACGATGCACAGGCGCGGTTCGTAGACCGTGGGAATGCACGGCGTCGGCGAATTGCGCCGCATCAGGTGCAGTTGCGGGATGACGGTGGCGTGGCTGCCGTCGGAGGTTGCCAATTGGGCAATCCGATCCGCCAGTTCGGCCTTCGCCGCGCAGGTCGCGCGCTGGGCGAGGGTATCCGCGGAAGTATTGGCGCTCATGGCGATGCGTGGGGGTGGGGGTAGGCCGATTATTCGGAACCCGGCGCGGCGGTGCAAAGCCCGGGCGGCGGTTTTGCAGAAATAGGCAAGCATTGGACAGCAATGTACTAACCAGTGCGCCGATGAGCCGACTAACGTAAAGGCCCCCCACCGGATGAGGCGCCCGCGCGCCTCGCGACGCGGGTCGGTGCCCGCTCGCCAGCGGCACCGCCCGCGTACCGGCTTCCCCCGCCGTTGGAAGCACGCCCCATGTGGATCGTCCAGTACGCGCTCAACCGTCGCTATACCATCGGGGTGCTCGCCATCCTGATCCTGCTGTTTGGCACCCTGTCGGCCCGGCGCATGCCGACCGACATCCTGCCCGAGGTCGGCATTCCGTCCATCAACCTGGTCTGGACCTACAACGGCCTGTCGGCCGCGGACATGGCCGCCAAGATCACCACCTTCTCCGAGGCGGCCATCCTCAACACCGTGGATGACCTGAAGGAAGTGCGCTCGGAAACCATCAACGGCGCCAGCATCATCCGCATCGATTTCCAGCCCAACGTCAGCCTGGACCGCGCGCTGGGCCAGATCACCGCGGTGTCGCAGACCATCCTGCGGCGCATGCCGCCGGGCACCTCGCCGCCGCTGGTGGTGCGCAACAACGTGTCCAGCACGCCGGTGCTGCAACTGGTGCTGTCGTCGGACTCGCTGACCGAGGCGCAGCTGTACGACTACGCGCGCCTGCAACTGCGCTCGCAGATCCAGACCATTCCCGGCATCCGCATGACGCTGCCCTACGGCGGCGCCGCGCGCCAGGTGATGGTGGACCTGAATCCCTCCGCGTTGCAGACCTACGGCCTGACGCCTTCCGACATCACCGGCGCGCTGGAGCGCGGCAGCCCGACCCTGCCGTCCGGTTCCATCCGCGAGGGTGCGCGCGAACTGCAGATCTCGCTCGACGCCAGTCCGGCTTCGGTGCAGGAATTCCTCGACCTGCCGGTCGCCACCCGCAACGGCGTCGTGCTGTACGTGCGCGACGTCGCCTCGGTGCGTGACGGCGGTGCGTTGCAGACCAACGTGGCGCGGATGGACGGCTCCAGCGCGGTGTCGGTGGCGCTGATCAAGCTGGGCGGCGCCTCGGCGGTGGAAATCGTGCGCGCGGTGCGCGAGCGGCTGCCGGAAATCGAGGCCTCGGCGCCGCCGGGCATGCGCATCGCGCCGATCTTCGATCAGTCGGTGTTCGTCGACAATGCCATCGCCTCCATCCAGCACGAGGCGGTGCTGGTCGGCCTGCTGGTGGCACTCGTGGTGCTGGTGTTCATCGGCTCCTGGCGTTCCAGCCTGATCGTGCTGTCGGCCATCCCGCTGGCGCTGCTGGCCAGCGTGGCGATGCTGGACCTGCTGGGCTACACCTTCAACGTGATGACCCTCGGCGGCCTGGCGCTGGCGATCGGCATCCTGGTCGACAACGCGGTGGTGGACGTGGAGAACACCAACCGCAACATCGCCCTGGGCAAGGACGTGCGCACGGCGATCCTGGACAGCGCCCGCGAGGTGGTGTTCCCCGAATTCGTCTCCACGGTCTCCATCTGCATCGTGCTGACGCCGATCCTGCTGATGACCGGCCTGTCGGCGTGGGTGTTCACCCCGCTGGCGCTGGCGGTGATCTTCGCGATGATTGCCTCGTTCCTGCTCTCGCGCACCTTGATCCCGGTGTTGTGCTACCTGCTGCTGCCGGCCGACATCCGCAGCCGCGAAAACCCGCGCTGGGCGCCGGAAAAACTGCTGCTGGGCATCAACCACAGGGTCGAGCACACCCTGGACGCGCTGCGCGACCGCCATCACGCGCTGCTGGTGCGGCTGGGCCATCACGGTGGCGTGCTGGCGATCGCCGCGCTGCTGGTGATCGCGGTGGGCGTGGGCGCCGGCGCGCTGCTGGGACGCGAGTACTTCCCGCAGGTCGATGCCGGCCAGCTGCGCCTGCAGGTGCGCATGCCCTCGGGCACGCGGCTGGAGCAGACCACCCAGCGGCTGACCGAAATCCAGCGCGAGATCCGCCGGATCATCCCGGCCGGGGAATTGCAGACCGTGTACGAACAGATCGGCGTGCCGGACGCGATCAACCTGTCGCTGGTGGACAGCGCGGTGGTCGGATCGTTCGAGGCCGAGCTGATGCTGCAGCTGCGCTCGCCACATGCGCCGACCCGCGACTACCTGGCCCAGATCCGCCAGCGCATGGCCGAGCGCTTCCCCGACGTGAAGGTATTCGAGCGTCCGCCGGACGCCACCAGCCGGACCCTGGCCGGCTCGGCCGCCGCCGCCTTCGAGGTGCGCCTGATCGGGCGCGACGTGCCCGGCAACCTGGCGCTGGCGCGGGAAGTGGAAAGCCGCCTGCGCCAGGAGCCGGGCGCGGTCGACGTGGCGCTGCGGCAGATCCTGGACCTGCCCGAGTACCGCGTGCACATCGATCGCACCCGCGCCGCCCAGCTGGGCCTGGACGCGCAGCAGGCCAGCCGCGCGGTGCTGTCGGTGCTCGGCACCTCCGGCACGGTCACGCCGGTGTACTGGACCGACACAGTCAACGCGATCGCCTACACCGTGCAGGTGCAGGCGCCGCCGGCCAGCCTGCCCGACGCCGAGACCCTGCTGAACATGCCGCTGCGCATCGGCGGGGAAGGGCAGGCGGTCCTGCTGCGCAATATCGCCACCGTCACGCCGCGCAACGTGCCGGCCAGCATCGCCCGCACCACGCTTGCCCCGACCGTCAGCGTGCTGGCGAACGTTCAGGGCACTGACCTGGGGTCGGTGTACTCGCGCCTGACCCGCATCACCGCCGACGTGCAGGCGCGGATGAAGCCGGGCAACCGGATCGAGATCACCGGCCAGGCCGGCGAGATGCAGAACGCCTATGGCGAACTGGCCGGCGGGCTGCTGATGTCGGCGGTACTGGTATTCCTGGTGCTGGTGATCAACTTCCAGTCGTGGATCCAGCCGCTGGTGGCGATGTCCGGCCTGCCGGTCGCGATCGCCGGCGCGGCGATCGGTCTGTTCGTCACCGGCACGCCGCTGAGCGTGCCCGCGCTGATGGGCCTGATGATGGTGATCGGCGTGTCCACCGCCAACAGCGTGCTGGTGACCAGCTTCGCGCGTGGCCTGATCGCCGACGGCCACGATCCGGAACTGGCCGCGTACGAATCCGCCGCCGTGCGCCTGCGCCCGGTGCTGATGACCGCCAGCGCGATGGTGCTGGGCATCATCCCGATGGCGATCGGACTGGGCGACGGCGGCGAGCAGAACGCGCCGCTGGGCCGCGCGGTGATTGGCGGCCTGCTGTTCGGCACCCCGGCCACGCTGGTGCTGGTGCCTTCGATCCTGGCCGTGGTCGGCCGCCGGCAGAAGCGACGCGCCGAAGCCGCGCGGGCCATCGACGTCTCCGATGTTTCCTCCCCCACCGCCACCGGCGACGCCGCCGGTGCAGGAGTCTCCCCATGAAGACCGTTCCCGTTACCGGCCTGTTGCTGGCCGCCGCCGTCGTGGCCGGCATCGCCACCCTCAGCGGCTGCGGCCGCAGCTCCGCCGCCACCCAGCCCGCAACCGCCGTGCCGGACGTGTTGACCACTCCGGCCAAGGCCGCGGACCCGCAATCCGAGTTGAGGCTGCCGGCGCGCGCCGAAGCCGGCGAGTCGGCCAAGCTGTATGCGCGCGCCACCGGTTTCGTCAGCGAGCGCCGGGTGGATCTGGGCGATCACGTCAAGGCTGGTCAGGTCCTGGCGACGATTGCGACGCCGGAAGTCGATCAGGCCGTGCGCGAGGCCGCCGCGGATCTGGAGCTGGCGCAGGCCAACCAGGCGCTGGCGAAGGCCAACTTCGATCGCGCCGACGTGCTGGTCGGATCCGGCGCCATCTCCAAGGAACTGCACAGCGAGCGCCTGGCAAGCCTGAGCGCCGCGCGCGCGGCCACCTCGGCGGCGCAGGCGCGCCTGTCCAGTGCCCGCGAGCGCCAGGGCTTCCAGGTGGTGCGTGCGCCGTTCGACGGCGTGGTGGTGGCGCGCAATGTCGAACGCGGTGATCGCGTGGTCGGTGATTCGGCCTCGGCGACCCTGCCGATGTTCGAGGTCAACGCGCTGGATCCGCTGCGCATCGTGGTCGACGTGCCGCAGAACGCGGCCTTGCAGGTGCGTCCGGGCATGGCCGGGCAGATGCGTTTCCTGGAACTGGCCGATCAGGCGTTCGAGGTCGAAGTGGTGCGCAGCGCGCAGAACATTTCCAGCAGCGTCGGCGCGATGCGTATCGAACTTCGGCTGCCCAATCCGGAGGGCCGGATTCCCGCTGGCATGCTGGGCGAAATTGGCCTGAAGGTGCCGCGCGCGGTGCCGGCGGTGCTGGTGCCCGTGTCGGCGGTGACGCAGGACGCCGGCGGCGCGCAGGTAGCGGTGGTCGGCGGCGACGCGCTGCTGCAGTTCCGCAAGGTCGTGCTGGGCCGCAACCTGGGCAACGAAGCCGAAGTGCTCTCCGGCCTGAAACCCGGCGAGCAGGTCGTCCTCGCCCCGAACGCCATGCTGACCGCCGGCCAGAAGGTCACCGCCAAGGCCAATGTCGTGAAGAAGTAGCCCTCACCCCCTGTAGGAGCGACGTAAGTCGCGANCCAAGGTTTCGGAGCACGGAAGCCATCCGGTCGCGACTTACGTCGCTCCTACAGGGACGGGCAGGAACGCGCACTCACTTCATCGTCGGCATGACGAATTCGGCGTGGCGGGGTTCTTCGGGCCAGCGGGCGGTGATGGTCTTCAGGCGGGTGTAGAAGCGCACGCCGTCCGGGCCGTGCACGTGCAGCGGGCCGAACAGCGAGCGCTTCCAGCCGCCGAAGCTGTGGAAGGCCATCGGCACCGGGATCGGCACGTTGATGCCGACCATGCCGGCCTGCACCTGGTGGGCGAATTCGCGCGCCGCGCCGCCGTCGCGGGTGAACACCGCCACGCCATTGCCGTACTCGTGTTCGTTGACCAGCCGCAGCGCGGTGTCCAGATCCGGTACCCGCACCACGCACAGCACCGGACCGAAGATCTCCTCGCGGTAGATGCGCATGTCGGGGGTGACGTGGTCGAACAGGCAGCCGCCGAGGAAGAAGCCGTTGCCGGCGCCTTCCACCGCCACCCCGCGTCCGTCCACCACCAGCGTGGCGCCCTCGGCCACGCCCAGATCGACGTAGCCGCGCACCTTGTCGCGGTGCGCGCCGGTGACCAGCGGCCCCATCTCGGTGTCCTGGGCGCCCGGGCCAATCTTCAGCGCGGCGACCTTCGGCGCCAGCCGTTCGATCAACGCATCGGCGGTGTGATCGCCTACGCACACCGCCACCGAGATCGCCATGCAGCGTTCGCCGGCGGATCCGTAGCCGGCACCCAGCAGGGCGGCGGCGGCGCCATCGAAGTCGGCGTCGGGCATCACCACCATGTGGTTCTTGGCGCCGCCCAGTGCCTGTACCCGCTTGCCGTTGGCGCTGCCGCGCGCGTAAATGTATTCGGCGATGGGGGTGGAACCGACGAAACTCACCGCCTGCACGCGCGGATCGTCCAGCAGCGCATCGACGGCTTCCTTGTCTCCGTGTACCACGTTGAACGCGCCATCCGGCAAGCCGGCCTGGCGCAGCAGTTCGGCCAGCATCAGCGAGGCGGACGGATCCCGTTCGGATGGCTTGAGTACGAAGGTGTTGCCGCAGGCCAGCGCCACCGGGAACATCCACAGCGGCACCATCGCCGGGAAATTGAACGGGGTGATGCCGGCGACCACGCCCAGTGGCGCGTACTCGCTCCAGGAATCCACGTCGCGGCCGACGTTCATCGAATGCTCGCCCTTGAGCAGATGCGGAATGCCGCAGGCGAACTCCACCACTTCCAGTCCGCGGGTCACTTCGCCGCGCGCGTCCGACAGCACTTTCCCGTGTTCGTAGGTGATGCGCAGCGCCAGTTCGTCGGCGTGGCGTTCCAGCAGTTCCTTGAACCGGAACATCACCCGCGCGCGGTTGAGCGGGGTGACCGCGCTCCAGGCCGGGAACACCGCCTGCGCGGCCTGGACCGCGGCGCCGACTTCCGCCGCCGATGCCAGCGGCACGTGCGCCGACACCTGTCCGCTGGCCGGATCGAAGACCTCGCCATGGCGGCCGCTGGTGCCGGCCGCCGGCTGTCCGTTGATGAAATGGTGCAGGAGTTCGGTCATGAGGGATGTCTTGGGAAGCGGATCAGCCCAGCGCCTGCGCCGCCGGCACATAGGGATAGCCGAGATCCTCGGCCACCGCCTTGTACGTCACCGTGCCGGCGTACACGTTCAGGCCGTTGAGCAGGTGGGGATCGTCCAGCAACGCGCGCCGCGCGCCCTTGTTCGCCAGCTGCACGGCGAAGGGCAGGGTGGCGTTGGTCAGGGCGAAGGTGGAGGTGCGGGCGACGCCGCCGGGCATGTTGGCGACGCAGTAGTGGATGACGCCATCCACTTCGTAGGTCGGATCCTGGTGGGTGGTGGGATGGCTGGTCTCGAAGCAGCCGCCCTGGTCGATGGCCACGTCCACCAGCACCGAACCCGGACGCATCAGCTTCAGCTGCGAGCGCGATACCAGCTTGGGCGCGGCCGCGCCGGGAATCAGCACCGCGCCGATCACCAGGTCGGTGTACGGCAGGCGCTCCTCGATCGCGTCGTGGGTGGAGTAGATGGTGGTCAGGCGATCGCCGTACAACTCGTCGATGTACTTCAGGCGATCGATGGAGCGATCCAGAATGGTCACGTGCGCGCCCAGCCCCATCGCCATGCGCGCGGCGTTCAATCCGACCACGCCGCCACCGATGACCAGCACTTCCGCCGGTTTCACCCCCGGTACCCCGCCGAGCAGGATGCCGGATCCGCCCTGCGCCTTTTCCAGCGCGTGCGCGCCGGCCTGAATCGACATGCGCCCGGCCACTTCGCTCATCGGCGCCAGCAGCGGCAGGCCGCCGCGGTGGTCGGTGACGGTCTCGTAGGCGATCGCGGTGACGCCGGACGCGACCAGCGCCTTGGTCTGTTCCGGATCCGGTGCCAGGTGCAGGTAGGTGTAGAGGACCTGGCCGGACCGCAGCATTGCGCACTCCACCGGCTGCGGCTCCTTGACCTTGATGATCATGTCGGCGCGGCGGAAGATTTCCTCGGCGCCGGAGACGATTTCCGCTCCCGCTTTCGCATACTGTTCGTCGGTCAGGCCGATCGCCTTGCCGCCGTCCTTCTGCACCATCACCTGATGGCCATGGGCGATCAGTTCGCGCGCACCGGCCGGGGTCAGGCCGATGCGGTACTCATGGTTCTTTATTTCCTTGGGAACGCCGATCAGCATGTTTCTCTCCGTTGCGTGAGGATGGATGCGCGTGGGGAGCGCCGGGGCGTGGTCGGGAAGCGGGAACTGGGAACTGGAGCAGGGGATCAGGCAGTGGTGCGGATGATATCGGCCAGGGTGGCGAAGATGCGATCGATGTGGCCGCGCTCGGCGATGAGCGGCGGCGACAGCGCGATGACGTCGCCGGTGACCCGGGTCAGCAGGTTGCCCTCGTGGAAGGCGCGGTTGAACACGTCGTAGGCGCGGGCGCCCGGCGCGCCGGCCCGCGGCACCATCTCGATGGCGCCGACCAGGCCGAAGTTGCGGATGTCGGCGATGTTGGGCAGTCCGCGCAGGCCGTGGATGGCGTCTTCCCAGTAGTCGCCCAGTTCCAGCGAGCGCTCGAACAGGTTCTCTTCCGCATAGGTGTCCAGCGTCGCCAGCGCGGCGGCGCAGGCCAGCGGATGGCCGGAATAGGTATAGCCATGGAACAGGTCGATGGCGTTGTCCGGACCGTGGGTGAATACGTCGTGGATCTTCTCCGAGACGAACACGGCGCCCATCGGTACGCAGCCGTTGGTCAGGCCCTTGGCGGCGGTGATGATGTCGGGAGTGACGTCGAAGCGCTGCGCGCCGAATGCGCGGCCCAGGCGGCCGAAGCCGGTGATGACCTCGTCGAAGATCAGCAGGATGCCGTACTTGTCGCAGATCTCGCGGATCCGGCGCAGGTAGCCATCCGGCGGGATGATCACCCCGGCCGAGCCGGAGATCGGTTCGATGATCACCGCGGCGATGGTGGAGGCGTCGTGCAAGGCGACCATCCGCTCCAGATCCTCGGCCAGTTCGATGCCGGACGGCGGCAGTCCGCGCGAGAACGCGTTGCGCTCCAGGTCCAGCGTATGGCGCAGGTGATCCACGCCCGGCAGCAGGCTGCCGAACCACTTGCGGTTGTTCGGCAGGCCGCCGACCGAGATGCCGCCGAAACCAACGCCGTGATAGGCCTTCTCGCGGCCGATCAGGCGGGTGCGCTGGCCCTCGCCGCGCGCACGGTGGTAGGCCAGCGCGATCTTCAGCGCGCTGTCGACTGACTCGGATCCGGAGTTGGTGTAGAAGACATGGTTGAGATCGCCCGGCGTGAGCTCCGCCAGCCGCTCGGCCAGCACGAACGGCAGCGGCGAGCTCATCGAGAAATTGGGCGCGAAATCAAGCGTCTCAATCTGCTTCTTCACCGCCTCGACGATGCGCGGCCGCGCGTGGCCGGCGTTGCAGCACCACAGACCCGAAGTGGCATCGAGAATCTCGCGGCCATCGACCGAGCGGTAATGCATGCCGGAGGCGCTGGCGAGCAGGCGTGGCGCCGCCTTGAATTGCTTGTTGGCGGTGAACGGCATCCAGAACGCATTGAGCGATTCCGGCGCCTGCAGGGCCTGGGTCTCGTAGAAATCCGCCAGTGCGCGGGAGGAGGAGGGGGCGTCGGCGCTCATGGCGGCTCCTGGCTGCGGGGGTAGGGCCGCAGCTTACCGCGTTGAATAAACTTTACAACTGCCGTTGGTAGCCCCGATGGCGGTTCGGGAGCCCTTGAAGCAAAGGCAACGGCTTTCGCGCCTGCGGGCGCGAGTCACTTTCTTTGCTTGTGCAAAGAAAGTAACCAAAGAAAGCACACCCCCTCAGGCGCCGCCCGACCCGCTGCGCGGGCCGGGTTCGCAGTCCAGGCGGGCATTTCGGGAAGGCACATCCCTGTGCCTGCCCGAAACGGCGCGCGTCCTGCGCGCCGCCCCTTCGGGGTATTCGCCCGCCCGGCCTGCCGGCTTCACGGGGGACCGAAAGGCAGGAGCAAAGGCAAAAGCGCGTGCGGCCAATCAAATTGACGCCCTTCTCACCAGGTGTAAAGTATCCGCAACATCCGCCACCGGTACGCCCACGGGAAATGGACATCGGCGCCCGCCTGCAACTGGTCCGCAAATCCAAGCACCTCAGCCAGCGCGAGCTGGCCAAGCGCGTGGGCGTCACCAACAGCACCATCTCGCTGATCGAACAGAACAAGGTCAGCCCCTCGGTCAGCTCGCTGAAGAAGGTGCTGGACGGCATTCCGATCTCGCTGGCCGATTTCTTCACCCTGGACCTGGAAGCCGGCCTGCCGGACAACCCGTTCTACGGCGTGGAGGATCTGCCGGACGTGGGCAGCAATGGCGTGCACTACTTCCTGGTCGGGCAGCACCGCCCGCAGCGGCAGATGTGCATCCTGCGCGAGGTGATGCCGGCCGGCACCGACACCGGCGAGACCATGCTGCGCCACGACGGCGAAGAGGGCGGGGTGATCATCGCCGGACAGGTCGAGGTGACCGTCGGCGACCAGGTCCGCGTGCTCGGCCCCGGCGAGGCGTACTACTTCGAGAGCCGGGTGCCGCACCGTTTCCGCAACGTGGGCGAGGGCGATGCGGTGATCGTCAGCGCGAACACGCCCGCCACGTTCTGATTCCATCGCCGTCGCCCGCGCGGCGACGGTATCGCACCCCCTTCCCCCAGGAGCCGACGATGAATGCACCCCGCACCCGCGAAGACTGGCTGGCGATGGCCGCCGGGTTGTCCATCCGCAGCCAGGCCTTCATCGACGGCCGTTACGTGGACGCGGCCAGCGGCAAGACCTTCGACTGCGTCAGTCCGATCGACGGGCGGGTGCTGGCGAAGGTGGCCGAGGGCGGAAGCGAGGATATCGATCGCGCGGTGGCGGCGGCGCGCCGCAGCTTCGAGACCGGCGCCTGGGCCAACGCGAAACCGACCCACCGCAAGAAGGTGCTGCTGAAATTCGCCCGGCTGATCGAAACGCACGGCGATGAACTGGCGCTGCTGGAGTCGCTGGACATGGGCAAGCCGGTCACCGATGCGCGCCAGGTGGACGTGGCCGCGACGATCCGCTGCGTGAGCTGGACCGGCGAGGCGCTGGACAAGGTGTACGGCGAAATCGCCGCGACCGGCCCGGACGAACTGGGCCTGGTGACCCGCGAGCCGCTGGGCGTGGTCGGCGCGATCGTGCCGTGGAATTTCCCGATGCTGATGGCGGCGTGGAAATTCGCGCCCGCGCTGGCGACCGGCAACTCGATCGTGCTGAAGCCTTCGGAGAAGTCGCCACTGAGCGCGATCCGGCTGGCCGAACTGGCGATGGAGGCGGGCATTCCCGCCGGCGTATTCAATGTGGTGCCCGGTTTCGGCAAGGAAGCGGGCGAACCGTTGGCGCTGCACATGGACGTGGACGGGCTGGTGTTCACCGGCTCCACCGCGGTTGGCAAGCGCCTGTTGCAGTGCGCCGGCCTGTCGAACATGAAACGCGCCTACATGGAGTGCGGCGGCAAGAGCCCGAACCTCGTGTTCGCCGACGCGCCGGATCTGGACAAGGCGGCCGAGGCCGCGGCCGGCGGCATCTTCTACAACCAGGGCGAAGTCTGCACCGCCGCCTCGCGCCTGCTGGTGGAGCGCGCGATCAAGGACGAGTTCGTCGCCCGCGTGGTCGAGGCGGGACGGAAGATGCAGCCGCGCCATCCGCTGGACCCCGGTGCGCCGATGGGCGCGATGGTGGACGAGAGCCAGACCAACCGCGTGCTCGGCTATATCGAGAAGGGCGTGGCCGAAGGCGCCAGGCTGGTGCTGGGCGGCGGGCGCGCCGAGGTGGTGTCCGGCGGCTGCTACATCGAGCCGACGGTATTCGACGGCGTGGCCCACGAGCACGCCATCTCGCGCGAGGAAATCTTCGGCCCGGTGCTATCGGTGATCGCCTTCGACAACGAGGAGCAGGCGCTGCGCATGGCCAACGACACCGAATACGGCCTGGCCGCCGGCGTCTGGACCCGCGACATCGCCCGCGCCCACCGCGTCGCCCGCAAGCTGCGCGCCGGCAGCGTGTGGGTGAACTATTGGGACGGTGGCGACATGACCGCACCGTTTGGCGGCTACAAGCAGTCCGGCAACGGCCGCGACAAATCGCTGCACGCCTTCGACAAGTACACCGAGATCAAAGCGACCTGGATCAATCTGGCGGATTGATGCCGGGCACCCTTGTAGGAGCGACGTAAGTCGCGACCGCTTTTGCTCCCCATACAAGGGACTTCGTGGAACGCTGCGAGTCTTCACGACTCACGTCGCTTCCACAAGGAAGTGTATCGGGACTACGGTCGCGACTTACGTCGCTCCTACAGGTCCGTATCGTCAGGGGTGAACGGGCGATTCGTGCGCGGGGCGTCGGGAAGCTGCCGATCCAGCGATTGCCGGTAGCGGATGCAGCCGCGCAGGAACTGCGGCCAGTCGGGGACCTCCGGCTGCGGATCGCTTTTCTCCGGCAGCAGGCCCCACAGCGCCGGATGGTGCCAGCACAGGTCGTGGCCGGTGCTGTCGCGGTGCTCGCGGATGCCGGCGCGCAGGCGGCGTACTTCGGCGATCAGTTCGTCGCGCGAAAGGGTGTCCAGGTCCTCATCCATGGTCGGGCTCCTGCATGAAGGGGAACGCGACGAGGATCGCATGAATGCGGGGAAGGAATGTTGCTGGCCCGGTGGGATGGCGCCAAGAGCGATTCCCCCGTCGCCTGCTTCGCAGGCGCCCGCCCCCTTTTTCAAAGGGGGCAAAAGCGGCAAAGGGGACCGGGGAGGATTCGCCTTTTGCGCCAGAGGCAAGCCAATCGAACCGCAGATCCTCCCCCTTTGTAAAAGGGGGATTGAGGGGGATTCGCCTTTGCTCCCCACCCGGATCTGCCAGAATCGGGCCGTCACCCCCTTTCACGCCTCCATGACCGCCACCGCCGTTGCCGATCCCGCCTTGCCGGGCAACTCGCCCCGCCGCGTCCTGTTTGCCAGCCTCATCGGCACCACCATCGAGTTTTTCGATTTCTACATCTACGCCACCGCCGCGGTGCTGGTGTTCCCGAAACTGTTCTTCCCCGAGGGCGACGCCGGAGCGGCGACGCTGCAATCGCTGGCGACCTTCGCACTGGCGTTCTTCGCCCGACCGGTCGGTTCGGCGATATTCGGCCACTACGGAGACCGGATCGGCCGCAAGGCGACGCTGGTGGCCGCGCTGCTGACGATGGGCCTGTCCACCGTCGCCATCGGACTGCTGCCGACCTACGCCAGCATCGGCATCTTCGCGCCGCTGCTATTGGCGCTGTGCCGGTTCGGCCAGGGCCTGGGGCTGGGCGGCGAATGGGGCGGCGCGGTGCTGCTGGCCACCGAGAACGCGCCGCCGGGCAAGCGCGCCTGGTACGGCATGTTCCCGCAACTGGGCGCGCCGATTGGCTTCCTGTGCTCGACCGGCATCTTCCTGCTGCTGACCGAATTGATGACCGACGCGCAGTTCCTCGCCTGGGGCTGGCGCATCCCGTTCCTGGCCAGCGCGGCGTTGGTGATCGTCGGCCTGTGGGTACGCCTGCGCATCACCGAGACACCGGATTTCCAGAAGACCCTGGACCGCGACGAGCGCGTGCGCCTGCCGATGATCACCGTGTTGAAGCAGCATCCACGCGCGCTGTTGGCCGGTACCTTCGCGGCGATGGCGACCTTCGTGCTGTTCTACCTGATGACCGTGTTCGCGCTGAGCTGGGGCACCTCGCGGTTGGGCTACTCGCGCGAGCAGTTCCTGTTGCTGCAGATGGTCGGCGTGCTGTTCTTCGCCATCGGCATTCCGGTGGCCGCACTGTATGCGGACCGAAGCGGACGGCGGCGGGCGATGATGCTCGCCAGCGTCGCGATCTTCGCGTTCGGGCTGGCGTTCGCGCCGCTGTTCTCCTCCGGCAGTGCCGGCGGCGTACTGCTGTTCCTGGCCCTGGGCCTGGGCATCATGGGCCTGACCTACGGCCCGTGCGGCACCATCCTGGCGGAGATGTTTCCCACCGAGGTGCGCTATACCGGCGCGTCGCTGGCCTTCAACCTGGCCGGTATCTTCGGCGCGTCGCTGGCGCCCTACGTGGCGACCAAGCTGGCCGAACAGTTCGGCCTGGCCTACGTGGGGTATTACCTGTGTGGTGCCGCGGTGCTCACCTTGCTGGCGCTTTGGCTGATGCCGCGTTCTCGTTGAGGGGCGTGGCTTGGCCGGGCATGGCGCAGCGGAGCGAGGCCGGCGTGTAACGCCGAGCTTGCTCGGCGGAATGCGTCCGAACGTGTTGGTGGCGCAGCGGAGCAAGGCGGGCTTGTAGCGCCGAGCTTGCTCGGCGGGCTGCGTCCGAAGCCGCTGGCCGGTCAGCGGAGCAAACGCCGCCTCACCGGAACAGTCGCTTGAGGGTACGGCCCAGCCAGCCGCCTTCCTGGTGCTCGCGGGCGAACAGGTTGAGGTGGTGTTTCACCGCGTCGGCATAGTCCTTGTCGTCGCTGCGGATGTGGTTGTACAGCCAGCGGGCGAGCATGGAACGCAGCTCGTCGCCGATGTCGTCGCCGGCCTCGAAGCGCATCCGGTATTCGCCCACGCGTTTGGCGAACAATTGGTGCACGCGCTTGTGCGCGGCCGAGAACGGATAGCCGGCCTCTTCCATCAGCTCTTCCTCGAAGGCGAAGTGGGAGAGGGTGTAGTCGACCAGTTCCTCGATCACCTCGGCCACCGCGATCCGTTCCATCGAACGGTTGGCGATGTGCAGGCGGTTGATCATCTCGACGATGCGGCGGTGCTGGGCGTCGATCACGTCCACGCCGGTGTTGAGGTCGTCCTGCCAGACGAGTAGGGCCATGTCGGTACTTCCCGCACGCCGGGGTGTGCGTGCCTGGAAATACTCTAGGAAGGACCCGTCCACCGGGCATTGATTCCGATCAAACCGGCGGGAAATCCCTACCAGAGCGCATCGCGCAGCTTGTACCAGGCCATCGCCGCCACCAGCATCGGCGTGCGCAGCAGGCGGCCGCCGGGGAACGGGCGGTGCGGGATACGGGCGAAGGCGTCCAGGCGTTCGGCCTGGCCACGGATGGCGTCGGCGATGACCTTGCCCGCCAGGCCGGTGGACGCCACCCCGTGGCCACTGAATCCCTGGGCGAAATAGACATTGGGTGCCAGCCGGCCCCAGTGCGGGGCGCGGTTGAGCGAGATGTCGACGTAGCCGCCCCAGACGTACTCGATGTCGACATCGGCCAATTGCGGGAAGACCCGCCGCATCCGTCGCGCCATGGTCCCGCGCAGGTTGGGCGGGGGCAGGGTGGAATAGCTGGCGCGGCCGCCGAACAGCAGGCGGTGATCGCGGCTCAGGCGGAAATAGTCCAGCGCCCAGTTCACGTCCGCCACCGCCATGTCATTGCGGATCAGGGCGCGGGCGCGTGCCTCGCCCAGCGGCGCGGTGGCGCCGATGTAGGTGCCGACCGGCATGATCCGCGATTCCAGTTCCGGCGCGACGCCGCGCAGCCAGGCATTGCCGGCCAGCACGGCGAACTCGCAGCGGACCCGCCCGGCGTCGGTATGCAGGACCGGCGCGGCGCCACGTTCCAGCCGGACGACCCGCGAATGCTCGAAGATGCGCACGCCCGCCGCCAGCGCCGCGCGGGCCAGCCCGAAGGCGTATTCGAGCGGATGCAGATGGCCGCTGAGCGGATCGTAGATGGCGCCGAGATAGCGATCGCTGGCCAGTTGCGCGCGCAGTTGTTCGCGGTCCCACCATTCCATCGGGTAGTCATAGTGCTCGGCCATGTGCGCCTGCCAGCGCTTCAGCGCCTGTTCCTGGCGCGGTTTGATGGGCACGCTGGCGTGCCCGTCGCGCCAGTCGCAGGCGATGGCGTGGCGATGGATGCGATCCCGCATCAGCGCCATGCCCTCGCGCGAGAAATCGAACAGGCGGCGCGCGTCGGCGCGCCCGACCAGTCGTTCCAGGGTGTCCTGCTCGCAACCATAGCCGACGATCGCCTGGCCGCCGTTGCGGCCACTGGCGCCCCAGCCGATCCGCTCGGCTTCCAGCACGATCACGCGATAACCGGCCTCGGCCAGCTCCAGCGCCGCCGACAGGCCGGTATAGCCCGCGCCGAGGATGCACACGTCGGCCTGCAGTTCGCCCTCCAGCCGCGGCTGCGGCGGCAGCGGCGCGGCGCTGGCCGCGTACCAGGACGGCGGATAGGCGGCGGTGTCGCGCCGGCTCATACCGACCGCAGGTACCAGTCGTACTCCAGGTCGGTGACCTGGGTATTGAAGCTGCGCATCTCCTTGAGCTTCTGCTGGCCGTAGATGTGCCGGAACGACGTACCGAACCATTCGGCGACGAACCCGCTGGCGAGGAAATCGTCGATGGTGTCGCGCCAGAACGGGGTCAGGTTCTCGGTCTGCTCGTAGGCGTTGCCGATGATCGGCGGGCCGGGGTCGAAGCCGTTCTCGATGCCGTGCAGCATCCCCGCCAGCACCGCGGCGGTGACCAGGTAGACGTTGGCGTCGGCGCCGGCGATGCGATGTTCGACCCGTGTGTTGGCCTCGCCGCCGTGCGGGATGCGCATGGCGACGGTGCGGTTGTTGTAGCCCCAGCAGGTATTGAGCGGCACGAATGCGTTGAGCACGAAGCGCCGGTAGCTGTTGGCGTTGGGGGCGAACAGCAGCAGGCAGTCGGCGGCGCTGCGCTGCAGGCCGCCGATGGCATGCCGCAGTGCGTCGGCCGGCTGTCCGACCGGCGAGGCGAACACGTTGCGGCCCTCGCCATCCAGCACGCTGACGTGGATGTGCATGCCGCTGCCGGCCTGATCGACCAGTGGCTTGGCCATGAAGCTGGCTAGCGCGCCCTGCTGCTGGGCGATCGCCTTGATCGCGCGCTTCAGGTAGATGGCGTCGTCGCAGGCCAGCAACGCGTCGTCGCGGTGCTTGAGGTTGATCTCGAACTGGCCCGGTGCGTATTCGGCGACGGCGGTGTCGGCGGGAATGCGCTGGGCGCGGCAGGCGGCGGCGACCGCGTCGGTGAAGCCGCGGTAATCGTTGAGGTCTTCCATGTAGTAGACCTGCGTGCTGCGGTTGGGCGCGCCGGTGGCCGGATTGCGCGACGCCACCGGACGGCCGTCGGCGTCCGGGCGCTGTTCGAACAGGTAGAACTCCAGTTCCACCGCCACCACCGGCGTGAGCCCGCGCGCGGCGTAGCGCGCCAGCACGCGCCGCAGCACCTCGCGCGGATTGGCCTCGAACAGGCCGCCGGCCGCGTCCTCCATCGCCAGCAGCAGCTGCGCCATCGGCCGCGGTGCCCATGGCACGGATCGCAGCGAACCCGGCACCGGCCGGCAGATGCGATCCTCGTCGCCGATGTCGTAGCCCAGTCCGGTCTCCTCCACCGTGTTGCCGGTGATGTCGGTGGCGATCAGCGACATCGGCAGGCACACCCCGTCGGCGTAGACCTTGTCCAGCGCGTCGCGGGTGATGCGCTTGCCGCGCAGCAGGCCGTTCATGTCGGGAAGGATGAGGTCGATCAGTTCGCAGCCGTCGATGCCGCGCAGGGTGGCGGCGTCGTCTTCGGGAAGGCCCGGGACGGTAGTCGATTCGGGGTGGGAAGGGAGGTTCATGCAGGCGCTCCGGAAGGCCGGAGGCAGCTTAGCAGAGGAGATGCGTTGTCAAGAATACTCAACGACACTCGCGGCGTCGTCCCCCGAAAACGCCCGAAACCGGTGCTGCTGCGCACCATTACGGGGCGCACGGGCGCTGATTCGCCCCCTGTGTTGTAAAAATAAAACGGCCGGGCTAAGGTGGCTCCAAGCCATCCCGAGCCCCCTGCATGACCAGCCAGCCGCTGGTCGGCCTGCCGACCGATCACAAACAAATCGGCGCGCATCCCTTCCTCGCGGTCGGGGAGAAGTACATCCGCGCGGTGGTCGACGGCGCCGGCGCGATGCCGGTGCTGCTGCCCACCCTGGCCCCGGCGTTGCCGCTGCGCGAGTTCCTGCGCGGCGTCGACGGCATCCTGCTGACGGGCTCGGTCAGCAACATCGAACCGCATCACTACAGCGACGAATCCAGCTACGAAGGCAACCTGCTGGATCCGCGCCGCGACGCCACCAACCTGGCGTTGATTCCGCTGGCGATGGACATGGGCGTGCCGCTGCTGGCGATCTGCCGCGGCTTCCAGGAAGTCAACGTCGCCCTGGGCGGCACCCTGTACCAGAAAGTGCACGAGCAACCGGGCTTCATGGATCACCGCGAACGCCCGGACGATCCGCTCGACGTCCAGTACGGCCCCGCGCACGACGTCGCGCTGGCGCCGGACGGCCTGCTGGCGCACTGGGCCGGTGTGGAACGGGTGAAGGTCAATTCGCTGCATGGACAGGGCGTGCGCCGGCTCGGCCGTGATCTGATCGTGGAAGCCACCGCGCCGGACGGGCTGATCGAAGCTTTCCGACACGCCGGCCCGGGTTTCCTGCTCGGCGTGCAGTGGCATCCGGAATGGCGGGTCGCCGAAAACCCGTTCTACCTGTCGATCTTCCAGGCGTTCGGAGCCGCCTGCCGGGAGCGCGCCGAACGACGCGCGCGGGAACGCCCGCCGCCCCGCGCGGCGTGAAGCGATTGCGTCCTTCCCGTTCCCCTCTCCGAACCGTATTCCCATGAGCCAGAAAAAGAACTCCCGAAAACAGACCACGCCGCAGCAGGCCGAAGAGAGCGCGCTGCGGCGCTGGCTGAAGGAACGCCGCATCACCGAGGTCGAATGCCTGGTGCCGGACATCACCGGCAACGCGCGCGGCAAGATCATTCCCGCCGACAAGTTCTCGCACGACTACGGCACCCGCCTGCCGGAAGGCATCTTCGCCACCACTGTCACCGGTGATTATCCGGACGACTATTACGAACTGACCTCGCCGTCGGACTCGGACATGATGCTGCGCCCGGATCCGGACACGGTGCGGATGGTGCCGTGGGCGGCCGATCCCACCGCGCAGATCATCCACGACTGCTACACCAAGGCCGGACAGCCGCACGAACTGGCGCCGCGCAACGTGCTGCGGCGGGTGCTGGCCGAGTACGAAAAGGCCGGCCTGCGACCGGTGGTTGCGCCGGAGCTTGAATTCTTCCTGGTGCAGAAGAACACCGACCCGGATTTCCCGCTGCTGCCGCCGGCCGGCCGCTCCGGGCGCCCGGAGACCGCGCGCCAGTCGTACTCGATCGATGCGGTCAACGAGTTCGATCCGATCCTCGACCTGATGTACGACTATTGCGAGGCGATGGAACTGGACGTGGACACGCTGATCCACGAATCCGGCGCGGCCCAGCTGGAAGTCAATTTCACCCACGCCGGGGCGATGGCGCTGGCCGACCAGGTGTTCCTGTTCAAGCGCACCATGCGCGAGGCGGCGATGCGGCACGGCGTCTACGCCACCTTCCTGGCCAAGCCGATGGAGAACGAGCCCGGCAGCGCGATGCACATCCACCAGAGCGTGGTGGACGCGAAGAAGGGCCACAACGTGTTCACCGGCAAGGATCCGGGCAAGTTCAGTCCGGTGTTCGGGCACTACCTAGCCGGCCTGCAGAAGTACGTGCCGATGGCGATGGCGTTCTTCGCGCCCAACGTCAATTCCTACCGCCGGCTGATGTTCGGCGAAGTCTCGCCCAGCAACGTGCAGTGGGGCTACGACAACCGTACCTGCGGCCTGCGCGTGCCGATGGACACTCCGGAGAACATGCGGGTCGAAAGCCGCTTCGCCGGTTCCGACGCCAATCCCTACCTGGCGATGGCCGCGACCCTGGCCTGCGGCCTGCTGGGCATCCGCGAGAAGCTCAAGCCGACCGCGCCGACCGCCGGCAGCGCCAAGGAAATCGGCTACGACCTGCCGCGTTCGCTGGGCGAGGCGTTGGACGGGTTGGAAGCGTGCAAGCCGCTGCAGGAGATGCTGGGGCCACGGTTCGTGCGGGCGTACGTGTCGGTGAAGCGCAAGGAGTACGAGACCTTCTTCCGCGTGATCAGTTCGTGGGAGCGGGAATTCCTGTTGTTGAACGTCTGAGTGTTCATGGTGCGAGATCTTTTGGGCCATCGTGGGATGGGGTGTCGGGCGCTGGCGCGCGTGGGTGGTGTCGGCCGCCGGCCATGGCGCGCTTGCCGCAGGGCGTCACTTTTCTTTGCTTGTGCAAAGAAAAGTAACCAAAAGAAAGCACTCCCCGGCCCTCGCGCCCCAGCCGCTACGCGGCCGGGGTCCGTGTCCCCGATGGGAATTTTGGGAAGGCACATCCCTGTGCCTACCCAAAACGCCGCGCGTCGTGCGCGGCGCCCTTCGGGTTTGCCCACCGGCGCCACCGCTGCGGATGGGGCCCCGGGAGCAAGGGCAAGAGCCACAGCCACGGCACATCCTGTGGCCACCCTGGGTAGGAGCGGCCTCCGGCCGCGAGCTCATAGCGACTCTGTTGTTGCCATTGCTCATGTTTTTGCCTTTCGGGCCCCCTTTAAGGCGTGGCAAGCGGGCCGGGTAAACCCGCAGGGCGGCGCACAGGACGTGCGCCGTTTTCGGCAGGGGCAGGATGCCCCTTCCGAAAATTCCCGGACCGATTGCGGACCCGGAGCGAAGCGCAGGGCACGCCGCCAGGGGTGTGTTTCTTTGCCTACTTTCTTTGCACAAGCAAAGAAAGTAGGGCCTCGCGGCGAGCGCGCCATCGGTGAGCACCGACGACACCATCACGCGCAAGCGCCCTGAGCGCTTCAGTTCGAGTCCAGCGTAGACAACAAGCCATAAAGAACGTCATCCCGGAGTCCCCATGGAACACCTCGACATCCGCACCCTCCAGAAACTCGACGCCGAACACCACCTGCATCCCTTCAACGACAACGCCGCCCTGGCCAAGAAAGGCACCCGCATCCTTACCCGCGGCGAGGGCTGTTATGTATGGGACGCCGAAGGCAACCAACTGCTCGATGCCTTCGCCGGCCTGTGGTGCGTCAACATCGGCTACGGGCGCAAGGAACTGGGCGAGGTCGCGTCGAAACAGATGACGCAACTGGCGTACTACAACAGCTTCTTCCAGTGCACCACCGAGCCGACCATCGAACTGGCGGCCAAGCTGGCCGAACTGGCGCCGGGCGACATCAACCATTCCTTCTTCGTCAATTCCGGTTCCGAGGCCAACGACACCATTCTGCGGCTGGTGCGGCACTTCTGGGCGGTGCAGGACCAGCCGCGCAAGAACATCTTCATCGGTCGCCACGACGGCTACCACGGCACCACCATGGCCGGTGCCAGCCTGGGCGGCATGAAGGGCATGCACAAGCAGGGCGGGCTGCCGATTCCGGACATCCACCACATCGATCCGCCGTTCTGGTTCGCCGACGGCGGCGAGCTGTCCGAGGACGAGTACGGTCGGGTCGCGGCGCGCCGGCTGGAAGACAAGATCCTGGAGCTGGGGCCGGAACGGGTCGCCGCCTTCATCGGCGAACCGATCATGGGCGCCATCGGCGTGTACATCCCGCCGCGCACCTACTGGCCGGAAATCGAACGCATCTGCCGCAAGTACGACGTGCTGCTGATCGCCGACGAGGTCATCTGCGGCTTCGGCCGCACGGGCGAATGGTTCGGCTCGCAATACTTCGGCTTCCAGCCGGACATCATGCCGGTGGCCAAGGGCATCACCTCCGGCTACATCCCGCTGGGCGCGGCGATGTTCAACGACCGCGTGGCGAACGTGCTCAAGGCGCAGGGCGGCGAGCTGGCGCATGGCGCCACCTATTCCGGCCATCCGGTGTGCGCGGCGGTGGCGCTGGAGAACATCCGCATCCTGCAGGAAGAAAAGATCGTCGAACGGGCCAAGAGCGAGATCGCGCCTTACCTGGCGCAGCGCTGGGCCGAGCTGGGCGAACACCGGCTGGTCGGGCAGGCGCGCATCGCCGGCCTGGTCGGGGCGCTGGAACTGGTGCCGGACAAGGGCGGGCGCGGGTTCTTCCCGGATCGCGGTTCGGTCGGGGTGATGTGCCGCGACTTCGCCCTCAAGCGCGGCCTGATCCTGCGCGCCACCTGGGATGCGATGTTGCTGTCGCCGCCGCTGGTGATCACCCGCGATCAGGTCGACGAACTGTTCGACAAGGCCTGGAAGGCGTTGGACGACACCGCCCAGGCGCTGGGCCGCTGACGGTGGGAACGCCGGCCCGTCAACGGGTTCCCAGGCGGGTGGCGGGGCGTATCATGTCCGCCATCACCTTTCTGCTTCCAGGAGAAGCCCCATGAAGTTCCGAGCATTGACGATTGCGCTGGCCGCGGCCAGTGCCCTGGCGGCCTGTGGTGGCGGCGGGGACGGGGAAAAGAAGGCGGCCAAGGCGGCCGACGAGAAGGTCGTCAACGTCTACAACTGGTCGGACTACATCGCCGAGGACACCATCCCGAACTTCGAGAAGCAGACCGGGATCAAGGTCACCTATGACGTGTTCGACAGCGACGAGATGGTCGAGACCAAGCTGCTGGCCGGTTCCAGCGGCTACGACGTGGTGGTGCCCTCGCTGAGCTTCCTCGGCCGGCAGATCCAGGCCGGCGTGTTCCTGCCGCTGGACAAGTCGAAGATCCCGAACCTGAAGAACGTCGATCCCAAGTTGCTGGAGCGCATCGCCCTGCAGGATCCGGGCAACCAGTACGCGGTGCCGTACCTGTGGGGCACCAGCGGCATCGGCTACAACGAGGACAAGGTCAAGGCCGCGTTCGGCAACACCGACGTCACCGGCAGCTGGGACCTGGTGTTCAAGCCGGAGAACCTGTCCAAGCTCAAGGACTGCGGCGTGACCGTGCTGGATACCCCGTCCGAGCTCATCCCGATCGCACTGAACTACCTGGGCGAGGATCCGCACAGCTTCGATCCCAAGGTCATCGACAAGGCCGCGGCGCTGCTGAAGGGCATCCGTCCCTACATCCGCAACTTCCATTCCTCGTCCTACATCAACGACCTGGCCAACGGCGACGTGTGCCTGGTGGTGGGCTGGTCGGGCGACGTCATCCAGGCACGCGATCGCGCCGACGAGGCGGAGAACGGCGTGCACATCGGCTACTCGATTCCGAAGGAAGGCGCGCCGCAGTGGTTCGACATGATGGCCATTCCCAAGGATGCCAAGCACGTGGACAACGCCTATGCCTTCATCAACAACATGCTGGACCCGAAGGTGGCGGCGGCCAACACCAATTTCGTGACCTATCCGAACGCGGTGCCGGCGTCCAAGCCGATGATCGAGCCGTCGATCGCCAACGATCCGACCATCTATCCGCCGGCGGAGGTCGACGCCAAGCTGTTCACCTTCGCGGTGCTGCCGCCGGAAGTGGACCGCCAGTACACCCGGATCTGGACGGAACTGAAGACGGGCAAGTAAACCGGAGCAGGGCCGCCTCGCGCGGCCCTGGTCTTTGGGGGGGATTGCCGGGGCCTCGGTCCCGGGCACGAACAGGGCATTCCCCGGAATGCCCGCAGTCAAACCGCAAGAACGCACCACTCATCACTGCCATGCCTGGCGCAACTCTGGAGAGAGCTTGATGAAACTGCGAATCCTGGCCACCGCTGTCCTCCTCTGTACCACCCTGGCCGCCTGCGGCGGCAAGCCCGATGCCGACAAGGGGGCGGCCGGCACCGCCAAGGCCGAAGGGGCCAAGGAAGTGAACGTCTACAACTGGTCGGACTACATCGCCGAGGACACCATCCCGAATTTCGAGAAACAGAGCGGGATCAAGGTCACCTACGACGTGTTCGACAGCAACGAGGTGGTCGAGACCAAGCTGCTGGCCGGCTCCAGCGGCTACGACATCGTGGTGCCGACCCTGAATTTCCTCGGCCGGCAGATCCAGGCGGGCGTGTTCATGCCGCTGGACAAGAGCAGGATTCCCAACTACGCCAACCTCGACCCGGAGCTGATGAAGCGCATCGAGCGGCAGGATCCCGGCAACCAGTACGCCATTCCGTACATGTGGGGCACCACCGGCATCGGCTACAACATCGACAAGGTCAAGGCGGCGTTCGGCAACACCGACATCGCCAACAGCCTGGATATCGTGTTCAAGCCGGAGAACGTGTCCAAGCTCAAGGACTGCGGCGTGACCCTGCTGGACACCCCGTCGGAAATCATCCCGATGGCGCTGAACTACCTGGGCGAGGATCCCAACAGCTTCGATCCCAAGGTCATCGACAAGGCCGCCGCGCTGCTGAAGTCGGTACGCCCCTACATCACCAACTTCCACTCCTCGCAGTACATCGACGCGATGGCCAACGGCGACACCTGCCTGGTGGTGGGCTGGTCCGGCGACATCATTCAGGCGCGCGATCGCGCCGAGGAAGCCGGCAACGGCATCAAGATCGCCTATGCCATCCCGAAGGAAGGCGCGCCGCAGTGGTTCGACATGCTGGCCATCCCCAAGGACGCCAAGCACGTGGACAACGCCTACGCCTTCATCAACTACCTGCTGGATCCGCAGGTGATGGCCAACAATTCCAACTTCATCCATTACCCCAACGCCATTCCCAAGGCCAAGGCGCTGATGGACAAGGCGATCGTCGAGGATCCGACCGTGTATCCGCCACCGGAAGTGGAAGCCAAGCTGTTCACCTTCGCGGTGCTCCCGCCGGAAGTGGATCGCCAGTACACCCGGATCTGGACGGAACTGAAGACCGGCAAGTAACCCATGCGAAGGGGCGGGCGACGACGCCCGCCCCGGAGCGTTTCCATTTCCAAGAAAATACCGGCGCCGCATGCACGGCGCGGTACAGGGGAACCCGATGGCGGCTGACAACCCACCTCCCGGCAACGGCAAGGACACCGCGACCGCCAAGGCCGGTGTCGATGCCTACCTGCGCATCGTCGACGTGCGCAAGGAATTCGACGGCTTCGTCGCCGTGGACGATACCAACCTGACCATCCGCAAGGGCGAAATCTTCGCCCTGCTGGGCGGTTCCGGCAGCGGCAAGTCCACCTTGCTGCGCTGCCTGGCCGGGTTCGAGAAGCCCACGGCCGGCAAGATCTACCTGGACGGGCAACTGCTCAACGACCTGCCGCCCTACGAGCGGCCGCTCAACATGATGTTCCAGTCCTACGCGCTGTTCCCGCACATGACCGTGGAGCAGAACATCGCCTTCGGCCTGAAGCAGGACGGCCTGTCCAGGGAGGCCATCAAGAAGCGGGTCGAGGAAATGCTGGCGCTGGTGCAGCTGGGCAAGCTGGCCAGACGCAAACCGCACCAGCTCTCCGGCGGCCAGCAACAGCGCGTGGCGTTGGCGCGTTCGCTGGCCAAGGGGCCGAAGCTGCTACTGCTGGATGAGCCGATGGGCGCGCTGGACAAGAAGCTGCGCTCGCAGATGCAACTGGAACTGGTCAACATCATCGAGAAATCCGGGGTGACCTGCGTGATGGTCACCCACGACCAGGAAGAGGCCATGACCATGGCCACCCGCATCGCCCTGATGGATCAGGGCTGGATCCGCCAGGTCGGCACGCCGGACGAAATCTACGAACAACCGACCAGCCGCTTCGCCGCCGAGTTCATCGGCTCGGTCAACCTGATCGATGGCGTGGTGGAGGAGGACGAGTCCGACTACGTCACCATCCGCAGCCCGCAACTGCCGGTGCCGGTCTACGTGGGCCATGGCATCTCCGGCTTCGAGGGCCAGGAAGTCTCGTTCGCCGTTCGCCCGGAGAAGCTGGGCATCGGCAAGGCGGAACCGGCGCAGGAGTACAACAAGGCCAAGGGCGTGATCGAGGACATCGCCTACTTCGGCAGCCATTCGGTCTATCACGTGCGCCTGCCGGGCGGCTACAAGTTCATGGCCAACTTCGCCAACGTGCAGCGCTGGGCCAGCGAAGGCCTGACCTGGAACGACGAGGTCTGGGTGTGGTGGGGCGACAACGACGGGGTGGTGCTGACCTCATGAAACTCCGCGACCTGATCAAGAAAGCCACGCCGGGCCCGCGCTGGGCGGTGATCTCGGTCCCTTACCTGTGGCTGTTGCTGTTCTTCGCCATTCCCTTCCTGATCGTCCTGAAGATCTCGTTCTCGCGGCTGGCCATCGCCATGCCGCCGTACACGCCGATCCTGGAATACGTGGACGAGGCGCTCTCGCTCAAGCTCAACCTGGGCAACTACGCGGCGCTGTTCACTGATTCCCAGTACATCCAGGCCTACCTGAGCTCGATCCAGATCGCGGCCATCTCGACCTTCTTCGCGCTGCTGATCGGCTATCCCATCGCCTACGTGATCGCGCGCCTGCCACCCTCCAGCCGCAACATCGCGATGATGCTGGTGGTGCTGCCGTCCTGGACCTCGTTCCTGATCCGCATCTACGCCTGGATCGGCATCCTCAAGAACAACGGCCTGCTCAACAACCTGCTGATGAAGCTGGGCATCATCAGCGAGCCCTTGCAGATCCTGTACACGCCGATGGCCGCCTACATCGGCATCGTCTACGCCTACCTGCCGTTCATGGTGCTGCCGCTTTACACCAACCTGGTCAAGCACGACCAGCGCCTGCTGGAAGCGGCCTACGATCTGGGCGCCAAGCCGTGGAAGGCGTTCTTCACCATCACCCTGCCGCTGTCGCGCGCCGGCATCATCGCCGGCTGCATGCTGGTGATGATTCCGGCGGTGGGCGAATTCGTCATCCCCGAACTGCTGGGCGGTCCGGACACGCTGATGATCGGCCGGGTGCTGTGGAACGAGTTCTTCAACAACCGTGACTGGCCGGCGGCCTCGGCGGTGGCGATCGTCATGCTGATCCTGCTGATGATCCCGATCCTGATCTTCAACCGGGTGCAGCAGCGCGAGCTGGAAGGGAGGCTGACATGAGCCGCCTGCGCCAACGCAGCCTGACCTGGCTGGTGCTGGGTTTCGGTTTCGCCTTCCTGTACCTGCCGATCCTGATCCTGATGGTGTACTCGTTCAACGAGTCGCGCCTGGCCACGGTCTGGTCGGGATTTTCGGTGAAGTGGTACGGCGAGCTGTTCCGCGATCAACAGATGCTGCAGGCGGCCTGGATCAGCCTGAAGATCGCGTTCTGGACCGCGACCGCGGCGATGGTGCTGGGCACGCTGGCGGCGCTGGTGATGACCCGGATGCGGCGCTTCCCCGGCAAGACCCTGTTCGGCGCGCTGATCACCGCGCCGCTGGTGATGCCGGAAGTGATCATCGGCCTGTCGATCCTGCTGATGCTGGTCTCGATGGGCGAACTGCTGGGCCTGCCGTCCAAGGGCGTCATCGCGATCTGGATCGCCCACGTCACCCTGACCGTCTCCTTCGTCACCGTGGTGATCTCCTCGCGCCTGTCCGAACTGGACAAGTCGCTGGAGGAGGCGGCGATGGACCTGGGCGCGAACCGGCTCAAGGTGTTCTTCCTGATCACCCTGCCGATCATCGCGCCGGCGCTGGTGTCGGGCTGGTTGCTGGCATTCACCCTGTCGCTGGACGACGTGGTGATCGCCAGCTTCGTCGCCGGCCCCAGTTCGACCACCCTGCCGATGAAGGTGTTCTCCTCCGTGCGCCTGGGCCTGAGTCCCAAGATCAACGCGCTGGCGACGCTGATGATCGCGATCGTCTCGCTCGCGGCCTTGGCCGGCTGGTGGCTGATGTACCGCGAGGAGAAGCGCCGCCAGCGCGACATGCAACTGGCGTTGCAGGAAAACGGCTGACCGGGCCCACCCGGCGCTAACGCGGCGGGCGCCAGAATGGGCACCTGCCCGAGAACCCAGAGATCGTCATGAAGGTAGACATCGTCAATCCCGCGACCGGCAAGGTCGACCGTTCCCAACCGCTGATGGACGCCGCCGCGGTCGAGGCCGTGCTGGCGGCCTCGCAGCCGGCCTTCCGTGCCTGGTCGGCGCGTCCGCTGGCCGAGCGTGGCGAACTGCTGCGCCGGGTCGGCTCGGAACTGCGCCGCCGTCGCGACGACATCCAGCGGGTGATGACCGCCGAAATGGGCAAGCTGCGCAAGGAGGCCCTGGCCGAAATCGACAAGTGCGCCGGCGCCTGCGACTACTACGCCAACCATGCGGCCGATTACCTGAGGGACGAGCCGATCAACACCGATGGCAGCCGCAGTTACGTGCGTTACGAACCGATTGGCTGCGTGTTCGCGGTGATGCCGTGGAACTTCCCGATCTGGCAGGTGTTCCGGTTCCTGGCGCCGGCGCTGATGGCGGGCAATGTCGCCGTGCTCAAGCACGCCAGCAATGTGCCGGGCTGCGCCGACGTCATCGCCGACGCGCTGCACGGCGCGGGCGTTCCGGCTGGCGTGTTCGGCGTGCTGCATATCGACAACGACCAGGCCGCCGAGGTCATCCGGGATCCGCGCGTCGCCGCGGTGACCCTGACCGGCAGCGAGCGCGCGGGCCGCTCGGTGGCGGGAAACGCCGGCCAGCAGCTCAAGAAGTGCGTGATGGAGCTGGGCGGCAGCGATGCTTTCGTGGTGCTGGAGGACGCGGACCTGGACAAGACCGTGGCCGGCGCGATTGCGTCCCGCTTCGGCAATGCGGGGCAGACCTGCATCGCCGCCAAGCGCTTCATCGTGGTCGAGGCGATCGCCGATCGCTTCGTGCAGCGCTTCAGCGAAGCGGCGGCGAAACTGCGCCTGGGCGACCCGCAGGACGACGCGACCACGCTGGCGCCGATGGCACGCCAGGATCTGCGCGACGAACTGCATCGCCAGGTGCAGGCGAGCATCGCCAGGGGTGCGAAGGCCCTGCTGGGTTGCGAGCCGGATGCCTCGCACGCCGGTTACCCCGCTTCGATCCTGGATGGAGTGAAGCCCGGCATGCCCGCCTACGAGGAAGAACTGTTCGGTCCGGTCGCCAGCATCCTGCGGGTGCGCGACGAGGCCGAAGCGGTACGGGTCGCCAACGACACCACGTTCGGCCTGGGAGGCAGCGTCTGGACCGGCAATGCCGATCGCGGCGATCGGGTGGCGCGCCAGTTGCAGGTCGGCGCGGCCTTCGTCAACGCGATCGTGCGCAGCGACGTGCGCCTGCCGTTCGGCGGCACCAAGCGTTCGGGCTTCGGGCGTGAACTGGCCGAGCACGGCATCCACGAGTTCATGAACATCAAGTCCGTCTACGTGGCCTGACGTCCACACCACCCGGCGAACGGTAGGAGCGGCCTTCGGCCGCGATCTTTCGGCGCGACATCCGCACGCGCGGTTCGTTCGCCTGGTGTGGCGGGAAAAAGCTCGCGGCCGGAGGCCGCTCCTGCCTGGCGGGTTGTTTTTCCTGTCCCGGTGGTTCCGGAAGACCTCCGGCTCCATGGCTGGAACAGATGGTTACGGGTGCCGGCATTCCGAAACCGGTGCCGCGCTGCCATCTTTCCGGCATTGCCCAGGAGGTCACCATGAACACCCCCGTCGATATCCATCCCGCCCGCGTCCTGCGCAAGGTGCGCGGTCGCGCCACCTCCGATGGCGCCGGCGTCAAGCTGACCCGCGTCATCGGCGGCCCGGACCTGCCGGATCTGGATCCGTTCCTGCTGCTGGACGAGTTCGGCACCGATCGCGCCGAGGACTACCTCGCCGGCTTCCCGGAACATCCGCATCGCGGCTTCGAGACCGTCACCTACATGCTCGACGGACGCATGCGCCATCGCGACAACCAAGGCAACGAGGGCCTGCTGACGCCGGGCTCGGTGCAGTGGATGACCGCCGGTCGCGGCCTGGTGCATTCGGAAATGCCGGAGCAGGAATCCGGGCGCATGCGCGGTTTCCAACTGTGGGTGAACCTGCCGGCGCGCGAGAAGATGACCGCGCCGAAGTACCAGGAATTCGCGCCAGAACGCATCCCGACCGCCTCGCCCGGACCGGGCGTGGGCATCAAGGTGATCGCCGGCCGGGTCGGCGACGTGGAAGGTCCGATCTCGCAACCGGCCACCGATCCGGTCTATCTCGACATCGCGCTCGACGCCGGCAAGGCGTGGGACTACGTACTGCCCGAAGGCCACAACGCGTTCGTGTATGCGTTCGAGGGCGCGCTGACGGTGGGCGAGGGCGAGGATGCGCGCGCACTGGAAACCCATGAGATGGGCGTGCTCGGCGGTGGCAGTGGACTCAGCCTGCGCGCCGGCAACCAGCCGGCCCGCGCCATCCTGGTGGCCGGGCGTCCGCTGCGCGAACCGGTGGTGCGGCATGGCCCGTTCGTGATGAACAGCAAGCAGGAAATCATGCAGGCCTTCGTCGACTTCCAGGAAGGACGGTTCTGATCAACCTGCCCCCTTGTAGGAGCGACGTCAGTCGCGACCGTCTTCTCGACCGTGCGAGGATTGCGCGTCGCGAGTCCTTGAATATCTGCGTACACCGAGAAGGATACGGTCGCGACTGACGTCGCTCCTACAGGTGAGGCAGGTAAGGGACAAGAAAAAAGCCGGGCAATGCCCGGCTTTTTTCGTGCCGGATACGGCGAAATCAGTCCTTGCCAATCGCCTTGTAGATCACGCCGCCGAGCAGGCCGCCGAGGATCGGCGCCAGCCAGAACAGCCACAACTGGCTGATAGCGGTCGGGCCGGCAAACAGCGCCACGCCGGTGGAGCGGGCCGGATTCACCGAGGTGTTGGTGACCGGAATGCTGATCAGGTGGATCAGGGTCAGGGCCAGGCCGATCGCGATCGGCGCGAAACCCGCCGGGGCGCGGCCATGGGTGGAACCCATGATGACGATCAGGAAGAACGCGGTCAGCACCACTTCGGTCAGGAACGCCGCCGCCACCGAATAACCGCCCGGCGACATCGCGCCATAGCCGTTGCTGGCGAACGCGCCGGCTGCATTCGGATCAATCGCGAACCCGCTGGCGCCGCCGGCGATCTGGAGCAGGATGAATCCGGCCGCGATGCCGCCCAGCACCTGGGCCACGATATAGGGCACCAGCTCCTTGATCGAAAAGCGGCCACCGGCCCACAGGCCGAAACTCACCGCCGGATTGAAATGGCCGCCGGAGATGTGGCCGAACGCATAGGCGCCGGTCAGCACGGTCAGGCCGAAGGCCAGCGCCACGCCGAGGAATCCGATGCCGAGTGGATTGGCGTCACCGCCGAACTTGGCCGCCAGCACGGCGCTTCCGCAACCGCCCAGCACCAGCCAGAAAGTACCCAGGAACTCCGCCGCGAGTTTCTTTCCAAGACTCATCTGTAATCCCCCAAGGAATGGATGGAACCGTCGTCCGACGGGCCGCACGCGCACGAGGATCGCGCGGGTGCGGCACCAGTATGCCTTGGGTGACTCAAAAAAGTGTGACAACCATCACTCTTGATTAATGATCGGGCAAGGGAATGAACTCGGTCTCGCCGGGCACCTGGCCGAATTTTCCTTCGCGCCAATCCTCCTTGGCCTGTTCGATCCGCTCCTTCGAACTGGAGACGAAGTTCCACCAGATGTGCCGATGCGCGTCGAGCGGTTCGCCGCCAAGCAGCAGCGCCTTCACCGGTGTCTTCGCGCGCAGCACCGGCCGGGTGCCAGGATCCAGCACCACCAGGTGCTTGTCGGGAATGTCGGCGCCGTCGAGCTGCGCGTCGCCCTCCAGCACGTACAGCGCACGCTCGGCATGACCGCCATCGATGGTGTGCTCGGCGTCGGGCTCCAGATCCAGCGCCACGTTGAAGGTGTCGGCGAACACCCGCACCGGCGATTCCTCGCCATAGGCGCGGCCGGCGATCACCCGCAGCCAGGTGCCGTCATGGCGTCGCTGCGGCAGGGTGTCGGCCTTGTGGTGGTGGAATTCGGGCGCGACCTCCTCGTAGGCTTTCGGCAGCGCGACCCAGGTCTGCATGCCGTGCAGCGGATGCGGATGCGCGCGCACGTCGGAAGGCGTGCGCTCGGAATGGGCGATGCCGCGGCCGGCGGTCATCCAGTTGACGTCGCCGGGCAGGATGACCTGCTCCGAACCCAATGTGTCCTTGTGATTGATCGCGCCGCTCCACAGGAAGGTCACCGTGGCCAGGCCGATGTGCGGGTGCGGGCGCACGTCCACGCCGCGGCCCTCGTCGAAGGTCGCCGGACCCATGTGGTCCACGAACACGAACGGGCCGACGCTGCGCGCCTGCAGGCTGGGCACCGCGCGACGGACCTGGAATCCGCCCAGATCGTGGGTGCGGGGGGGAATGATGAGGGTCATGGCGTCCTCCGTGGGTGGCTGCGCGCAGGATGGCACAGCGTCATGACGCGCGCAGGGCCGGCGGCGGCAACGGATTGTTTCCGCGATGCGCGCATCGCCCCGCGTCCATCGCCGTCCCCGACCGGCAGGTGGGGTAGGAGCGGCCTCCGGCCGCGAGCTCTTCGTTCGCCATGAGAGGGGGACGAACGGCATGAACGTGTCCCCCGCGAATTCAGCGGAAAAGCTCGCGGCCGGAGGCCGCTCCTACCACCCTGGCTATCGCGAGGCGGGGGCGAGCGGGACGTCGCCGCGCCGCGACGCCAGCCGGTCGGCCAGGCGCGTGGGTTCCGGCAGGCGGTAGCCACGCAGGCAGTGCAGGGTCCAGTCGAGCGCACCGGCCATCGAGACGCGGTGGCCGGGCGAGACGATCAGCGGCAGGCAACGCGGCTTGCTGCGCAGCGCCCAGCCGATCTGTTCGCCGCCATCGAGCAGGGGGGTGTGGTCGCCGCCGCGATCGCCGGGCGGATCGAAGCGGCCGCACAGCGGTTTCTTCGCCACTCCGATGCTGGGCAGGCCGGTCGCCACGCCGAAATGCGCGGCGATGCCGAGCCTGCGCGGATGGGCGATGCCCTGGCCGTCGATCATCACCAGATCCGGAGCCTGCCGCAGCATCGCCAGCGCCGCGACCAACGCCGGCAGTTCGCGGAAACTGAGCAGGCCCGGCACGTAGGGCATCGAGGTCGGTACGCGCGCGACATGGGTCTCGATCGGTTGCAGATCGCGCGCGTCCAGCAGCACCACCGCCGCCCGCGTGGTTGCGCCGCCTTCCTCGAAACCGACATCGAAACCCGCCAGGTGACGCGGTGGATCAAAGTCGTCGCGCAGGCGGACCTGGCGGGCGAGATCCTTCTGCAGCAGGCGGGCGTGGCGGGCGCTGCCGTCCCACGCGCCGAACACGTTGGTCGCGTCGTTCATCGATGCAGGGTAACCGATGCCGTCCGTGCGCTCCGTGCAGACGGCGCGCGCGGTCAGTAGCGCGCGATCTCGACCCGCACGCGGCCATCCGCGCCGACGTGGATGCGGGTCAGGCGGTCGTACTCGGTGTCCGGCATCGGCGCGGCCGGCTGGCCGGAGAGGGCGGTCACCAGATCCGGCACGGTATTGCTGTGGCCAACGATCAGCACCGTGCCGTGATCGTGATCGCGGCGCCAGCGAGCGGCGCTTTCGGCGGCGGGTCCGCGCGAAAAGTAGGCGTTGACGGGAATATGCCGGCGATCCGCGGTGGGCTGGGCGGTCTGGCGGGTACGTTTGAACTCGGTCGCGTAGATCGCGACCACGGGCGCGTCGGCCAGGACCTCGGCCAGCCGCTGCGCGCGGCGCAGGCCAATCTCCGACAGTTGCGGATCCTCCGGATCGTCGGTGGCCTTCTCGGCATGCCGGACCACCACGAAGGTGGTGCCGTCGGAAGACGGCGTGCTGGCGCAGCCGGACAGGGCCAACGCGGCCGCCGCGAGCAGAAGGCACAGGAAGCGGTTCAGCGGGATCGTCATGGAGAACTCCGGCGAAGACGCGCGCAGCATATCGCAGGCGTCCTGGCGGGCGGTCCTGCGCTGGCGGCAGCGAACCGGCGAGGCCGGCCGCCGGGGAGGCGCCAACACATCCGTCAGGACACACCCGGTAGAATCGATGCATGTCGCCGAGGAGCCCATGATGGCACGCAAGCTTCGCCTGCTGGGCCTGATCCTGCTGACGCTGGTCATCGCCAGCCTGGTGTCGCTCTACAGCTACGGCCGGTTCGCCGCGCGCGTGCACGGACCGGCGACGCAGGCCGTGCCGATCGCCGCCAACGCCACCGCGCTGGATCGCGCCATCGCACCGCTGACCGAAGCGCATCCGGATCGGAGCGGGCTTGGCCTGGTGTCGGACAACCTGGACGCCTTCGCGATCCGCGCGCTGACCGCACAGGCGGCGGGGCGCAGCCTGGATCTGCAGTACTACATCTGGCACGACGACCTCACCGGACAACTGCTCGATCGCGAACTGCTGCGCGCCGCCGACCGCGGCGTGCGCGTGCGCCTGCTGCTGGATGACATGAACGCGCATGGCCGCGATTCGCTGCTGGTGGCGCTGGACCAGCATCCCAACATCGAAGTGCGGATGTTCAATCCGTCGCGCAACCGGGCCGGCTTCCTCGGACGCGGCATGGAAATGCTGCTGCGCGGCGTCAGCCTCAACCGGCGCATGCACAACAAGGCGTGGATCGCCGATGGGCGGATTGCGGTGGTGGGGGGGCGCAATATCGGCGACGAGTATTTCGACGCGGCCACCGATACCAATTTCCTGGACCTGGACGCGGCCCTGCTGGGACCGGCGGTGCGCCAGACCGAAGCGATTTTCGACGCGTTCTGGAACAGCGGCTCGGTGATTCCGCTGCATGCGCTGGCGCGCGCGGACGAAAACGCGCTGGCGGAACTGCGCGCCGACGTGGACAAGGCGCAGCGATCGCGCCGCGCCGCGCCGTATCTGAAGCGGGTGGAGAATTCCCCCGGCGTGCGCGCCTTCGTCGAGGGGCAGATGCCGCTGCACTGGCCCGCGTCGACCCAGGTGCATTCCGATCCGCCGGAGAAAGGCGAGGGCAACGGCGGCGACGGCTGGCTGATCAACCGGCTGGTGCCGGCGGTCTCCGGGGCGCGCGAACGGGTCTGGCTGATCTCACCGTACTTCGTGCCCGGCCGTGACGGCGTGACGTGGCTGGCGGGGCTGCGCCGGCGCGGCGTGGAGGTGGGCGTGCTGACCAATTCGCTGGCGGCCACCGACGTGACCGCCGTGCACAGCGGCTATGCGCCTTATCGGGTGCCGCTGCTGCGCGAGGGAGTGAAGCTGTACGAGCTGATGCCGCGCGGCGCGCAGGAGGACAGCAGCCTGTTCGGGTCCAGCGGCGCGAGCCTGCACACCAAGGCATTCGTGGTCGACGGCGCTTCCGGCTTCGTCGGTTCATTCAACCTGGATCCGCGCTCGGTCAGCCTCAATACCGAGATGGGCGTGTTCTTCGAGGACGCCGACACCGCCGCCGAACTGGCCCAGCGCTACCGTGACAAGACCTCGCCCGCGCACAGCTACCAATTGCGGCTCGCCGACGGCAAGCTGCGCTGGGACGACGGTTCGGTGACCCCGCCGCGGACCTGGGACCACGAACCCGGCGTCGGCCTGTGGCGGCGCGGCACCGTCAAGGTGCTGGAATGGCTACCGATCGAATCGCAGTTGTAATGAATTCGTGATTCCAACTGTAGGAGCGACGTCAGTCGCGACCGATTTTTGGGGCAATCGATCAGAAACGGTCGCGACTGACGTGGCTCCTACAAGGCGCCATTCCGGCCGTCAGGCCACCTTGAGCGTGGTCAACAGGCCCTTGGCGGCGCTGAAGCGGTCGGCGGCCTCCGCCATCGGCAGCTTGATGCGCAGTTTGTCCGGGCCATCCATGCTGTAGATGCGCGGCTGTTTCTGGATCAGCTGGATGACCGACATCGGATCGATGTTCGGTTTGGCCTCGAACACGATGCGCCCGCCGGCATCGCCCAGATCCAGCTTGCGGATACCCAGCGCGGTGGCGTCGAGTTTCAATTCGGCGGCGGCGAACAGGTACTTCACCGGATCCGGCAGCAGGCCGAAGCGATCGACCATCTCCACCTGCAGGTCGCGCAACTCGTCGCGGTCGCGCGCGCTGCTGATGCGTTTGTACAGGGTCAGGCGGGTATGCACGTCGGGCAGGTAGTCGTCCGGAATCAGCGCCGGCACATGCAGTTCGACCTCGGCGCCGCGCGCCTCCTGGCCCAGGTCCGCATCCGGCAGCTTGCCCTGGCGGATCGAGCGCACCGCGCGCTCCAGCAGTTCGGTGTACAGGCTGAAACCGATCTCGGCCATCTGTCCGCTCTGGTCCTCGCCCAGCAGTTCGCCGGCGCCGCGGATTTCCAGATCGTGGGTGGCCAGCAGGAAGCCGGCGCCCAGTTCGTCCATCGCCGCGATCGCGTCCAGCCGGCGCTCGGCGTCGGCGGTCATGCTGCGCTTGTCCGGCACCACCAGGTAGGCATAGCTGCGATGGTGCGAACGGCCGACGCGGCCACGCAGCTGGTGCAACTGAGCCAGGCCGAAGCGATCGGCGCGATGGATGACGATGGTGTTGGCGTTGGGAATGTCGATGCCGGACTCGATGATCGTCGTGCACAGCAGCACATTGAAGCGTTGCTTCTGGAAGCCCAGCATCACCTGTTCCAGTTCGCGTTCGGGCATCTGTCCGTGGGCGACGCCGATGCGCGCCTCCGGCACCAGTTCCTGCAGATCGCGCTGCATGCGGCCGATGGTTTCCACGTCGTTGTGCAGGAAGTACACCTGGCCGCCGCGCGAGAGCTCGCGCTGGAAGGCTTCGCGCAGCAGGGTGCCGTCCCACGGCGTGATGAAGGTCTGCACCGCCATGCGGTTGGCCGGCGGGGTGGCGATGATCGACAGATCGCGCAGTCCCGCCATCGCCATGTTGAGCGTGCGCGGAATGGGCGTGGCGGTCAGGGTCAGCAGGTGGACGTTGGCGCGCAGCGCCTTCAGCGCCTCCTTCTGGCGCACGCCGAAACGCTGTTCCTCGTCGACGATGACCAGGCCCAGATCCTTGAACTTCACGTCCGGTTGCAGCAGCCGGTGGGTACCGACGATCACGTCCAGCTTGCCCTCGGCCAGCTTCTCCAGCTCGGCCTTGATCTCCTTGGCGGTCTTGAAGCGCGAGAGAACTTCCACTCGCAGCGGCCAGTCGGCGAAGCGATCGCGGAAGTTGCGGTAGTGCTGCTCGGCCAGCAGCGTGGTCGGCACCAGCACCGCCACCTGCTTGCCGGCGCTGGCGGCGGCGAAGGCCGCGCGCACCGCCACCTCGGTCTTGCCGAAGCCGACGTCGCCGCAGACCACCCGATCCATCGGCTGGCTGCTGCCCAGATCGCGCAGCACCGCCTCGATGGCGGCGTGCTGGTCCGGGGTTTCCTCGAACGGGAAGGCGGCGGCGAACGGTTCGTACATCGCCCGGTCCACTGGCAGCGCCAAGCCGGCGCGGGCCTGCCGGCGGGCCTGGATTTCCAGCAGTTCGGCGGCCACGTCGCGGACCTTCTCGGCGGCCTTCTTCTTGGCCTTGGTCCACGCCTCGCCACCCAGCGAATGCAGCGGCGCGGTTTCCACCGAGGCGCCGGAGTAGCGGCTGATCAGGTGCAATTGGGCGACCGGCACGTACAGGCGATCGCCCTTGGCGTATTCGATTTCCAGGTACTCGCCGGGCAGGCCGCCGGCTTCCAGCACCACCAGCCCGCGATAACGGCCGACGCCGTGATCCTCGTGGACGATCGGCGCGCCTTCGCTCAGCTCGCCCAGGTCGCGGATGATGCTGTCCGGCTCGCGGCCGGTACGCTTGCGGCGATACGGCTGGGTGGCGCGTTCCGGGAACAACTGGCGTTCGGTGAGCACCGCCACGGCGGGCGCATCCAGGGCGAAGCCGTCTTCCAGCGGCGCGACCGCGATGCCGAAGCGGGCACCGTCGGCGAGGAAGGCGGGCAGGTCGTGCAGCACCGCCGGTTTCAGTTCGGCCGATTGCAACACTTCCAGCAGCGCCTCGCGGCGACCGGCGGAGTCGGCGGCGATCAGCACCCGGCCCGGATAGTGATCCAGGAACGAACGCAGCGCCTGGCCCGGCGCCTGATCCTTCTGCGCCAGCGGCAGCGTCGGCGAAGGCTGGTCGCCCAGCGGCGCGGCTTCGGCATGGCGCGGGTGATCCGTTCCGCAGACTTCGATGCGCGATGACTGGTTGAGGCGTTCGCGCAGGTTGTCCGGCGGCAGGTACAGCTCTTCCGGCGGCAGCAGCGGGCGCTCGATGTCGTGGCGGCGCTGCTCGTAGCGGCCCTGCGTCTGCATCCAGAACGCGTCGGCGGCGGCGCTGGCGCCATCGGCCAGCAGCGGCAGGGCACGTTCGCCCAGGTAGTCGAACAGGGTGGCGGTCTGCTCGAAGAACAACGGCAGGTAGTACTCCACGCCGGCCGGCGCCAGCCCGGATTTCAGATCCTGGTAGAGCGCGCTGCGGCGGGTGTCGACGTCGAAGCGGTCGCGCAGCAGGTTCATCGCACGCGCCAGCGAGGCGTCGTCCAGCGGTACCTCGCGGCCGGGCAGCAACTGCACCGCATCGGTCCTTTCCAGCGAACGCTGGCTTTCCGGATCGAACTGGCGGATCGAATCGATGGTGTCGTCCAGCAACTCGATGCGCAGCGGCGCGTCGGCGCCCATCGGATATACATCGAGCAGGCCGCCGCGCACGGCGAAGTCACCCGGATCCAGCACCTGCGGCACGTGCCGGTAGCTGGCCGTTTCCAGCCGGCGCTTCTCGGCGTCGAAGTCCAGCACCTGTCCGACCCGGTAGTCGAAGCTGCCGCCGACCACGTGGCGCAGCGGCGGCAGGCGCTGCATCAGCGTCTGCACCGGCACCACCACGATGCCGCGCTTCAGCGCGGGCAGGCGGTGCAGCGCGGCCAGGCGCTGGGAAACGATGTCCGGATGCGGGCTGAAGCGATCGTAGGACAGCGTTTCCCAGTCCGGGAAAGGCAGCACCGGCAGATCCGGGCGTCCCTGTTCGCCCAGGAGCGTGCGCAGGTCGCCTTCCAACTGGTGTGCCTGGTGGTTGTCGCGGGCGATGGCCACGATCGGGCCGTCGTGGGCGAGCGCCGCGCGGGCCAGGAACCAGGCCAGCGCGGATGGCGAGGCCGGTGCGCGCCACCAGGCGCGCGACTGGGCGCCGCGGGGCAGGGGAGGAACGGGCGTGGAGGAGGCGGAATTCGGATCGGTGGTCATCGGAGCACAAAACAGCGGCAGCGCCGGAGGCGTCGTCCGCCACCAGCGCAAGGGACCGCCAGTCTACCGCGCCGCCGCTGCCGCCCGGGTAAACGCCGGCACCGGCACCGCCATCATGGCCGTCATTCGGCGGTGACCGGATCGATCACCGCATGGACTTCGGCGATGCGGTTGGCGGGAAAACCGCCCATCCGCGCGTGTTCGCGGATCAGGTCCTCGTTGGGTGCCACGTAGATGCAGTACACCTTGTCGGCGGTGACGTAGCTTTGCATCCACTGCACCTGTGGGCCCAGTTCCTCCAGCACTTCGCAGGATTTGCGCGAGATGGCGCGCAGTTCCTCCGCCGGCAACAGGCCGGCGCCGGGCAGATCGCGTTCGATCACATAGCGTGGCATGGGAATCTCCCGTGGTTCAGGGGCGTGCTTCGAACACCAGGTTGAACGGGGTCTGCGCCGCGCGCCGGAAGCGGCCGAAGCCGCCGGCTTCCATCACCGCGCGCAGGCGCGCCTCGCCGGCCTGCGCGCCCAGCGCGGGGCCGTGGCGGGCCAGGGACACCGGTACGCAGATCTGCGAGGAAGCACCGTAGTAGACCCGGCCGACCGGATTGAGGTTGTCCTCGACGTTGTCGCCGGCGAACGGTTCCACCAGCAGGCAGTGCCCGTCCGGCTTCAGCGCCTGTCGGGCATGGCGCGCCGCGCCGACCGGATCGGCCATGTCGTGCAGGCAGTCGAAGAAGGCGATCAGATCGAAGTCGCGCTCGCCGTAGCCGGTGGCGTCGGCGACCTCGAAGCGCGCGTTCTCCAGCCCGGCCTCGCGCGCGCGTTCGCCGGCCACCCGGATCGATTCGGGATGGTAGTCGTAACCGACGAAGCGCGAGCGCGGGTAGGCGCGGGCCATCAGCAGGGTGCTGGCGCCGTGGCCGCAGCCGACATCGGCGACCTGCGCGCCGGCGGTGAGCTTGGCGACCACGCCGTCCAGCGCGGGCAGCCATTCGCCGAGCAGGTGGGCGTTGTAGCCGGCGCGGAAGAACCGTTCGGTGCCATGGAACAGGCAGGCGTGGTGATCGCCCCATTCCAGCCCCGCGCCGGTGCGGAAGTTGTCCACGGTGCGATCCAGCGCGTGGAAGACCGCCTCGATGATGTAGTACGCGCCCGCCAGATCCACCGGACTGGCCGGGTCGGCCAGGCACAGCGCCTGTTCGGGCTCCAGCCGGTATTCGCCGCTGCCGGGATCGTAGGTGACATAGCCGCCGGCGGCCTGGTTGGCCAGCCATTCGCGCAGGTAGCGTTCGTGGGTGCCGGTGCGCTCGGCCAGCGCCGCGGGCGTGAGCGGCCCCTCCGCCAGCGCCTTGTACAGGCCCAGCCGATCGCCTGCCAGGATCAGGGTGGCGCTGATCGCCGCGCCGAGGTCCTCGACCGCCTTGCCGAGGAAGGTGTTGAGCCGGGTTTCGTCGATGCCCATCGGGGAGCCCTCCGACCGCGCGCGACAATGCCTGCCGCAGGCCTCCCCTGACAGTCATGATGACGGCGATGTGGGTGGAGGACGGCCGTCCGCCGGTCGGAAAGTGGTCCGCGCGGGGCTTCCGGATCAGCTTCCGGATCAGGCGACTTCGTTGAGGTCCAGCACCACCCGCACCAGGCCCGGCGCGGAGTCGGCTTCGCGGACCTGCTTGAAGCCCAGCGACTGGGCCAGTTGCAGCATCGGCAGGTTGCTGTCCAGGACGTCGCCGTAGAGCCGGTCCAGCTTCTTCGAACGCGCCCACTTCACCAGCCGGCGCATCAGGTGGCGACCCAGGCCCTGGCCGGCGATGAAATGGCTGACCAGGATGGCGAACTCGGCCTCGCGGGTGCGGTTGACCACAGACGCGCGCGCCACCGCGCCGACCAGCGCTTCGCCCGGCGGCAGCGATTCGGCGGCGACCAGCGCGAACTCGGTCTGCGGATCCGGCTGGCTCAGGCGCTGGGCCATTTCCGGGGTCAGTTCGCGCAGGGCGTACAGGAAGCGCTGGCGGATTTCGTCCGGTCCGAGCAGGGTGAAGGCGCCCTGGATGGGACCGGCGTCCTCGGGTCGGATCGGGCGGATCAGCAACTCGCGCCCGCTGGGCAGGCGGAAGTGTTCATGCCAGGGGGGCAGTCGTTTCGGCGCGGTCATGTGATCATGCTCGCACGAAATCCCCCAGGCAGGCGAGGCGCCTGAACAGCGGTTCAGGCAGCGTGGCGTTTCCCGCGCAGCCGCCCGATCAGCACCGTGACCGCCACGATCAGGGCACCGGCGACGATGCCGACGCCGGCGTTGAACAGCATCGACAGCAATCCGCCGAGCGCGCCCTGCGCGTACGGCTCGATGAAGTGGTGGAGGGCGCCGATGCCGTGCACCAGGATGCCGCCGCCGACCAGGAACATCGCGGCCGTGCCGGCGATGGACAGGAATTTCATCAGGTAGGGCGCGCTGTGCAGGATGCCGCGGCCCAGGGCGCGCTTGAAGCGCGGCCAGCCGCCCGCGCGCTCGTCGCGGTTCAGCGCCAGGCCGGCGTCGTCGAGCTTGACGATGCCGCCGACCAGTCCGTACACGCCCACGGTCATGATCAGGGCGATGGCGACCAGCGTGAGCAACTGTTCGATGAAGGTGCGCCCGGCCAGGGTGCCGAGCGAGATGACGATGATCTCCGCCGACAGGATGAAATCGGTGCGGACCGCGCCACGGATGCGCTGCTGCTCGAAGGCGACCATGTCGACCTGTTCGTCCTGCACCGCGCGCACGCGTTCGGCGTGCTCCTGTTCGTCCTCGCCCTTGCCGTGCAGGAACTTGTGCGCCAGCTTCTCGACGCCCTCGTAGCAGAGGAAGGCGCCGCCGAGCATCAGCAGCGGGGTGATCAGCGGGATGTTGATCCCGCGTCCGTGCAGCCAGGTTTCCAGTGCGCTGATCGCCAGCGCGGTCGGTACCAGGATTGCCTTGTTGACCATCGATCCCTTGGCCACCGCCCATACCACCGGCAGTTCGCGGTCGGCCTTGATGCCGGAGACCTGCTGGGCGTTGAGCGCCAGATCGTCGCCAAGCACGCCGGCGGTCTTCTTGGTGGCGATCTTGGTCATCGCCGAGACGTCGTCCAGCAGGGTGGCGATGTCGTCGATGAGGGCGAACAGGCTGGATCCGGCCATGGAGGGATGCGCGAGGAGGGGAGCGGCGATTCTCGCACAGCCTCCCGACGGGATCGTGGCGGGCGCGCCTAGCCCGGACGTTTGCCGGGCGCGGCGGCGGTTTCGCGCTTGATCCACTCCAGCCGGCTGCCGGCGCCGGTTTCGCCCAGCGCGGTCTGCAGGGCGGGCAGCACCGGCGCGATGGCGGCGTCGAACTGCCAGGGCGGATTGATCACCAGCATGCCGCTGCCGTTGAGCCGCAGCGGCGAATCGTCCGGGCGGACCTGCAATTCGGCCACCAGCGCCGACTTGGCCGGCAGGGCGGCCACCTTGCGGAAGAACGGCAACAGGCTGCGCCGCTGCTTGATCGGATACCACACCGCGTAGGTCGCGGCGGGCCAGCGTTGCAGGCCTTCGCGCACGGCATCGAGGATCTGCGGATACTCCGCGTCCTGCGCCTCGTAGGGCGGATCGATCAGCACCAGCCCGCGGGCGAAGCGGGTTTCGCCGAGCCGTGGCGGCAGCAGGGCGCGCATCGCCGCATAGCCGTCTCGCGCATGCACCGCCACCCGCGGGTCGTGGGCGAACAGCGCCTTCAGTTCGGCCGCTTCCTCGGGTTGCAGTTCGCAGGCGGCCAGCCGGTCCTGCGCGCGCATCGCCTGCGCCGCGAGCAACGGCGAACCCGGATAGGCCACCAGCGCGCCCACCGGGTTGTCGGCCTGCACCGCGCGCAGGTAGTCCTCCACCGGCGCGGGCAGGCGGGCGCTGTCGAACAGGCGGACGATGCCGCCATCGGCCTCGGCGGTCTTGCGGCTCTCGCTGGCGCCCAGCAGGTAGCGCCCGCGGCCGGCATGCGTGTCCAGCACGAAGAACGGCGTGTCCTTGCGCTTGAGTGCATCCAGCAGGGCCAGCAGCAGGACGTGCTTGAGGACGTCGGCGTGATTGCCGGCGTGGAAGGCGTGGCGATAGTTCATCGGTGAAGTATGCCGGGATTCAATCCGTCGCCGGGAAAGCATCGGCGGGGTTACCGGTACCCGGTGACGCTTCGGCCTGTTCCCGCAGCCAGGCGCGCACGCGCGCCACCGCGTCGTTGCCCGCGTGTCGTGGCGGCCAAAGCACCCGGATCGGATGGCCTTCCAGCACCGGACCGAAGGGTTGCACCAGGGTGCCGTCGCGCAGTTCGCCGGCCACCAGCGCCAGGTTCGCCAGCAGCACGCCCTGGCCCGAGATCGCGGCGACGATCGCATGCGACTCGTCGGAGAACATCCGTTCCGGCGCGTCGCCGGCGGCCACTCCGGCCTTGCGGAACCACAGCGGCCAATCGGGCGTGGCGCGATCGCGCTGCCGCCACTCGAAGCGCAGGCGCGGGAACGAGGACAGCCGCGCCGGATCGTGCAGGTCCAGGCGCGGACTGCACACCGGCGCGAAGCGGCACGCAAGCAGATGGTCCGCGTGCAGGCCGGGCGGCGGCGTCCGGCCGTAGCGCAAGGCCAGATCGACCTGGCCGGCGAGCAGATCCACCGGCGCGTCGGAGGCGTGCAGGTGCAGATCGATGTCCGGATGCGCATCGGCGAATGCCGGCAGCCGCGGCAGCAGCCATTGCGCGGCGAAGCCACGGGTGGCCGAAACCGTGACCGCCAGGCGCGGCGAGGGCGCGCGCAGCGCCGCCAGGGTCTGGCCGATGTTGTCGAAGCTGTCGCGCAGCACCGGATACAGCCGCTGGCCGGCCTCGGTGAGCGCCACCCGCCGGGCCTGGCGGGTGAACAGTGGCAGGCCCAGCCGGTCTTCCAGCAGACGGATCTGGTGGCTGACGGCGGTGGGGGTGAGCACCAGTTCCTCGGCGGCCCGCCGGAAGCTCAAATGCCGTGCGGCGGCTTCGAACACGCGCAGCGCGTTCAGGGACGGTAGTCGGGCTATGGGATGAATTTCATTCATCTATGAGGGTTCGCAAATATCGTTTTTTCTGAGGGTTGGTCCCCGGGAAAATGCGCATCATGCACCTGTTCCGGTGCGCTGCCAAAGATGAATAAAAATGAACATCCTGTGCATCGACTCCAGTGCCCGCGCGGGCCGCTCGGACCAGCAGGCGCATGGCTCGCACACCCGCCGCCTCAGTGCCGGATTCCTCCGTCGCTGGAACGCGCGGCGTCCGCACGACCGGGTGGCGCATCGCGACGTGGGCCTGCATCCGCCCGCGCCGGTGACCGGCGACTGGGTACGCGCGGCGTTCACCCGGCCGGAGCAGCGCGACGAGCGGATGCGCGAGGCCCTGCGCGAGAGCGATGACCTCGTGGACGAACTGATCGCCAGCGAACTGATCGTGATCGCCGCGCCGATGTACAACTTCGGCATGCCGGCCCAGCTCAAGGCGTGGATCGACAACGTGGTGCGGGTCGGGCGCACGTTCGGCTTCGACCGCAGTCGGGCCGGGGAGCCGTACTGGCCGATGCTGGCCGGGCAGGGCCGGCGACTGGTCCTGCTGGGCGCGCGCGGCGATTTCGGCTATGACCCGGGCGGACGCCTGGCGCATCTGAACCATGTGGAGGACGGCATCGCCGTGCCGCTGGCGTACCTGGGCATCGATCGGGTGGACCGCATCGCGGTGGAGTACGACGAATTCGCCGACGCGCGCCTGGCCGGTTCGCTGGCGGCGGCCGAAGCCGAACTGGATGCGCTGGTGCCACGCCTGATTGCGGAAATGGCCGATGGCGCCGGCGCATCCCCGGTCCGGGTGGCGACAGGCTGAGGCAGGGCGCGTGGCGGCCCGCGCGGGGGCCGACTATGCTGTGCCGCATGCCGCTGATCCTGATTGCCGAAGACGAAGCCGCCATCGCCGACACCGTGTTGTATGCGCTGCGCAGCGAGGGACTGGAAACCGAGCATTGCCAGCTCGCGCGCGAGGTCGTGCCGCGGGTGCGCGCCGGTGGCGTGGACGTGGTGGTGCTGGACGTCGGCCTGCCCGACGCCAGCGGCTTCGACGTCTGCCGTGAATTGCGCGCCTTCAGCGACGTGCCGGTGATCTTCCTGACCGCGCGCAACGACGAGATCGACCGGGTGCTGGGGCTCGAACTTGGCGCGGACGACTATGTGGCCAAGCCGTTCTCGCCGCGCGAACTGGTGGCGCGGGTGCGCGCGCGGCTGCGCCGGTTGCATCCGGCCGCGCCGGCCACGCCGGATGCGGGCTGGATCCGCCTGGGCGGTTTCGCCATCGATCGCGACGGGCACCGGATCCATTACCAGGATCGCCCGCTGGATCTGACCCGCTACGAATACGCCCTGCTGGCGGCGCTGCTGCAGCGGCCCGGCGCGATCCTCAGCCGCGCGCAATTGATGGATCGCGGCTGGGACAGCGACGCCGAGAGCATGGACCGCACCGTCGATACCCACATCAAGACGCTGCGCGGCAAGCTGCGCGCGGCCGGCGCGGAGCCGGATCCGATCCGCACCCATCGTGGTCTCGGCTACGCCATCGAGCTCTGATCATGCGCCTGGGCGCCCGCCTGTTCCTCGCCTTCTTCCTGATTGTCGGACTGGCCGCGTTCTTCGTGATGCGGGTGTTCGTCAACGAGGTCAAGCCGGGCGTGCGCCAGGCGATGGAATCCACCCTCGTGGATACCGCCAACCTGCTGGCGGTGATGGCCGCCGACGATCTGAAGGCCGGCCGCATCGCCGACGGCGACTTCGCGGCCAAGATGTCCGAAGCCGCGGGACGTGATCTGCGCGCACGCATCTGGAGTTTCCCCAAGCGCCACATCGAATACCGGGTGACCGTCACCGACGCGCGCGGCATCGTGGTCTACGACTCGCAGGGCCGCGACCTCGGCCGCGACAACTCGCGCTGGAACGACGTCTACCTGACCCTGCGCGGCGAATACGGCGCGCGCTCCAGCCCGGAGACGCCCGATGATCCGGAGCGCACGGTGATGCACGTGGCCGCGCCCATCCGCGACGGCGACCGGCTGATCGGCGTGCTGACCGTGGCGCAGCCCAACCACACCATCGATCCCTTCATCACCGCCAGCCAGCGCAGCATCATGCGCCGCGGCGCCTGGCTGATCGGTCTGTCCGCGCTGATCGGCATGCTGATCACCTGGTGGCTGGTGAGCGGCATCCGCCGCCTGAACCGCTACGCGCAGGCGGTGGCCGCCGGCGAGCCGGTCCCGCCGCCCAAGCCGCGTCACGACGAAATTGGCGATCTGGGCCGCGCGCTGGAGGCGATGCGGCGCAAGCTGGAGGGCAAGGCCTACGTCGAGCAGTACGTGCAGTCGCTGACCCATGAGATGAAGAGTCCGCTGGCGGCGATCCGGGGCGCGGCCGAGCTGTTGCAGGAACCGCTGCCGGAAACCGAACGGCAGCGCTTCGCCCGCAATATCCAGACCCAGGAGCAGCGCCTGACCGAGACCATCGACAAGCTGCTGGCGCTGGCCGAGGTGGAACAGCACGGCTGGCTGCAGAAGCGCCAGACGATGACGGCGGACGAATTGCTGGAGGCCGTGCGCGAGGCCGCGGAGATGCGCGCCACCGGCCTGGATCTGCGCGTGCGAGGCGCCCCGGGCCTGCGCCTGAGTGGTGATCCCTTCCTGCTCCGGCAGGCACTGAGCAACCTGCTCGACAACGCCATCGCGTTCTCGCCGTCCGGCGCGGAGGTGGTGCTGGCCGCCGAGACCGCCGGCGATCGCGTCCAGCTGAGCGTGCGCGATCACGGACCGGGCATTCCCGACTATGCGCGCGAACGCATCTTCGAACGCTTCTATTCGCTGGCCCGTCCGGGCAGCGGCCTGCGCAGTTCCGGCCTGGGCCTGCCGTTCGTGCGCGAAGTCGCGCGCCTGCATGGCGGCGACATCGTCCTGCGCAACCATCCCGACGGTGGCGCCGAAGCCGTGCTGACCCTGCCCGCGGCCTGATCGAACCCTATCTTGTGGGAGCGACGTAAGTCGCGATTCGACCAAGCCGGGTTTCGCGACTCACGTCGCTCCCACAAAAGGGAGAAGGCGCCGGCCACACACTTCACACAGACTTCAAATCCGCTTCCACGCCCGCCCACCGGCCGGCGCCAGGCTTTGTCCATCTCCACACCCGGATGGGCGAAGACATGAAGTCGTTGAAGCTGTTGTTGCGGTTCCTGACCGTGGGCGGTCTGGTGCTGCTGTTGATGATTCCCCTGCTGATGGTGCGCGGCGTGATCAGCGATCGCGAACGCTACCAGGCGCAGGCGGTCGAGCGCATCGCCGAGAGCATGGCCGGTCCGCAGCAGGTGATCGGGCCGTTGCGGGTGGTGCCGTGGCAGAAGACCAGCAACACCACGGTGGTCAACGCCGAAGGCAAGCCGGAAATTCGCCAGGAAGCCGTGCGTGGCTACGTGCTGCAGACGCCCAAGACGCTGCAGGCGGGCGGCGGGCTGAAGCCGGCGCTGCGGCGCATCGGCCTGTATGACGTGCGCACCTACCAGTGGTCGGCGCGCATGAGCGCGCACTTCGAGTCGCTGGTGCTGGAGCAGACGGACGGCCGCACCTATGGCAAGCCCATCCTGGTGATGGGCTTGAGCGATGTGCGCGGACTGGTGGGGACGCCGGTCGTCAAGGTCGACGGACGTACGCTCGCCTTCGAGGGCGGCACCGGCGCGATGTCCGCGCGGATGAGCGGCGTCCACGCGGTGCTGGGCGGCGAGGGCGGGGTGCTCCTGCCGGCCAGCAACGTGCAACTGGACTTCGGCCTGGCCGGCACCGAATCGCTGGGCATCAGCCCGATCGCCGACAGCAACCGCATCGATGTCCATTCGGAATGGCCGCATCCGCTGTTCGGCGGTCGCTTCCTGCCGACCCAGCGCACCGTCGAGGCCAGCGGCTTCACCGCCAACTGGGAAATCTCCTCGCTGGCCAGCAACGCGCAGGCGCAACTGGCCAGCGCCGAAGGCGATTTCACCCGACGCATGCCGCTGACCGGCCAGGTCGCCATCGACGCATCCTCGGAAGGTCCCTCGCTGACCCGCATCGACAGCGCCGACATCCACCTGGTCGATCCGGTGGACATCTATACCCAGGCCGATCGCGCCAGCAAGTACGGCATCCTGTTCGTGGTGCTGACCTTCGTCGGGTTCGCCCTGTTCGAACTGATCAAGCGCCTGCCGATCCACCCGCTGCAGTACCTGCTGGTGGGCCTGGCGCTGGCGATCTTCTTCCTGCTGCTGCTCAGCCTGTCCGAACACATCGCATTCTGGAAGGCGTACCTGGTGTCGGCGGTGGCGTGCATCGGCCTGCAGTTCTTCTACCTGTCCGGCGTGCTGCGCAGTTGGCTGCGCGCGGCCGGGTTCGCGACGATGCTGACCGCGCTGTACGGGGTGCTGTACATGCTGCTGCTGTCGGAGACCAACGCGCTGCTGATGGGCACGCTGCTGCTGTTCGGCATCCTGGCGGGGATCATGTGGATCACGCGCAAGGTCGACTGGTACGACCTGGGCAACGGGTTGCGCTGAGGCACGCCCATGCTGGACCCGCAGACATTGCATCGCCGCGCGTGCCGCGTGTTGCCCGCCTGCCTGCACACCGAGGCCGTCATCGCCCTCGACGGCGGTGACGGCAAGCCAGCCGGTATCAGCGAACGCGCGCTCGCCACGCTGCTGCTGCCGCTGCGGCACGTGCACCGGGGCTGGCTGGGGTTCCGGTTGGCGGCGGAGACGCGCAACGCGCTGCGCCGCCGGCCGATGGTGTTGCTGCAGGACGCGACGCAGGCCAGGGAAGGCCTTTCGCGGCATGCCGTCCCCATTGCCTGGGGACCGTGGCAGGCGGCGGGCGAGCCACCGCGCGCCCGTCGCTTCATGACCTGCTCGCGGGATGGCCGCGCACGCCTGTGGGTGTTGCCCGAATCCGGAATCGTGGTCTATGACTGGGATGATCGCCGCTGCCTGCCGGCGGGAGGCGGCGAACGATGCCGGTGATGTTGGTGGGAACGGTCCTGGTCCTGCTGTTCTACGTCATGGCGGCGGTGATTTCATGGCGCTTGTACGGCGTACTGTTCCTGCTCCCGCAATTGCTGTTCTCGCTGCTGTGGTTGCAGCACTGCCATGCGTCATCGCAGCCGGGTCACGACGGGGGCCCGGGCGAAGGCCTTGGCGTGCTGATGGTGATGGCCGCGCAGGCGATGCTGATCGTGGGCGGCCTGCTTGCGGGCGTGGCGGTGGCGGCGGGGCGCGGGGTCGCCCGCGCGGGTATCGAGCCGCCACCGGGTGGGACCGGCGAGGATCCCACGCCGTGACCGCGCGTCGCCATGCCGGGGCTGCGGTAAAGTTCGCGGATGGATTCCCGCTTCGACATCCGTGTATTCCGTGGACCGGACATCGGACCGTGGCTGGCCGACGTGGCGCGCCTGCGCGTGGCCGTGTTCCGCGACTGGCCCTATCTGTACGAGGGTGATTTCGACTACGAGCGCGACTACCTGGCGGCCTACGCGGCGTCGCCGCGCAGCGTGTTCGTGCTGGCGCTGGACGGGGAGCGGGTGATCGGCGCGTCCACCGGGCTGCCGCTGCTGGATGACGGCGAAGCTTTCCGCCAGCCGTTCCTGGCATCGGAGATCCCGCCGGACGAGGTGTTCTATTTCGGCGAATCGGTGCTGTTGCCGGAGCATCGCGGTCGTGGCATCGGCCATGCCTTCTTCGATCGGCGGGAGGCGCATGCGCGCGCGCTGGGCGGATTCCGCTGGACCGGGTTCTGCGCGGTGGATCGCGACCCGATGGATCCGCGTCGGCCGGCGGAACATCGCGGCAACGACGCGTTCTGGCACAAGCGCGGCTACCGGCGCAGGGAGGGGATGACCATGCAGCTGGCGTGGGACGAAATCGGTCGCGGCGAAATCCCGCATGCGCTGACGTTCTGGCTGCGTCCGCTGGAGGCCGCGCCATGAAGGTGGCCGTGGCCAAGTATCCGATCCAGGCGCCGCGCGACTTCGCCGCCTTCGCCGAACGACTGGGGCGATTGCTGGGTGATGCGGCCGCACAGGGCGCGAAGGTGGCGGTGCTGCCCGAATACCTGTCGCTGGAACTGGCCGCGACCTTCGCGGCGGACATCCGCGGTGATCTGGAAGCCTCGCTGGCGGCGACCCAGGCGCTGCACGCGGACTGGATGAGCTTGTTTCCGAAGCTGGCGACGGAACTGCGCCTGCATGTGGTGGCCGGCTCGTTCCTGCTCGCCGTGGGCGAACGGCGCTACCGCAATCGCAGCTACTGGTTCACGCCCGATGGCCGCCACGGTTGGCAGGACAAACTGCAGCTCACCGGTTTCGAGAAGGCCACCGGCGTGATCGAGGGCGGCGACGCACTGAATGTGTTCGATGTCGAGGGCGTGCGGGCCGGCGTCGCGGTCTGCTACGACAGCGAGTTCCCGCTGCCGGTGCGCGCGCAGTACGACGCCGGCGCACGCCTGCTGGTGGTGCCCAGTTGCACCGACACAGAGGCAGGCGCCACCCGCGTGCGGGTCGGTTGCCTGGCGCGCGCGCTGGAGAACCGTTTCTTCGTGGCCCAGGCGGTTACCGCCGGCATCGCCGAATGGAGTCCGGCGCTGGACGTGAATACTGGCGAGGCGGCCCTGTTCGCGCCGATGGATCGCGGTTTCCCCGCCGACGGCGTGCTGGCGCAGACCCGTGGCGACGAGGTCTGGGCCATCGCCGATCTCGATTTCGACGCGCTGGATGCCAGCCGCGGCCAGGCGCAGGTCGCCAACGATCGCGACTGGACCGGACAGGGCATTCCCGCACTGCAGCGCGCCCGCCGCGAACCGTTCCGCTGAGCCCGGCTCTCGCTGGCTCTCCGCCCGACCATGACTCATGGCAGGGGGACCATGACCTTTGGCCGGGGCAGACTCGATCCTTTGTGCACATTCGGGGACGAACCCGGGGAGAGCAGGGGCGTGTTGAAGCGGAGCGTGATGGCGTTGTGCCTGGGCCTGGCCGGAATGGCGCAGGCGAATGAGCCGGTGGACCTGGACATGGTCAACCGCATCCGCCAGGAGGCATTCCACCGGTCGCAGGTGATGGCGACCTTCGGCCACCTGACCGAGGAAATCGGGCCGCGCCTGACCAACTCGCCGGGCATGGCGCAGGCCAATGCCTGGTCGCGCGGCAAGTTCACCGAGTGGGGTCTGTCCAATGTCCATGACGAGGCGTTCGACGACTTCGGCCGCGGCTGGACCTATCGCTCGGCGAGCGTGGAACTGCTGGCGCCGCGGGTGACCTCGCTGCGCGCGGTGCCCAAGGCCTGGACGCCCGGCACGCAGGGCCCGGTCGAAGGCGAGGCGGTGGTCGTCACCCTCAAGACCAAGGCGGACCTGGACAAGTACAAGGGCAAGCTGAAAGGCAAGATCGTCCTGCTCAGCGAAGCCCGCGAGTACAAGCCCGGCACCGAGCCGGATTCGCGCCGCTACGACGAAGCCGGCCTGACCGAGCTGCTGTCCTTCAGCGTGCCCAAGGACACCAATCCGGCCGATCGTGGCAAGCGACTGGCCGAGTACCGGCAGCGCCAGGATCTGGTGCAGGCGACCAACCGTTTCCTGACCGAGGAAGGCGCGCTGGCCGCGCTGAGCATCAGCGGCTGGGACAACGGCATCATCCGGGTCGGCGGCGGCGGTTCGCGTCGTGCCGGCGAGCCGGCCGGCATTCCGGAACTGGCGGTGGCGGCCGAGCACTACAACCCGCTGCTGCGCGCGATCGAGCGCAAGCAGGACGTGCGCCTGCGCATCAACGTGGACGCGCAGTTCACCAGCGAGACCAATGATCCCGGCTACAACACGATTGCCGAGATCCCGGGCAGCGGCAAGGCCGACGAGATCGTGATGATCGGCGCGCACATGGACTCCTGGCACGCCGGCACCGGCGCGGCCGACAACGCCGCCGGCGTGGCGGTGATGATGGAAGCCATGCGCATCCTCAAGGCGGTGGGCGCCAAGCCGCGCCGCACCATCCGGGTGGCGCTGTGGAGCGGCGAGGAGCAGGGCCTGATCGGTTCGGCGGCCTACGTGGCCAAGCATTTCGCCGATTACCCGGAAGCCACCGATCCGGAACAGAAGAAGCTGCCGCGCTACTTCCAGGAGCGCACTGGCCCGCTCCAGCGCAAGCGCGACTACGACAAGTTCTCGGCCTACTTCAACCTGGACAACGGCTCCGGCAAGATCCGCGGCATCTACGCGCAGGAAAACCAGGCGGCGATGCCGATCTTCGAAGCCTGGCTGAAGCCGTTCAACGATGTCGGCGCCACCATCGTGACCGTGCGCAACACTGGCAGCACCGATCACGTCTCGTTCGATCGCGTCGGCCTGCCGGGCTTCCAGTTCGTGCAGGACGGCCTGGACTATTTCAGCAACGTCCACCACAGCGATCTGGATACCTACGATCACGCCGCCCCGGAAGATCTGAAGCAGGCGGCGGCGATCCTGGCCTCGTTCGCCTACCACGCCGCGATGCGCGAGCAGAAACTGCCGCGCAAGCCGCTGCTGGAAAACTGAGCATCATCCTCGTGATGTGAAGAAGGCCGGATTCGCAGGAATCCGGCCTTCTTTTTTCCCAGCCGTTTTTCCGGTTCGCTCAGGCGAACAGCGACACGCCCGGCACCAGCCACAGCGACAACCCGGCCAGGGCCGAACCGATCACGGTGGCGGCCAGCACGTCGCTGGGATAGTGCAGGCCCAGCACCACCCGCGATACCGCCACGCAGGCCGCGAACGGAATCAACAGCACCGCCAGCGCTGGATAATGGGCCAGCGCGACCACGGTGAAGGCGACCGCATGCAGCGTATGCCCGGACGGGAAGCTGAATTCGTCCAGCGGCGCGATCCAGGCGCGGATCCGCACGTCCGAGGCGAACGGGCGCGGGCGCCGGGTCCAGCGCTTGAGCAGCTTGTACAGGGTCAGCGCGATCACGCCGGTGGCCGCCAGGTGCGCCGACGCGGCCAGGCCGTCCAGCCCGTCCGCGACGATCAGTGCGCCCATCAGCACGTACCAGAACACGCCGTCGCCCAGGCGGCTGATCACCGCGAAGAAGCGGCGCACGCCCTGCCATTCGCCCCAGCGGTTGGCGCGCAGGCACCAGCCTGCGTCGCGGCCCCGGAGCGCGTTACGCGGTAGCGACGTTCTCATGCGGCCTCCTTTGCGCGGCCAGACCGGCCAGCAGGTTGTCGAAATCGGTGGCGACCTGTTCCGGGCGCAGTACGCGCACGGCCTCGCTGGCATCGGCGCCCAGGCGCCGGCGCAGCGCTTCATCGGATCCCAACTGCGCGGCCGCGGCCACGAACGCGTCGTCGTCGCTCACCGCGAAGCCGTGCACGCCGCTGCGCAGGTGCTCGCGCGCGGCGCCGTAGTCGAAGGCCACGGTCGGCACGCCGCTGGCCATCGCTTCCAGGGTTACGTTGCCGAAGGTTTCGCTATGGCTGGGGAACAGGAACAGATCGCCGCTGGCGAAATGCCGCGACAATGCCGCGCCGCGTTGCACCCCGCAGAACACGAAATCGGGATTGGCCGCCGCCAACCGCTCGCGCGCCGGACCGTCGCCGACCCAGACGAAACGCGCGTCGGGGCGGTCGCGCTGGATCGCGCGGAACGCCTGCACGGCCAGGGTGAGGTTCTTTTCCGCGGCGATGCGGCCCACGTAGATCGCCACCGGCGTGTCCGCGCCCGCGCCCCATTCGGCGCGCAGGCCGTCATCCCGGTGCGCCGGTGAGAACTGCGAGGTGTCGACCGCGCGCGCCAGCCGCACCACCCGGGCGAAGCCCTGCGCGGTCAGGAATTCCTGCAGCTCGCGGGTCGGCACCAGGGTGGCGTCGGCGCCGTTGTGGAAGCGCCGCATCCAGCGCATCGCGGTCTGTTGCAGGAACGCCGCGCCGTAGTCGCGCATGTATTCGTCGAAGCGGGTGTGGAAGCCGGTCGCGACCGGAATGCCCAGCCGCCGCGCCGCGCGCAGCGCCGACCAGCCCAGCGGGCCTTCCGTGGCCACGTAGATCGCATCCGGTGCCGATTCGCTCCACAGCCGGGCCAGGCGACGCGCCGCCGGCAGGCCGAATTTCAATCCGGGGTAGCGGGGCAGCGCCGCGCCGCGCACCAGGGTGGTGTCATCGAGTTCGCGCGGGTCGCCTTCCTGCCGCGGCCGCACCAGCGAGACCCGGTGCCCGCGCGCGCGCAGACCCTGTTCCAGCCCCTGCACGGTCAGGGCAACGCCGTTGACCTCGGGCGGATAGGTTTCGGTGACGATGGCGTACCGCATGCGCAACTCCACGTTTTGCGCATGGTGGAGACCGGCCATGAAACCCGCATTGCAGTTACATGGCGTTCGCGTGACAGGAGGAAATGGGATTGGATTTCCGGGAAAGATGCCTTCGAGGAGCCAAGGCGGAGTTCACATATCGAGTAACCGCTCAGCTAAGCCCCCTTTGAAAAAGGGGGCAGGCACCTGCGAAGCAGGTGACGGGGGATTTGCTCTTGGCGCAAAAAGCAAATCCCCCTCAATCCCCCTTTTGACCAGCCATTCGGCTGTTGAGAAGCGTTTCAAAGGGGGAGGCAAAAGCAGAAGCTCCCCCAATCCCCAATCCCCAATCCCGAATCCCGAATCCCGAATCCCCAATCCCGAATCCCGAATCCCGAATCCCGAATCCCCGCCCTCAAGGCACCGGCCCGCCCCGCGCCGCGGTGAACAGCGCATACCACTCCTCGCGGCTCAGTTCGATGCCATCGGCGGCGCAGGCCGCGGCCAGGCGATCGGGGCGGGTGGTGCCGATGACGGGTTGGATGCCGGCGGGGTGGCGCAGCAGCCAGGCCAGCAGGATGGCTTCGGGCGAAACGTCGTGGCGGGCGGCGACCAGGGCGACGGCTTCGGCGGTCGGACGCAGCGCGGGCTCGGCGGTTTCCGGGTGCGAGAGCCGGCCACCGGCCAGCGGCGACCAGGCCTGCAGCAGGATGCCCTGGCGCCTGCATTCGTCCAGCGTGCCGGCCGAGGCGGTGTAGGCGGTGCCGCGGGTGGCGGCGATCACGCCCTCGTTGATCAGGTGATGGTGCAGCAGGCTGATTTCGACCTGGTTGGCGACCAGCGGCCGATCGACATGCGCCCGCAGCAACGCGATCTGGCTGGCGGTGTGGTTGCTGACGCCGAAATGCCGCACCTTGCCGCTGCGATGCAGATCGTCGAAGGCACGGGCGACTTCTTCCGGTACGCCCAACGGATCCGGCCGGTGCAGCAACAACAGGTCCAGGTAGTCGGTGCGCAGCCGGCGCAGGCTGCCCTCGACGGATGCGACCAGGTGCGCATGGCTGAAATCGTAGCGACCCGGCGAATCCGGTTGCGGATCATGGGCGAAGCGGATGCCGCACTTGGATTGCAGGATCAGTTCGTCGCGGCGCGAGGGCGAGGCCGCCAGCCAGTCGCCGAACAACCGCTCCGACTTGCCGCGCGCATAGATGTCGGCATGGTCGAACAGGTTGATGCCCTGTTCCAGCGCGGTCTCGATGAGCTGCGCGGCCTGCCGTCGTTCTTCCGCGGTGGGATCGGTGTCGTCCCAGGCGCGGCTCAGCTGCATGCAGCCGCAGGCGATGCGCGAGGCGCGCAGGTCGGTGTGGGGAATCGGTTGGCGCCGCATGGGATGGATTCCGGTCAGGACGCCGGATCATGCCAGAGCGGCGCGCCGCTCCGGCGGGATATGGGTACGGCGGCGTCAGTGGACCCGCTTGCCCGGTGGATCCAGCAACGCCAGCAGCGCCGGCAATGACAGCGGCCGCGACAGGAAATAGCCCTGGGCGTCCGGCACGCCCAGGGCGCGCAACGCGGCCAGTTCTTCCGCCGTCTCCACGCCTTCGGCGACGATGCCGCTGTGGGTTTCGCGGGCGAAGGCGATCAGCGCCGCGGCCAGTGCGCGGCGTGGCGAATCGGTGTCGATGCTGCGGGTCAGGGTCATGTCCAGCTTGATGATGTCCGGGCTGGTGGCCAGCACGTGGCGCATGCTCGCGTAGCCGGCCCCCGCATCGTCGACCGCGACGCGCACACCCTGCCGGCGCAGCGGCGCCAGCCGTTCGCGCAACACTGCGTAGTCTTCCACGTAATCGTGTTCGGTGATTTCCAGCACCAGCCGGTGCGGCGGCAGTTCGTCCAGGTAACCGGCGATCTCGCCGCTGATGAGCGTCTGCGGCGAGACGTTGACCGATACGTAGAAGTCGCCGGGGACGTGGCGCAGGCCGTCGAGCGCGGTGAGGATCGCGTTGAGTTCCATCCGCACGCCCAGGCCGATTTCACGCGCCTCGTTGAACCACAGGTCCGGTGGCCGTGGCGGGTTGATGTCGAACCGGGACAGGCATTCGATGCCGATGATGCGCTCCCCGGCCAGATGGTAGATCGGCTGGTAGACGATGCTGGGCTGGCCCATCTCGAGCACCGAGGTGATCCGCTCGACCTTTTCCTGGTGCAGGCGCACGGCGTCCAGATCGCCGTCGATCTGGTAGGCAAGCAGATCCGCGAAGGCGCGCATCATGTGCAGGTCGCGTTCGCCAAGCGACAGGTGCGGGCGCAGGCTGAAACAGCAGAAGGTGCCGTAGACGCGGCCGTCGCGCAGGCGGATGGGGACGCTGATGTGCGCGCCGATGGGAACCAGCGCGGTCTCCGGAATCGCGGCCAGCGCCGGCACCGCGGCGGTATCCGGTATCAACTGCGGGATGCGGCCCTCGACCACGCGCAGGCAGTAGCCTTCATCGAGCGGGCTGCTGTCGCCGGGACGGATCGGCATCGGTTCAATCGAGCCCGCCACGTGGCGGAAGGTCCGGTAGTGGCCACCGAACTCGGAAATGAAGGCCACGTCCATGCCCAGATGGGTACGCACCGCGTCGAGCACGCGATCGACGTTGTGGCCGATGGCCAGCGCACCGGGCCCGCCTTGGGCCAGGATGGCATTCCAGGGAGCGTCGTTCCGCATGACTTCCTCCTGAAGGCAAGGGCGGGAAACGATCGATGGACACGGGCGCAGGGCGGTTATGGCGAGGCGGGATCGGTCCCCTGTCCGATCCGGCGCCGCCCGGCATGGCCTCGACGGTTTCCCGGGCGGAGTCTAGCGCGGGTGTTTGCGGTTTGCAGCGGCCGGGCGCCCCGGCTCAGGCGACGAAGGGCTTGAAGGTGATGCCCAGGCCCTGCATGTCCTCGGGCTCGCCGACCAGGTCCGACTTCAGCAGCGGCCGGGCTTCGATCCAGCGGCGGTCCACCACCAGCCGGAGTTCGTCGCCCTCTGCGGTGAGTTCGAGGCGGGGAATCGGCGCGGCCTCGTGCGCGCGATGCAGCAGCACCGCCAGCCGCAGCAGCGCGGCCTTGCGCTTGGCCGACAGCAGCAGGCGGTCGGGCAGGGCGTCGAACGCGGTCTTGGGAATGTTGCGGCGGTGCGTGCGCACCAGCGCCGCCAGGACCTGCTGTTCCTGCCGGGAGAAGCCGGCGATGTCAGAATTCTCCAGCACGTAGGCGCCGTGCGCGTGGTACTGGCTGTGGGCGATGACCAGGCCGATCTCGTGCAGGCGCGCGGCCCAGCCGAGCATGCGGGCGTCGTCATCGTCCAGCTTCCAGGCACCGGCGACCTGCTCGTGCAGGCGCAGCGCGGTGGCTTCCACCCGCGCGGCCTGGATTTCGTCGATGCCGTAGCGCTGGGTCAGCGCGGCCGCCGACATGTCGCGCGGATCGTTGTCGCTGCCGCGGCCCAGCATGTCGTACAGGATGCCTTCGCGCATGGCCGCCTTGCTGACCATCAGCCGCTGCAGGCCCAGCGCCTCGAAGGCGGCCTCCAGCACCAGCACGCCGCCGGCGATGATCGGGCGGCGGTCGCTGGACAGACCGGGCAGATCGATGGCGTCGATGCGCTCGGCCTGCAGCAGGCGATCGCGGACCTGCGGCAGGGCCTCGGCGGTGACCGCGCCCTTGGTCAGTTTCATCGCCGCGCAGATTTCGCCGATCGCCTTGTTGGTGCCGGAGGAGCCGATCGCCTCCTGCCAGCCCAGCGAGCGGTACTGGCCGGCGAACTGCTGGAACTCGGCGGCGATTTCGGTGAGGGCTTCCTTCCAGCGCTTCTTGGACAGCTTGCCGCCGGGGAAGAAGCGCCGGGTGCTGGCGATGCAGCCGGCCTGCAGGCTTTCGCGTTCCAGGGTATCCATCCCGCGACCGATGATGAACTCGGTGGAACCTCCGCCGATGTCGATGACCAGGCGCAGTTGCCCCGCCTTGGGCGGCTGCGCGTGCGCCACGCCCAGGTAGATCAGGCGCGCCTCCTCGCGGCCGGACACCACTTCGATCGGCTTGCCCAGGGCGGCTTCGGCGGGAACCAGGAAGGACTGCGGATCGGCCAGCTGGCGGACCGTGTTGGTGGCCAGCGCGCGTACCCGGCTGGCCGGGATGTCGCGGATGCGCTGGCCGAAGCGCGACAGGCAGTCTAGCGCGCGTTCGCGCGCGGCCTGCGACAGTCCGCCCTTGCCGTCCAGGCCGTCGGCCATGCGCACGGTCTCGCGCAGGCGATCGACCACGCGCAGCTGTCCCAGCGTGTAGCGCGCCACGATCATGTGGAAGCTGTTGGAACCGAGATCGATGGCGGCAAGCTGTTCGCCGTCATGGGGAGGCGGCGAGACGTGGGCGGAGACGGGCGGCATCGGAAAAGCCTAGAGGCAGAGACCGCGACTTGGCAACGCGGCCCCTGCCATTTCAGGCACTTGCATCGCCCTCAGACCCCGGCCAGCAGGGTCGCCTGCGCCGAATGCGGTGCTTCGCCCTCGGCCGGCGCGACCTTGCGGTAATTGCCGTCGGCGTCCAGCGCCCAGGCGTTCTGGTTGTCGTCCAGATAGTTCTGCAGACCGTCGCGGAACACCCGCCTGGCCAGCTCCGGATCCAGGATCGGGAAGCAGGTCTCGACCCGGTGCAGCAGGTTGCGCTCCAGCCAGTCCGCGCTGGCGCAGTAAAGCTCGGGGTTGCCGTCGTTGCCGAACCAGTAGACCCGGCTGTGTTCCAGGAAGCGTCCGACAATCGAGCGCACGTGGATGTTCTCGGAAATCCCCGGCACGCCTGGCCGCAGGGCGCAGGCGCCACGCACGATCAGGTCGATGCGCACGCCCGCCTGCGAGGCCGCGTACAGCGCGCGGATCAGGCGCGGCTCGTTGAGCGCGTTGATCTTGGCGATGATGCGGGCCGGCTTGCCGGCCTTGGCCAGCTTCGCCTCGCGCTCGATCTTGCGGATGAGCCCGGCATGCAGGGTGAACGGGGATTGCAGCAGGCGCTTGAGCTTGGTCGACGGGGCCAGGCCCGACAACTGCTGGAACAGCAGGTGCACGTCGTTGCCGATGTCGGCGTCGGCGGTGATCAAGCCCAGGTCGGTGTAGGCGCGGGCGGTGCCGCTGTGGTAGTTGCCGGTGCCCAGGTGCACATAACGGCGCAGTTTCTTGCCCTCGCGGCGCACGATCAGCAGCATCTTGGCGTGGGTCTTGTAGCCGACCACGCCATACACCACCTGCACGCCGGCTTCCTGCAGGCGATCGGCCACGCCCAGGTTGGCGTCCTCGTCGAAGCGCGCGCGCAGTTCCACCACCACGGTGACGTCCTTGCCGTTGCGCGCCGCCTGTACCAGCGCATCGACGATCGCCGAGTCCTTGCCGGTGCGGTACAGGGTCTGCTTGATCGCCAGTACGTTCGGATCCACCGCCGCCTGCTTCAGCAGCTCCAGCACCGGGGTGAACGCGTCGAAGGGATGGTGCAGCAGCACGTCGCCGTCATCGACCTTGTCGAAGATGGCATCGCTGTCGCGCAGGGTGCGCGGGGTGAAGACGGGGTACTTGAGTTCCGGGCGCTGCACCAGGTCGTACACCTGGATGACCCGGTTGAGATTGACCGGCCCGTCGATCAGGTAGACCGCGTTGTCGGGCAGGGCGAAATTCTGCAGCAGGGTGCGGATGATCGGTTTCGGGCAGTCCTGGGCGATTTCCAGCCGTACCGCCGGCCGGTAGCCGCGACCGATCAGTTCGTCGCGCAGCGCCAGCGCCAGGTTCTCCACTTCCTCCTCGTCGACAACCACTTCGGAGTTGCGGGTGACGCGGAACTGATAGGAGCCCTTGACCTCCATGCCCGGGAACAGTTCGTCGACGAACGCCGACAGCACCGAGGACAGCAGCACGAAGTCGTTCTCGCCGCCGGACACGCGCGAGGGCAGGTGGATGATGCGCGGCAGCGAGCGCGGCGCGCGCACGATCGCCAGGTGGCCGGCACGACCGAACGCGTCCTTGCCCTTCAGCACGACCACGATGTTGAGGGACTTGTTGAGGATCTTCGGGAACGGGTGCGCCGGGTCCAGGCCCAGCGGCGACAGCACCGGCATGATCTCGTTGCGGAAATAGGCGCGCAGCCAGCGCGTCTGCCGCGCGCTCCAGGCGCCGCGTCCGAACACCCGCACGCCGGCTTCGTTCAGCGCCGGCCGCAGCACCTCGTTCCAGCACTTGTACTGCGCATCCACCAGTTCCGCGGCGCGATCGTGGATGCGGTTGAGCGCGACGGTGGGGCTCATCCCGTCGGCGCCCGGCGGCAGGCCGAAGTCCTGCGCATGGCGGACGGTGGCCGCGCGGATCTCGAAGAATTCGTCCAGGTTGGTGCACGAGATGCACAGGAAGCGCAGCCGCTCCAGCAGCGGCACTTGCGGATCCTGCGCCTGCGCCAGCACGCGGAAGTTGAAATCCAGTTGCGACAGTTCGCGATTGAGGTAGAGCGAGGGATCGCGCAGGGCGTCTTCGTTGCTCAGATGGTCTGGCGTCGTGTCGATGGCGGCGTTCATGCGATCTGGCCGTGGGGCAGGGAAGGGGAGGGGGCGGGAGCGCGCGGATGCACGCGCTCGCCGCCGAAGTGCACCGAGAACACGCTACCGTGGCCGACCTCGCTCTGGATGTCCAGCCGCGCCTGGTGCAGGTTCAGCACGTGCTTGACGATCGACAGGCCCAGGCCGGTGCCGCCGCTTTCGCGCGAGCGGCTGGTGGACACGCGGTAGAAACGCTCGGTGATGCGCGGCAGGTGCGCGGCCGGAATGCCGTAGCCGGTGTCGCGCACGCTCAGCATGGCACCGTCGCCCTCGCGCACGAAGCGCACGGTGATGGTGCCGCCGGCCGGGGTGTAGCGGACGGCGTTGCTGACCAGGTTGGAGAACGCGCTGTGCAGCTCCTTGTTCGATCCCCACAGGTCCACGCCGGCTTCGTCTTCCACCACCACGATGTGGCGCTTGTGGCTGAGCGCCTCGGCCTCGCGGCGCAGGGTCGCCAGCATCGGCGCCATCGCCACGCTTTCGTCCGGCAGGCTGTCCTGCGCTTCCAGCCGCGACAGGGTCAGCAGATCCTCGACCAATTGGGTCATGCGCTGGGACTGTTTCTGCATTTCCGCCAGCATCGGCGCCCATTCCGGGAAGTCCTGCGGGTCCAGCATGTCGAGATAGCCGTGGACCACGGTCAGCGGCGTGCGCAATTCATGGGAGACGTTGGCGACGAAGTCGCGGCGCATCTGTTCCAGCCGCAGCATCTTGCTGACGTCGCGCGCGACCAGCAGCCAGTACTGGTCGGAATAGGGAATCAGGCGCAGGTTGAGGCGCAATTGCGGATCCACCGGCGAGGCGGCATCCAGCATCGGCTCGGCATTGCGGCCGGCGGCCAGCCAGTGCGACATCGGCAGCGGTTGCAGGCGATCGCCGATCGGCGCGCCGATGTCGGTCGGATACTGCAGCCCCAGCAGGCTGGTGGCGGCCTTGTTGAACCATTGCACGCGCTGGTTGTTGCGTTCCACCACCACCACCGCGTCCGGCAACGCCGCGGCGGCGGCGCGGTAGGCACGCAGCATGTCCAGCAGCCGGCGCTTGCGCGCGCGCATTTCCGCATGGCCGCGGAACAGCAGCCGATCCAGTTCGTTCCAGACGCCATTGCCGCGCGCGGGCTCCAGTCGCTGGCGCGCGGTCAGCCGCACCAGCACCTTGCGCAATCGCCAGTAATGCCAGGCCACCACGCCCAGCGCGGCCAGGGTGACGACCGGCCAGACGTGGCCAATCAGCAATCCAATGACCACCGCCAGGGCCAGCACACCCGCCAGTTGACCGAGCGTCTTGAACCAGGCGGAGCGTATGTATTGGGGCATGGACCGATTGTAGGCAGTTATTTATGACAGCCAGCGGGAGCAGGCGGGGGAAACATCGAATCCCGAATCCCCAATGCCGAATCCCGCGCCTAGACCGACGCCGAGAACCGGTAGCCGGAACCACGCACGGTCTGCACCATGTTCTCCAGGCCGTGCGGTTCCAGGGTCTTGCGCAGGCGGCGGATGTGCACGTCCACCGTGCGCTCCTCCACGTACACGCTGCCGCCCCAGACATGGTCGAGCAGCTGCGTGCGCGAATAGACCCGCTCGGGGTGGGTCATGAAGAAATGCAGCAGTCGATACTCGGTCGGGCCGATCGGCACCGGGGTATCGCCGGCGAACACCCGGTGGGCGGCGCCGTCTATGCGCAGCGGGCCGATGCCGACGCTGCCGTCCTCGTCGTCCTCGCGGGAGCGGCGCATGACCGCCCGGATGCGCGCCAGCAGTTCGCGTGCCGAGAACGGCTTGACCACGTAGTCGTCGACGCCGGCTTCCAGGCCGCCGACCCGATCATTCTCCTCGCCGCGGGCGGTGAGCATGATGATGGGGACGTCGCGGGTCATCGCGTCCTTGCGCCAGCGGCGCGCCAGCTCCAGGCCGCTGGTGCCGGGCAGCATCCAGTCCAGCAGGATGAGGTCCGGCACCCGGTCGGCGATGGCGTTCTGGGCTTCGCGGGCATCACCCGCATGCACGGGTTCGTAATCGCCCTTGCGCAGGGCGAAGGCGACCATGTCGCGGATGGCCGGCTCGTCGTCAACGATCAGGATGTGCTTCTGCACGCGATTACCGTCGTCTGTGGGGTACCGCACCAGTAGACGACAATTTTATGACGGAAACATGACATGCCGCGCGCCCGTCATATGACAGTCGGGGCCGCTGGTCGCCGCCGGGAGCCCCGGCGGCCGGGCTAGCGGCGTTCGATGTCCGGGTCGCGCACGCCCTGGCGCCGCAGTTCCAGCACCTGCGGGGTGATGACGGAGATGCGGGCGTCAATGCGGGCGCGGGCGTAGTAGTCCAGGTCGCTGCGCTTCTTGAGATTCTGCAACTGGATGAGCGCCTGTTCGGGCCGTCCATTGAGGAAGGCCGCCTCGGCGAAGGCCTCGCCGGCGCGGACCGGGTCGCCGGCCAGCTCGTTGGCCCGGCCGAATTCCTGCTGGAACACCGGGTCGTTGCCGGCCCGGGACAGCAGCGGACGCAGCACCGCCTGGGCGTGCCGGCCAGCTTCGGCGCCCCCCTGCTCGTTGAGGACGCGGGCGAAAGTCAGCGCGATGGGGCGGTTGTTCGGCATCTGCTGGAGCAGGCGGGCGAGCCGTTGGTTGGCCGCCGCGGTGCGGCCCGCGCGGGATTCAGCCTCGGCGGTCGCCAGTTCCAGCCACAGGTTGCCCGGATGCTCGGCCAGCAGCGGGGCCAGCTCGGTCAATGCCACCTCCGGTCGTCCCGATCCCAGGTGGGCCAGGGCCAGGCCATAACGCTGGGCATCGTCCAGGCCCTTGCCGGATTCCCGGCGGATGGTCTCGTAGTCGCGGGCGGCGCCGTCGGCGGTGGTCGCGCTGAGCACCCGCAGGCGTTCCCGGGCCCAGTCGAAGTCACCGGTGGGGCCACGGCTGAACAGGTCGCCCGGCAGGCGCACGGACAGGGGCAGCAGCGGATTGTCGCTGTCCTTTTCCGGTGCGACCACGCGCTTGGGATCGAACTGTTCGACCCGCTCGCCGCCGCCCGGAACCCGGGTGATCAGGGTCAGGTTGTCCTTGCGCATCTGCTCGGCGCGTTCCTTGGCCTCGCTGATCCGGGTGGTGGTGACCGGGTGGGTCATCAGGTAGTCCGGGTACGCCTCGCGGCCGGTGCCGCGGTTGGCGCGGGTGGCCTGGGCCATGCGGGCGAAGAAGCCGGCCATGGCGTCCACGTCGTAGCCGGCGCGCGACAGGGTGCGGATGCCCAGCCGATCGGCCTCGGATTCGTTGGAACGGGTGTAGTCGATCTGGCGTTGCTGCATCAGGCCCATGCCGCTGGCGACCGCCGCCATCGAGGCGTCGCCGCTGGAGTTGCCGCCGGCGCTCTGCGCCAGCACGATCGCGCCCAGCATCCCGAGCAGGATCGGAATCTGATCGCGCTCGGCCCGCTCGACCCCGCGCAGCACGTGCTGCTGGGTGACGTGGGCGATTTCGTGGGACAGCACCGCGGCGACTTCGTCCTCGCGCTCGGCGGTCAGGATCAGGCCCGCGTTGGTGCCGATGTAGCCGCCCAGCGTGGCGAACGCATTGATCTGCCGGTCCTTCATCAGGAAGAACGTATAGCTCTGGCGCGGCGAGTCGCTTTCCGCGCCCAGGCGGGTGCCGACCTTCTGCAGCCAGTCGTCCAGCAGCGGGTCTTCCAGCAGGTAGCCGTAGTTGCGCAGCTCGCGCAGCATCATTCCGCCGTACTCCGCCTGGCGCGCCGGGCTCAACACCTCGCCGGCGGAGGAACCGATGTCCGGCAGGCGCACGTCCTGCCCTTGCGCCAGAGGCGCGGCCAGGAGCACGGTGAGGGCGGTGGAAAGCAGCGGAAGGCGCAAACGGAACTCCGTTGTCGGACAATGGCGGCAGGCTTGCGAGCGGCAGGATGACGCTTTGCCGCCGGCAGCGAGTGAACATGCGGTTAACCGGACCCACGGCCCGCACTGTTCCACTCGGCCGGCTGGAAAGCGCGCCATCGGCCACCCATATTGCCCTCAGACCCGACTTTGAACGCGTTGTTCCATTCAGGAGGATTCCTTGAGCGACACCGAGACCGGCGGCCCCGCCATCACCCTCTACACGACCGCGATCTGCCCTTACTGCGTGGCCGCGAAGAACTTCCTCAAGAGCAAGGGCCAGAGCTGGAAGGAAGTCCGCATCGACCTGGAGCCGGACGAGCGCGAACGCATGATCGCCCGCGCGCGCCGCACCAGCGTGCCGCAGATCTTCATCGGTGAGACCCACGTCGGCGGCTACGACGACATGATCGCCCTGCATCGGGCCGGCAAGCTGGAGCCGCTGCTGGCCGGAGAGGGCGCATGAGCGGCGGTGAAAAGGACCGTCTGCGCGAATTCACCGAATTCCGCCAGCGCATGAACGAGCGCATCCTGGCCGAACCGAACCAGGTGGTCCGCCGCTTCTTCGCCCTGGATACCCAGACCTACCAGCCCGGCGCGCTGGATGTGAAGACCAAGGAACTGCTCGGGCTGGTGGCGTCGATGGTGCTGCGTTGCGACGACTGCATCAGCTACCACGTGGCCCAGTGCAAGGACGCCGGCGTCAGCCGCGACGAGTTTTTCGAGACCTTCTCGGTCGGGCTGGTGGTGGGCGGCTCCATCGTCATCCCGCACCTGCGCAGGGCGGTGGACTTCCTGGATCAGCTGGAGGCCGGCGCGGCCGACGCGCCTTCGGCGCACGGCCACGATTGACCCGCGAATCGGCCCCGCGCCGGCGCCGGCCTTGGCCGGAACCGGCGCGACAAGGCCGGTTCTCCGCTCCTCCGACGATGGTCGATTTGGGACCGTACAGGGGGTTCAGGCATAATTGCCGGACTTGAAACCCCCTCCGCGCCTGCATCCCGGTTCCCGGCCCGCACGGCGCCCCTGTTCGGAATCCCAAGCAAATGACCCAGACGATTACGGTCATCCGCGGCGACGGTATCGGCCCGGAGATCATGGACGCGACCCTGCACGTGCTCGAAGCCCTGAAAGTGGGCCTGAGCTACGAGGAAGCCGATGCCGGCATGGTCGCGCTGGAAAAGCACGGCGACCTGCTGCCGCAGGCGACCCTGGAATCGATCCGCAAGAACGGCGTGGCCCTGAAGAGCCCGCTGACCACGCCGGTGGGCGAGGGCTTCAGCTCGATCAACGTGGCCCTGCGCCGCCATTTCGACCTGTACGCGAATGTCCGCCCGGCCAAGTCGTTCCCCAACACCAAGTCGCGCTTCCCCTCCGGCGTGGATCTGATCACGGTCCGCGAGAACACGGAAGGCGCCTACATCGGTGAAGGCCAGTCCATCTCCGAGGACGGCGAAACCGCGCTGCTGACCCAGAAGATCACCCGCAAGGGTTCCGAGCGCATCGTCCGCTACGCCTTCGACCTGGCCCGCAAGACCGGCCGCAAGAAGGTCACCGTGGTGCACAAGGCCAACATCCTCAAGACCACCTCGGGCCTGTTCCTGAAGGTCGCGCGCGAAGTGGCCGCGCAGTACCCGGACATCCAGTGCAACGAGATGATCGTGGACAACACCTGCATGCAGCTGGTGATGCGTCCGGAGCAGTTCGACATCATCGTCACCACCAACCTGTTCGGCGACATCATCTCCGACCTGTGCGCCGGCCTGGTCGGCGGCCTGGGCCTGGCCCCGGGCGCCAACATCGGCGTCGACGCGGCCATCTTCGAGGCGGTCCACGGCTCGGCCCCGGACATCGCCGGCAAGGGCATCGCCAATCCGTGCGCGCTCCTGCTGGGCGCGGCGCAGATGCTCGACCACCTCGGCCAGCCGGACAAGGCCGAACGCCTGCGCGCGGCGATCATCGCCACCCTGGAAGCCAAGGATTCGCTGACCCCGGATCTGGGCGGCGAGGGCACCACTATGTCCTTCGCCAAGGCGATCGCCAGCCGGGTCTGATGTCCCGGCGGCGCCGGGTTTTACCGGCCTGAAACACGGAAACGGGACGCCCAGCGTCCCGTTTTTGTTTGCATTCGTCCCGCCCGCGGGGCTTGGACCGGGCCGTGGCAAGCCGGACAATCGCCGGTTTCCCGCACACCTCCGCCGCCCACGATGACCGTCCGCCCCAGCGCGCTCGCGCTGACCCCGCTGCTGCTGTTCCTGGCCCTGTTCTTCGGCGCCGGCCTTTACTACACGTTCCAGGGCGACGCCATGGGCTTCTACCAGTTGCGCGCGCCGGTGGCGATCCTGCCGGCGCTGGCGCTGGGGGCGTGGCTGGCCCATCGACGCGGCGTGGCGGCCTCGCCGACGCTGCTGGGCGGCATGGGCGATGCCAACGTGATGCTGATGTGCCTGATCTTCCTGCTGGCCGGCGCGTTCGCCACCGTGTCCAAGGCCATTGGCGCGGTGGATGCGGTGGTTGCGCTGGGACTGGGCGCGCTGCCGCCGTCGCTGATCCTGCCCGGATTGTTCCTGGTGGCTTCATTCGTGTCGCTGGCCATCGGGACGTCGATGGGCACGATCGCCGCCGTTGTGCCGATCGCGCTGGGCGTCGCCGACGCCGCCGGCCTGGATCGCACGCTGGTCGTCGGTGCGGTCATCGGTGGTGCGATGTTCGGCGACAACCTGTCGGTGATCTCGGATACCACGATCGCGGCGACCCGCAGCCAGGGCGCGGAGATGCGCGACAAGTTCCGCGAGAACTTCAAGATTGCGTTACCCGCCGCCCTGGCCACCGCGGTGCTGCTGGCGTTCCTGGGAGAGGGGGCGCCGGTGGAGGCGCCCGGCGGCGCGTCGCCCTGGCTGGTGCTGCCCTATGTACTGGTGCTGGTGCTCGCCCTGATTGGACTGGACGTGGTGGTGGTGCTGGCGATCGGCCTGGCGCTTTCCGGCGTTTTCGGCTTCGTCTTTGCCGGCGACTACACGCCGGTCGATCTTGCCGGAGACATCTACGCCGGATTCGAGAGCATGGTGGAGGTGACCCTGCTTTCGATCCTGATCGGAGGACTGGGGGCGCTGATGAAGGCGAGCGGGGGCCTGGACTGGCTGGCGCGGACGATTGCCCGTTTCGCCCGCGGCCATACCGGGCGGCGCTCCGGCGAATTCAGCATCGCCGCGCTCTCCGCCGGGACCGATGTCCTGACCGCCAACAACACCGTGGCGATCCTCATCACCGGCAGTCTCGCCAAGGACATCGCCGAGCGCCACGGCATCACGCCGCGTCGTTCGGCCAGTCTGCTCGACATCTTCGCCTGCGTGGTGCAGGGCGTGCTTCCTTATGGCGCGCAGATTCTGCTGGCATCGTCGCTGGCGGCCGTTTCGCCGCTGGCGCTGGCCGGCAGCGTCCACTATTGCTGGCTGCTGGTCGCGGCGGCCGTGGTGTTCATGCTGCTTCCCGCGCGCCGCTCAACTGCCGTGGCGGGTACCGGCTGAGCGGCGCGTCGCATCCTGGGCAGCAAAAAAAAAACGGGGCGCCTTGCGCCCCGTTTCTTGTTTTACCGGCCTGGAGATTCAGTTGCGCGACTGCAGCTTGGACAGCAGGCGCAGGAACTCGATGTACAGCCAGATCAGGGTGACCATCAGGCCGAACGCCGCGTACCACTCCATATACTTGGGTGCGTTCTGCTCCACGCCGGTCTCGATGAAATCGAAATCCAGCACCAGGTTCAGCGCCGCGACCACCACCACGAACAGGCTGAAGGCGATGCCGATAAGACCCGAGTCGTGGATGTAGGGAATGTTGATGTTGAAGAAGCCCAGCACGATCGTGGCCAGGTAGATCAGCGCGATGCCGCCGGTGGCCGCGACCACGCCCAGCTTGAAGTTCTCGGTGGCCTTGATCCAGCCCGAGCGGTAAGCCATCAGCAACGCGAACAGGGTACCGAAGGTCAGCAGCACCGCCTGCAGCACGATGCCGTTGAACTTGACCTCGTACATCGCCGAGATGGCGCCGAGGAACAGGCCTTCGGCCAATGCGTACAGCGGCGCGGTGACCGGCGCCCAGGTCTTCTTGAAGATGGTGACCATCGCCAGCACGAAGCCGCCGATGAGCCCTCCCAGGATGTACAGCATCGCCCCGGGCGCGAGTTCGCCGGTCGGGGTGAGCGCCGTGTTCCAGGTGTAGGTGGCGGTCAGCACGCACAGCAGCAGCAGGATGCCGGTCCGGTTGACCGTGCCGTTCAGGGTCATCGCGCCGGCATCGCGCGAAACCACCGCGCCGCTGCCCAGGTCGAGGAAGGTGGACTCCTTAAGAGCCGGATTGCCGCTGCGCATCATGGTTCCCTCATGGTTGATTCGGACTTCTGTCCCCAGCCGCGGAGCATAGCCGATGCCCGTGACCGGACGCGGCGTTTGACAGGAAGCCGGCAGATTCCGACAATAGACGGCCTTGTCGACGCTGCCTGGCGCCGATGCCGGGGCCCTCGTCGGGGTATAGCGCAGTCTGGTAGCGCATCTGCTTTGGGAGCAGAGGGTCGGGGGTTCGAATCCCTCTACCCCGACCAGTCTGGCTCGTCCCGACGACAGGGATGCGACAATCCGGTCCGGGCGCCCGTAGCTCAACCGGATAGAGCACCGGCCTTCTAAGCCGGCGGTTACAGGTTCGAGTCCTGTCGGGCGCGCCATCCGGCGCAAGCGGCGGACAAAGCGGTAGAAAAAAGTTTCAGTGGTGGCTGTAGCTCAGTTGGTTAGAGTACTGGATTGTGATTCCAGATGTCGGGGGTTCGAGTCCCCTCAGCCACCCCACCAAGCAAGGCTTTCGCGCAAGCGGGGGTTTGTAAGAAAAAGAAGATGCGGTTACACTACGCGTCCAGTTTTTGGGGCCGTTAGCTCAGTTGGTAGAGCAGTTGACTCTTAATCAATAGGTCCAAGGTTCGAATCCTTGACGGCCCACCAAACAGAACGCCCGACCGCGAGGTCGGGCGTTTTCTTTTCCGGGATGCTCCGTCGGCCTTCCCGGCTGGGTAGAATGCCGGCGCACCTGCGAAAGTGGCGGAATTGGTAGACGCACTGGATTTAGGTTCCAGCGGGTAACCCCCGTGAGGGTTCGAGTCCCTCCTTTCGCACCACGTCCTTCCGGACGTTTCCGGGACCGGCCCGGAATCCGGGGCCCCGGCCATTTCCCCGGATTGCCTCGAAATTCCCTTCCCCGGCGCCTGCGGTTGGCAGGAAAGCCCGGAATAGGCGAAACTATTCCGTTCCGCCGGTCGGCACGTCGCGTGTCCGCGGGCGACCCGAATTCATCAACATCATGCCCGGGCATGGGACCCGGGCAGCAGGAGCCAGTGAGTATGCAAGTTTCGGTCGAATCGGTCGGCAACCTCGAACGCCGCATGACCTTCAGCCTGCCGGCTGAGCGTCTGGATACCCACATCGGTGGCCGCCTGCGCGAAATCGCGCGCACCGCCCGCATCAAGGGTTTCCGTCCCGGCAAGGTGCCCACCAAGGTGATCGAGCAGCGCTTCGGCCAGCAGGTCCGCGCCGAGGCCCTCGACGGCCTGCTGCGCGAGACCTTCAACAACGCCGTGCGCGACAACGATCTGCAACTGGCCGGCAATCCCCGCATCGAGAAGAACGGCGAGGGTGAGCTGGATTTCATCGCGACCTTCGAAGTGGTGCCGGATTTCGGCGAGATCGACGTGACCAAGCTCAACGTCATCCGCCACACCGCCGAAGTGGCCGACGCCGACATCGACCAGATGGTCGAGAACCTGCGCCTGCAGCGCCGCACCTTCGAAGTGGTGCAGCGCGGTGCGAAGGACGGCGATCGCGTCGAACTGGAAACCTGGTCGCAGGCCGGTGACGAACGCCTGCCCGCCGAGGGCGCGGAAAAGGGCGCCACCCTGATCGGCTCGGGCGTGATGTTCGCCGATATCGAGAAGGGCCTGATCGGCCTGGCCGCCGGCGAGGAGAAGACGATCCAGGTGCAGTTCCCCGCCGACTGGCGCGTGCCGCAGCTGGCGGGCCGCCAGGTCGACGTCTACGTGAAGGTCACCGAAGTGGCCGAGTCGGTGCTGCCGGCGGTCGACAAGGACTTCATCCGCAGCTTCGGCGTGAAGAGCGGTGACGCCGAACAGTTCCGCCGCGACATCCGCAGCAACCTGGAGCGCGAGCTCAAGGGTGCCCTGATGGGCCGCCTGCGCCGGGAAGTCGGCGAGCAGCTGATTGCCGCCTGGGCGCACGTGGAAATGCCGCCGCGCCTGGTCGAGAACGAGGCCCGCGCGATGGTCCAGCAGACCGCCGATCAGGCCGCCCGCAACGGCCAGCAGGTGCAGATCCCGCCGAACGCCCATGAGGGCTTCATGGATGCGGCCCGCAAGCGCGTCCTGGTCGGCCTGCTGGTGGGCGAGGTCGCCCGCCGCAACCAGCTGCGCCTGGATCCCAAGCGCCTGAACGAGACCCTGCGCCTGATCGCCTCCACCTACGAGGAACCGGAGCAGGTCATTGAGTTGTACCGCAACGATCCCCAGTTGATGGGGGGACTGCAGTCGCGGGTGATGGAAGAGCAGGTGATCGACTGGATCGCCGAGCGCGCCCAGCACACGGAGCAGTCGCTGAGCTTCCAGGAAGCCATCCGGAACTAACGGCGGTTCGCCGGGGTCGATGAGACCCCAGCCCGTCCCGGTCCGGCTATCCTAGGCCGGACCCCTCCACGACAATTTGGGCGCGAAAAAGCCGATGAGCATTGAAACCAAAGCCTTGAACCTGGTGCCGATGGTGGTCGAACAGACCAGCCGCGGCGAGCGCGCCTACGACATCTATTCGCGCCTGCTCAAGGAACGCATGATCTTCCTGGTCGGCGGCGTGGACGACCAGGTGGCCAACGTGATCGTGGCGCAGATGCTGTTCCTCGAGGCCGAGAACCCCGAGAAGGACATCAGCCTGTACATCAACTCGCCCGGTGGCGTGGTCACCGCCGGCATGGCGATCTACGACACCATGCAGTACATCAAGCCGGACGTCAGCACCGTCTGCATCGGCCAGGCCGCCAGCATGGGCGCGCTGCTGCTGGCCGCCGGCGCCAAGGGCAAGCGCTATGCGCTGCCCAACTCGCGGGTGATGATCCACCAGCCGCTGGGCGGCTTCCAGGGCCAGGCCACGGACATCGACATCCATGCCCGTGAAATCCTGACCCTGCGTTCGCGCCTGAACCAGATCCTGGCCAAGCACACCGGCCAGGCCCTGGAAACCATCGAGCGCGACACCGAGCGCGACAATTTCAAGAGCGCCTCCGACGCGCAGGCCTATGGCCTGGTCGACCAGGTGCTGGAACGCCGTCCTGAAGAGACCATCCAGCCGGCGTGAACCCCGGGCGCGGACCCTGTTTGCCGCGCCTGCCACCCCCTCCGCGGACCCGGCTGACAGGCCGGGGCCGTGTGCTATTCTCCGACCGAGTCCGCCTAGCGGGCAGGGTGACCGAGTAATCGAAGCATGAGCGAAGACCGTCAGGGCCGTACCGGCGACAGCAGCAAGATCCTGTATTGCTCGTTCTGCGGCAAGAGCCAGCATGAAGTCCGCAAGTTGATCGCGGGCCCCAGCGTGTTCATCTGCGATGAATGCGTCGAGCTGTGCAACGACATCATCCGCGAGGAACTCGAGGAGAAGGCGCAGTCCGCCCGCAGCCACCTGCCCAAGCCGCGCGAGATCCTGGAAGTCCTGGATCAGTACGTGATCGGCCAGCAGCGTGCCAAGCGCACCCTGGCGGTGGCGGTCTACAACCACTACAAGCGCATCGAGAGCCGGCAGAAGAACGACGACGTCGAACTGGCCAAGTCGAACATCCTGCTGGCCGGCCCGACCGGTTCCGGCAAGACCCTGCTGGCCGAGACGCTGGCCCGCCTGCTCAACGTGCCGTTCACCATCGCCGACGCCACCACCCTGACCGAAGCCGGTTACGTGGGCGAGGACGTGGAAAACATCATCCAGAAGCTGCTGCAGAAGTGCGACTACGATGTCGAGAAGGCGCAGCAGGGCATCGTCTACATCGATGAAATCGACAAGATTTCGCGCAAGAGCGAAAACCCGTCGATCACCCGCGACGTGTCCGGCGAAGGCGTGCAGCAGGCGCTGCTGAAGCTGATCGAAGGCACCGTCGCCAGCGTGCCGCCGCAGGGCGGCCGCAAGCACCCGCAGCAGGAATTCCTGCAGGTGGACACCAAGAACATCCTGTTCATCTGCGGCGGCGCGTTCGCCGGCCTGGACAAGATCATCCAGCAGCGCTCCACCGAGGCCAGCGGGATTGGCTTCGGCGCCAAGGTCCGCAGCGCCGAGCGCAAGACCGAGACCGGCAAGCTGTTGTCCGAGGTCGAGCCGGAAGATCTGATCAAGTTCGGCCTGATCCCCGAGTTCGTCGGCCGCCTGCCGGTGGTCGCGACCCTGGAGGAACTGGACGAGCCGGCCCTGGTCAAGATCCTCACCGAGCCCAAGAACGCCATCACCAAGCAGTTCAAGAAGCTGTTCGACATGGAAGGCGTGGAACTGGAGTTCCGTCCGGACGCGCTGTCGGCGATTGCCCGCAAGGCACTCAAGCGCAAGACCGGCGCGCGCGGCCTGCGCACCATCGTCGAGTCGGTCCTGCTGGACACCATGTACGACCTGCCGTCGCTGGAAAACGTCAGCAAGGTGGTGGTGGACGAATCGGTCATCGAACACAAGTCCGAGCCGTACCTGATCTACCAGAATCCGCCGGCCCAGAAGGTCGCCGCCGCGGAATGAAGCGAGGCCGAGCATTCGGTGCAAGTATTTGATTCAATTGACATTTAGAGGTTGCACTTGCATCCTCCCGACAATGGCCCCATAACGGGGCCATTGGCTTTTTGGCCTCCGTAATTCCGCATCCGCTGGAGCCCCCATGCCCCGCCGTACCCCCACCGAAATTCTCGACCTGCCGGTCCTGCCGCTACGCGACGTAGTGGTGTTCCCGCACATGGTCATTCCCCTGTTCGTCGGCCGCGACAAGTCCATGCGCGCGCTGGAGCAGGCCATGGAAGCGGACAAGCGCATCCTGCTGCTGGCCCAGAAGTCGGCCGAGACCGACGATCCCGTGGCCGCCGATCTCTACAGCATCGGCACCCTGGCCCAGGTCCTGCAATTGCTGAAGCTCCCCGACGGCACCATCAAGGTGCTGGTCGAGGGCGTCTCCCGCGTGAAGGTTTCCAATGTCGTCGAGCGCGACGGTTCGCTGTACGGCGAAGGCGAGGAAATCGAATCCACCGAAGGCCGCGAGCCGCGTGAAATCGAAGCGGTGGCGCGTTCGCTGATGGGCCTGTTCGAACAGTACGTCAAGACCAACCGCAAGCTGCCGCCGGAACTGCTGCAGACGCTGGCCGGTATCGATGAACCCGGTCGCCTGGCCGACACCATCGCCGCCCATCTGGGCGTGCGCCTGAGCGACAAGCAGCGCCTGCTGGAAACCATCGGCATCGGCGAACGGCTGGAATTGCTGGTCGGTTTCGTCGACGGCGAAATCGACGTGCAGCAGCTGGAAAAGCGCATCCGCGGCCGGGTCAAGTCGCAGATGGAGAAGAGCCAGCGCGAGTACTACCTCAACGAGCAGATGAAGGCGATCCAGAAGGAACTGGGCGAGCTCGACGACGCGCCGAACGAGCAGGAGGAACTGGCCCGCAAGATCGCCGAGGCCGGCATGCCCAAGGCGGTCGAGACCAAGGCCAAGAACGAACTCAACAAGCTCAAGCAGATGTCGCCGATGTCCGCCGAGGCGGCGGTCGTGCGCAATTACCTGGACTGGCTGCTGGGCGTGCCGTGGAAGAAGCGCAGCAAGGTCCGCAAGGACCTGAAGGTCGCGCAGGAAACCCTGGACGCCGACCATTACGGCCTGGACAAGGTGAAGGAACGGATCCTCGAATATCTCGCCGTGCAGTCGCGCGTGCAGAAGATGCGCGGCCCGATCCTGTGCCTGGTGGGACCGCCGGGCGTGGGCAAGACCTCGCTGGGCCAGTCCATCGCCAAGGCGACCAACCGCAAGTTCGTGCGCATGTCGCTGGGCGGCGTGCGCGACGAGGCCGAGATCCGGGGCCACCGCCGCACCTACGTGGGTTCGATGCCGGGCCGCATCGTGCAGAACCTCAACAAGACCGGCAGCAAGAATCCGCTGTTCGTGCTGGACGAAATCGACAAGATGTCGATGGACTTCCGCGGCGATCCCTCGTCGGCGCTGCTGGAAGTGCTGGATCCGGAGCAGAACAGCGCCTTCAACGATCACTACCTGGAAGTGGATCTGGACCTGTCCGAAGTGATGTTCGTCGCGACCTCCAACTCGCTCAACATCCCAGGCCCATTGCTGGATCGCATGGAAGTCATCCGCATCCCGGGCTATACCGAGGATGAGAAGCTCAACATCGCCCTGCGCTACCTGCTGCCCAAGCAGATCAAGGCCAACGGCCTGAAGCCGGAAGAGCTCACGATCGCCGAGGACGCCATCCGCGACCTGGTGCGTTACTACACGCGCGAATCCGGCGTGCGCAACCTGGAACGCGAAATCGCCAAGATCTGCCGCAAGGTGGTCAAGGAAATCGCGCTGGCCGGCCCGCAGCCGGCCAAGAAGAAGAAAAAGGGCGCGCTGGTGCAGGTCAGTTCGAAGAACCTGGACAAGTATTCCGGCGTGCGCCGCTTCGATTTCGGTCGCGCCGAGGAGCAGAACGAGATTGGCCTGGTCACCGGGCTGGCCTGGACCGAAGTGGGCGGCGATCTGCTGCAGATCGAAGTCGCGCTGGTGCCGGGCAAGGGCCTGTTGACCCTGACCGGCCAGCTGGGCGACGTGATGAAGGAATCCGCGGCCGCCGCGATGTCGGTGGTGCGCGCGCGCGCCACCGCACTGGGCATCGATGCCGAGTACCTGCAGAAGCACGACGTCCACCTGCACGTGCCCGACGGCGCGACGCCGAAGGATGGTCCCAGCGCCGGTGCCGCGATGGTGACCGCGCTGGTGTCCACGCTGACCCGCACGCCGGTGCGTGCCGACGTGGCAATGACCGGCGAGATCACCCTGCGCGGGCGCGTGTCCGCCATTGGTGGCCTGAAGGAAAAACTGCTGGCGGCGCTGCGCGGCGGCATCACCACCGTGATCATCCCGGAAGAGAACCGCAAGGACCTCGCCGACATTCCCGCCAACGTCACCCAGGGCATGAAGATCGTGCCGGTCCGCTGGATCGATGAGGTGCTGGATCTCGCGCTGGAACGGCCGCTGGCGCCCACTGCGGCGCCGACCGAGGGGGGCAAGCCGCGGCGCGTGCCGGCCCGCCGCAAGGCGCCCGTGCAGCCCGACGTCAAGCACTGAATCGCGGCATACACGGAAGGTAAAAAACCCGCAAAACCCGCGTCATTATTGGGTTTTCGGCTTGCGTGCCTGTATACCCGCTGGTATAACGGCGTCACCCGCAAACACGATGAGCATCGTTCTCGTCGTGTTCGTGGAAGACGACCGGAAGCGCGTGACGATCAGATTCCCGCGCATTCCGGTTACACATTCCGCGGTTGTTCCGCAAAAGGAGTTTCTACATGAACAAAACCGAATTGGTTGATGCCGTCGCCGACGAAGCCGAAATGTCCAAGGCTGAAGCTGGACGTGCCGTCGACGCCGTGATTTCCAGCATCACCAAGGCCCTGAAGAAGGGCGACAGCGTGACCCTCGTGGGCTTCGGCACCTTCCAGGTGCGCAAGCGCGCCGCCCGTACCGGCCGCAACCCGAAGACCGGCGACACCATCAAGATCAAGGCTTCCAAGAATCCCGCCTTCAAGGCTGGCAAAGCCCTGAAGGATGCCGTAAACTAATCGACTCGCTGCTGCCGAGTGAGTCCGGTCGGTTGAACGGGTGCTTAGCTCAGCGGTAGAGCGTCGCCCTTACAAGGCGAGGGTCGGGGGTTCGAAACCCTCAGCACCCACCAAACCGGACCAACTGTTTAAGTTTCCGCGGAGTGGTAGTTCAGTCGGTTAGAATGCTGGCCTGTCACGCCGGAGGTCGCGGGTTCGAGTCCCGTCCACTCCGCCACGAACATGAAAAACCCCTGAGAAGTCAGGGGTTTTTTGTTGCCTGTCGGTCGCGCGAAAGATGGCGATGGTGGTTGCTTCCAGCGTCCGGAGCGATGCGGATGTCGCGTAGCGCCCCGCGGACCAACGCGTCGTCGTGGATGGCGCCTCGCTTGAATTTCCGTCAGTCCGGCGCGGACGATGCGCGGTACTCGCGACCCTGAAGGTCGATGTAGAACTCATCCCCATCGAGACGCACGCGCGCAAGGCCATCGCGGAAACGGAATTCCGAGTCATAGCGGAACGGGATGACCCGTTGTCCGTGCGTATCGAGAGCTCCCCATTGCTTTTGCCCGTTGCTGGCGGCGATCAGACTCTCTCCCCAAGGCGAAACCTCGCTCAGGCCGCAATGGAGTTCCGCCCCCGCGTGATCGAGGAGGCAGCGGGTGTTGTCGTCCCGTCGCACGACCAGCAGGCGGAGCGGCAGATCGGGAGAGGTATATTTCAGGTACTCGAAGCTTGGCCGATCCGCGGTCACGACCTCCACGTTGCGCGCCGCATCCAGGATGCCCCAGCCGCCGACGACGCGATGAACCACGAAAAAATTGTCGTATTGATATCGGAGATCGTCATAGATGCCGAACGGGACGATTTGCCGGCCATCGGTACCGAGCACACCGACGCTCTTGCGGTCCGGGGCGCGTACCACGCGAAGCTCCCGGGAATCCGACGACGGCTCCCGGAAACGGCTGGACGCCACGTCATACCGATCCGGATAGTCACCGCCGCAGGGGCGTGTGTGGCCGTCCGGAGAGATGAGATAACACTTCCGGCTTCCCGCGGAATGAAACGGATTCAAATCGATGAATCCGCTTCGGGTGGACGGTTTGACGATGGCGCCCCAGGCCACGCCGTCCCTGAATGGCCTGGCTTCGGTGAAACGCGGATGCACGATCCAACGGCCCCGGAGATCGATATAGCCCCATTTCCCGCCCGATTTCACCGCGGCCCGGTCTTCGGTGAATGGCTGCGCATCCTCGAAGGTTTTCGCGAACGGGGTCTGCTCATGAGCATCGACAAAACCGAACCGGCCGTCGGCATGGAGATAGGGGATGAAGGAAGTCGCGGCGTTCACCGGATGTCCGGTCTCGGCGGCGCCATCGGCGGAACGACCGGAGGCGATCATCGAGATGGGCAGGAGTAGCCAGGTGAGGAGCCGAAGCGGGCGGGAGGGCGGCATGACACAAGAGCAATGGCAGTGCGAACAGAGGTCGATTCTATCGGGATGACTCCGGGGCCCGTTTGCATTGTTCGTTCTCAAGATCGACGAATGACGGTCGCTCGTGTCGAGGCATCTCTTGCCCATGCGGGAAGAAAGGGCGGCGAGCGAATCCGCTCCGATTCGGTTGCGGCCGGGAGGCATCTGGCACCGCCATAGGGGACCGATTTATGGAAGCGAATGCTCTGCGCGGCTGCTGCCGCGTGGCTGCCGTGGGGGCGGGCGCGGGCGCAGCAGGTCGTCGAGAGGGAGGTGCGCCACGGTGGACGAGTCCCGGCGGGACAGGGAACAACCCGCTCCGGACGAAACAGGTCTGGCCGACCTTTCACTGGAAAGGATGCGGCAGGGATGACGCCGAACGCGCGCCGGGGGCCCCGCGACCGCCGTTGCTTGGTCATTCCGGCCAGGCCGCCGGAGGCGCGGCGGTAGCAAGCGATGGGGCTCTCGTAGACTTCTGGCTACCGCGGGCAGGGAGAGGTGCGGTTCCCTGGGTACGGTGCCGACAGAGGGCCGAACCTGAAAAATCTGTTCGACCGGTCTGGCACAATTTCCGGAAGCCCCGTACAATGGTCAACTCAGCGCGGAGTGGTAGTTCAGTCGGTTAGAATGCTGGCCTGTCACGCCGGAGGTCGCGGGTTCGAGTCCCGTCCACTCCGCCAGTTATCCCGGAAAGCCCGCGAAAGCGGGCTTTCTGCTTTTCCGGGGACCGCTGCCGGCGTCCGTGGATGAACGGGCCCGGGCGGTGCGGCCGGGTTGCGGCGAACCACCGCGAAGCGCGGTAAACTGCGCGGCTACTGAAATCGAGCCACGCATCGATGCTGCAAAAACTCCGCGATAAGACATCCGGGTGGATCGCCACCCTCATCCTGGGCCTGCTGATCATTCCGTTCGCCTTTGTCGGCGTGAACGAATACATGACCGGCGGCACGGCCAATGATGTCGCGACCGTCGAGGCGCCACCCACCTGGTGGAAGTCCGCGCCGAACTGGTGGCCGGTGTCCAGGCTCTGGCAGCGCAAGGAAATCACGGTCGACGAATTCCGTACGACCTTCGAGGCCGCGCGCCAGCAGCAGCGCCAGATGCTGGGTGAGAATTTCGATGCGCGCGAGTTCGAGAGCAAGGAAAACAAGCTCAAGATCCTCGAGCAGCTGATCAACCAGCGCGTGCTGGCGTTGGCTTCCGAACGTGCGGGCGTGGTGATCGGCGATGCCGCCGTCAACCAGGCCATCGCCGCCGAACCGGCCTTCCAGGTCGACGGCAAATTCAATGCCGAACGCTACCAGCTGGTGCTGGCTTCGCAGGTGCCGGCGCTGTCGCCGCTGAAGTTCCAGGAGCAGGAACGCGAGCGCCTGAAGATGATGGTGATGCCCGAAGGCATCGGCACCTCCGATTTCGTCACCAAGGGCGAACTGGAGCGGTTGTTCAAGCTGCTGGCGCAGACCCGCGACGTGGGCCTGGCGCTGGTGCCGCCGGCCGCACCGGATACCGCGCCGGTGTCCGACGCCGATATCCAGAAGTGGTATGACGGCCACAAGGCCGAGTACCGCCAGCCGGAAACGGTCTCGCTGGAGTATGTCGAGGTCAACGGCGCGACCCTGCCGGGTGCCGTGGCGCCGGACGAGGCGACCCTGCGCAAGCGCTATGAAACCGAGAAGAACCGCTTCGTGGCGCCGGAACAGCGCGTGGTATCGCACATCCTGATCGGCGCGCCGGCCGGTGCCGACGCCGCCACCTTGAAGAAGGCCGAGGACAAGGCCGCCGCGCTGGCCGCGCAGGCCAGGCAGGGCGCCGACTTCGCCGCGCTGGCCAAGGCCAATTCGGAAGATCCGGGTTCCAAGGACACCGGTGGCCTGCTGCCGGCGTTCGCGCGCGACGGATCGATGGTCAAGCCGTTCGAGGACGCCGCGTTCGCCATGCAGGCCGGCGAGATCCGTGGCCCGGTCAAGAGCGACTTCGGCTATCACGTGCTGAAGCTAAACGAGATCAAGCCGGGCCAGGGCAAGAGCTTCGAGGAGGTCCGCGACGAACTCGCCCGCGAGCAGGCCACCGCCGACGCCGAGCGGGCCTACAACGAACTGGCCGGCAAACTCGTCAACGAAGTGCTGAAGAACCCCACCGCGCTGGAGCCGGCCGCGAAGGCCGTTGGCCTGCCGGTGCAGAAGATCGGGCCGTTCTCGCGCGCCAACGCCAGCGGCATCGCCGCCAACCCGGCGGTGCTGCGCAGCGCGTTCTCCGAGGCGCTGGTGCAGGATGGCACGGTCAGCGATCCGATCGAGATCGCGCCCAGCCACAGCGTGGTGATCCGCGTGGTCGGCCACACGCCGGAGCAGCCGCAGCCGCTGGCCCAGGTCCGTGACGCGGTGATCGCCGCGATCCGCGCCGATCGCCAGGAGAAGGCCACCGCCGCCACCGCCGACGCGGTGCTGGCGCGCATCGCCAAGGGCGAGACGCTGCAGGCGATTGCCACCGCCGACAAGCTCCAGTTCAACGAAATGCCGGGCATGCCGCGCGGCATGCCGGTGCCGACCGCGGAAGGCAACGAGGCGATCTTCGCGGTGCCGCGTCCGGCCGCGGGCAAGGCGTCGACCGGCAAGGTCGCGCTGGGCGGTGGCGCGTTCGCCGTGTTCGCGGTCACCAAGGTCACCGACGGCGATGCCGCGCAGGTGCCGGCCGAGCAGCGCGATGGCATGAAGCAGCAGCTGATCCAACTGGGCGGCGGCGTCGCCACCCAGGGTTTCATCGACACCATGCGCAAGCAGTACAAGGTCACCGTGATGGAAGATCGCCTGTAAGGCGTTCGACCGACGCGGTGAACGAAAAAGCCCGGCAAACGCCGGGCTTTTTTATCGGGTCTTTTGCGCCACACGGCATCGGCGCGGAGCCGGCATGACCTCGATCCGGAAGGACCGAGAGCCGTCCTGTCGTCAGGGCTGGCTTTCGTCCAGCGCCAGCACCATGCCCGGGCGCAGGATGGCGTCGGACTTCAGCCCATTGCGCGATAGCAACTGCTGCGGCCTGAGGCCGTACCGCCGCGCGATGGTCCAGGCGGATTCGCCGGCACGAACGGTGTGCGAGCGCCGGGATGCGCTGGCGACGCTGGTGTCCCGCGACGGCGGCGAAGCGCTTGCGGCGGCGCCGATGCCGGCGGCGGACGGATCCGGTCCGGACTCCGCTTCGACCGGCGCGTCGGCAAGCCGGGTCGAGGATGCCGCCACGATGCCCCGGGAATCGGGAGCGAGAATCCTGACCGGCTTGTCCAGGCGCGGGACACCCTTGCCCAAGGCCGGATTCAGGCGCTTGAGCAGGGCGCTGTCGTGACCGTTGGCCTCCGCCCAGCGCTCCAGACTGGCGGCATCGCGGGGCAAGGCGTGCGCTGACAGGCGAGGCACTGGACGGTCCAGCCGTTTCAGCCATTCGCCGCGATCGTCGGCCTGTTCGAAGATGCAGGCCAACGCATGCAGCTTTTCGACGTAGGCGTAGGTGATGCTGGACAACCCGGGCAGCTCGGCCGGGCGGGCGTTCTGCGCATTCATGCCGGCGCGGCGCATCGACTGCAGCACCCGGTACTCGCCGGCGTTGTAGGCCATCACCGCCAGCCGCCAATCGCCGCCGAACATGCCATGGAGGGTCTTGAGGTAACGCACCGCGGCCTGGGTGGAATCCACCGGCGAGAGCCGGCCGTCGTAGCTTTCGCGCACCGGCACACCATGGTTCCGTGCGGTGATGCCGATGAACTGCCACAGGCCCGCGGGACCGCTGGCGTTGCGCGCGCCGGGCTTGTAGCCGCTTTCCACGAAGGGGATGAGTGCGAACTCGGTGGGCAGGTGCGCCTCGCGCAGCGCGTCCACGACATAACCGAACAGCGGTAGCACGTCGTCCGATTTGACCAGTTGGCTCGGCGCGTGGGCGAAGTGCTTCTTCCAGCGCGGGCCGGTGGCGGCGGCATCGCATTGCGGTTCGGCCAGGCCGTCGCGGAACCGCTGGTAGATCTCCAGCCCGCTTTCCTGCTGGCTGGGAGGCACCGTGACCAGTTCGATGGGGGGGGCCGAAGGCTGGCTCGCCTGTGCCGGCGGCAGTGCCAGGCCCAGGCCGGCGCTGCAGGCCAGCGCGAGCAGGCCGGCTCGCAGGCCAGGAAGCGGGCCGCGCCGGTTCATGCGCGGAACTGGTCCTTCCAGCGCCGCAGTTCGGCGAAGGTCTCGACCCGGTCGATGGGCGCGCGCCCCAGCCGGTGCGCCACGGCCGCGCGCACGGCCTCGCTGTCCACCCGCAGGAACGGGTTGGTCGCGGTTTCCTGGGCCAGGGTCGACGGCAGGGTCGGACGGCCGGCTTGGCGCATGGCGTGGACTTCCTCGGTTCTGCGACGCAGGGCCTCGTTGGCGAGATCCACCGCGCGGGCGAATGCGGCGTTGGCCAGGGTGTACTCGTGGCCGCAGCAGACCGCGGTCGAGCCGGGCAGGGCGGCCAGGCGGTCCAGCGACCCCAGCATCTGGGACGGCGTACCTTCGAACATGCGCCCACAGCCCAGGCTGAACAAGGTGTCGCCGCAGAACAGGTGATCCTGGTCCTGGCCTCCGCCCAGATAGGCGATGTGGCTGCGGGTATGGCCGGGCACGGCCAGCACCTCCAGGCGCCAGTTCTTCAGCGCCACGCGGGCGCCATCGCCCACCCGCACACAGTCGAACGGAATCCGCTCGTCCTCCGGCGCGTAGACCGGCAGGGTCGGCCAGCGGGCGCGCAGCGCCGCCACGCCGCCGATATGGTCGTTGTGGTGATGGGTCAGCAGGACCGCCGCGGGCCACAGGCCCTGGTCGGCGGCGGCCAGGACCGGCGCGGCGTCCCCGGGGTCCACGATCAGCGCATCGCCGTCGTCGTCGGCCAGCGCCCAGATGTAGTTGTCGTCGAAGGCGGGCAGGGCGGTCAGGCGCATGGGCGATGGTTTTGGGGAGGGACGCTGGAAGGGTCGTCCACTACAATCCCGAACATGCCTGCCTTCGAGTTCAGCCGTCAACCCGATGCCCTGGCATGGTTCGATGCCGGGCGCGGGCAGGCCCTGCTGGCAGCCGAGACCGTCGCCGCCGGCCAATGGCTGACGCTGCGGCCAGCCCAGCCGGCGCTGTGGCTCTCCCCGGCCCCGGCGCGCCCGCCGGTCGTGCTCCACGGCTTCAGCCGGCAGTTGTGGCTGTGGCGGCATCCGGAGGGCTTCAGCGGCGATCTGCGCTGCGAACTGCCCTTGCCGCTGCCCAGCGAGGCCTTCGGCAGCATCGTCGTCCAGCACGTGCCGGAGGCCGGTTCGGCGACGGATCTGCTGGGCGAGTGCGCGCGCGTGCTCGCCCCCGGCGGACGCCTGCGCCTGTACACGCTCAACCCCCTCAGCCCGTACCGGTGGCGCTGGCGCGGTGCCGCCCTGCGGGTCCGCGATGCCGCCAGCTGGCAGAGCGCGCTTCGCCAGGCCGGCCTGCACCCGCTCGCCGCCGGAGCCGGCTACCAGGGGCCGCTGCTGCGCGGCACCGCGATGGCGCCGCACCTTTCCTTCAACCGGTTCCGCGCGGTCTGCGTGCTGGAAGCCGAAAAACGCGTCGCCGCCCTGATTCCGCCCGCGCCGGCCCGGCGTCGCTGGAACACCGGCGCGGCGCACGCCTGAACCCACAACGCACAGGAAGCAATGAAGCAGATTTCCATCCATACCGACGGCTCCTGCCTGGGCAATCCCGGGCCCGGGGGCTGGGCCGCCCTGTTGCGCTACCAGAAGAAGGAGCGCGAACTTTCCGGGGGCGAAGCCCAGACCACCAACAACCGGATGGAGCTGATGGCGGCGATCGTGGCGCTGGAGACCCTCACCGAGGGATGCGCGGTCGCGCTGTACATCGATTCCCAGTACGTGCGCCAGGGCATCACCGAATGGATGCCCAACTGGGTGCGGCGCAACTGGAAGACCGCCGCCGGCGACCCGGTCAAGAATCGTGATCTGTGGGAGCGCCTGCACGAGGCGACCCGGCGCCATCGCATCGAATGGCACTGGGTGAAGGGCCACAACGGGGACCCGGACAACGAACGCGTCGATCAGCTGGCGCGCATGCAGGCGCTCAGGTTCCGAGACGGCGGCGCGGTAAAGTAAGCGGCATGAATCTTTCACCCGTGCTCGAAACCGAGCGCCTGCGCCTGTTCGAGCTGTCCGAGCATGCACCCGGCGATACCGCCTTCGTGCTGGAACTGCTCAACGACCCGGATTTCCTCCGCTACATCGGCGACCGCGGCGTGCATTCGCTGGCGCAGGCAGTCGACTACCTGCGCGACGGACCGGTGGCGAGCTACCGGCTCAACGGTTTCGGCCTGTATCGGGTGGAACGGCGCGAGGACGGCGCGGCGGTGGGCATGTGCGGGTTGATCAAGCGGCCGCCGCTGGCGCATCCCGATCTCGGTTACGCCCTGCTGCCGCGTTTTCGTGGCCATGGTTACGTGGCCGAGGCCGCGCGGGCAGTGCTCGCTGCGGCGCGCGAACAGGGCATCGCCACTGTGCTGGCGGTGGTGGACCCGGACAATGCGGCCTCGATCCGGACCCTGCGGGGCCTGGATTTCGGGTACCGTGAAATGGTCCGGCTGGTGGCGGACGACATCGAACTGAAGTTGTTCGCCTGGCAATCAGACAAGCAATAGGCAAGACAGACGCATGCGACAGATCATCCTCGACACCGAAACCACCGGCCTGGAATGGAAGAAGGGCAACCGCATCGTGGAAATCGGTTGCGTCGAACTGCTCGAACGCCGGCCCACCGGCCGCACCTACCACCAGTACATCCATCCGCAGCGCGAGTTCGAGCAGGGCGCGGCGGAGGTCACCGGCCTGAGCCTGGATTTCCTGTCGGACAAGCCGCTGTTCGCGCAGATCGCCGACGAGTTCCTCGCCTTCATCGACGGCGCGGAACTGATCATCCACAACGCCGCGTTCGACGTGGGCTTCCTCGACTACGAACTGTCGTTGCTGGGCGAGCACTACGGGCGCCTGCAGGATCGGGTGACCGTGGAGGACTCGCTGCTGCTGGCGCGCCAACGCTTCCCGGGACAGCGCAATTCGCTGGACGCGCTGTGCAAGCGGCTGGGCGTGGACAACACCCATCGCCAGTTGCACGGCGCGCTGCTCGACGCCCAGCTGCTCTGCGATGTCTACCTCGCGCTGACCGCCGGCCAGCGGGAAATCGGCTTTGCCGGCCTGGACGAACCGAGTTCCGGCGCGGCGGTGGTGGCGGCCGATTTCAGCGGCCTGGCCGCCGGCCCGCGCCCGCGCGTGCAGATCGGCGAGGCGGAACAGGCCGCGCACGAGGCGCGCCTGGAAAAACTGCGCAAGAAAGCCGGCAAGGCGTTGTGGGACGAACTCGACACCCCGGCCATGGCCGAAACCGCCATCGCCTGAATCTCAGGGCGGAGCAGGCAACATACCTCGTAGCGCCGAGCTTGCTCGGCGAACCGGGGCGGAGATCCGGCGGCAAGCGGAGCAAGCTCCGCTCTACGTCAGTGGCAGCGCACCAGGATGGCGGTGACGTTGTCCGAACCGCCGCCATCGAGGGCCGCGGCGATCAGGCAATCCACGCATTCCTGCGCGCTGCAGTCGGACAGCCTCAGGGTGTCCGCGATGCTGCGATCGTCCACTTCCTCGGTCAGCCCGTCGCTGCACAGGAGCAACTGCATGCCCGGACGCAGTTCGCCGGTGAGGGTTTCCACGTTGAGGTGGGTCGGGTCGGTCACGCCCAGCGCCTGGGTCACCACGTTGCGGTGCGGATGCGAGCGTGCCTGTTCGCTGGTCAGCGAACCCTGTGCGATCAGTTCCTGCACGTAGCTGTGGTCCTGGCTCAATTGGGCCAACTGGCCGTCGCGCCACAGGTAGGCGCGGCTGTCGCCGACCCACGCCACCTCGAAACGGTTGCCCTGGACCCGCGCGGCGACCACCGTGGTGCCCATCGGCAGGGTGTCGTTGCGGCGCCGGGAGGTGCGGATGATTTCCTCGTCGGCGATGCGGATGGCCTGGTGCAGCGGCGTGCCATCGCGGATCTCGCGCACGATGGTCTCGCGCGCCAGCGCGCTGGCCACCTCGCCGCAGGCGTGCCCCCCCATGCCATCGGCCACCAGCCACAGTCCCAGCTCGCTGTCGCCGTAGTAGGTGTCCTCGTTCAGCTCCCTTCTGAGGCCTACGTGGGTGATGTGCCCGAATTCGATCATTGATGTCCTGATGGTGGGAGCGGGGGAGGGAAGTTCCCTGCTGGTTGATACGGAATGATCCGGGCGAAACGGACAGCGGGCAAGCAAAAGCGAGCCCGGGAGAGTTTTCGTTCAGTGGGAAACGACGAATCCGGCCGGAATCTTCAGCTTCGGCTTGTCGGCGGAGGGTCCGACCCGTATCATTCACGCCCCCGGCCGCGCGCCGGGGACCACCGGAGAGGTGGCAGAGTGGTTGAATGTACCTGACTCGAAATCAGGCATACGTTAATAGCGTATCGGGGGTTCGAATCCCCCCCTCTCCGCCAGATACGCAAGGGCCCCCGCAAGGGGGCTTTTGCGTATCTGGCGGAGTGAGGGGATCTGGAGAGAACCCCGACAGGTTCGACAGAACGGCGCAGCCGTTCTGCACGGCGAAGCCGCCCGCAGGGCGAGGCACGCAGTGCCGAGTGAATCCCCCTCTCCGCACGTTACAAGGCCCCCGCAAGGGGGCTTTTGCGTATCTGGCGGAGTGAGGGGATCTGGAGAGAGCCCCGACGGGTTCGACAGAACGGCGCAGCCGTTCCGCACGGCGAAGCCGCCCGCAGGGCGAGGCACGCAGTGCCGAGTGAATCCCCCTCTCCGCACGTTACAAGGCCCCCGCAAGGGGGCTCTTGCGTTTCGGGAACTTCTCAGACCCGACCAGTCACCGGAATCAGCGCGCCGGTGATCGCGGCGGCCGGTTCGGACAGCAGGAACCGGACCACGCCCGCCAGTTGTTCCGGGGTCACCCAGCGCGAGGTGTCGGCGTCCGGCATGTCGGCGCGGTTGGCAGGGGTGTTGATGATGCTGGGCAGCAGCGCGTTGACGGTGATGCCGCGATCCTTGAATTCCTCCGCCATCGCCTCGGTGAGGCGCGCCACGCCGGCCTTGGAGGCCGCGTAGGCGCCCATCCCGGTACCGGCCTTGACCGCGCCGGCCGCGCCGATGTTGATGATGCGGCCGCCGCCGGCGGCGAGCAGGAACGGCAGCGCGGCCTGGCTGGCGGCCACGGCCGTGCGCAGGTTCAGCCGGTAGAGCCGGTCCCAGGTGTCCAGGCTGCCCTCGGCCAGGGTTTCCCAGCGGAAGCCGCCGGCGATGTTCACCAGCGCGTCGATGCCGCCGAGCGCCTGCCTGGCCTGCTCCAGCGCGGTTTTTGCCGCCTCGGCATCGGCCAGGTCGATGCCGCCGAAGGCATGCACGCCGGCGGTGGTTTCGGCGGGAGCGGGCGCGTGATCCAGCGCCGCCACCGTCGCGCCCGAAGCGACCAGCGATTGCACCACCACCCGGCCAAGCGCGCCGAAAGCGCCGGTGACGACAACCCGTTGGGCCGATGAATTCATGGAGGACATCCCGATGCGGAAAGCGACCATGTTAGCGCCGTGCGAGCGGGCGCGTATCCGCCATCCGGTACACTGGCCGTCCCGTTTTCGCGGTGCCGCGCCATGTCCGAAATCCTCGTCCCTGTTTCCTTCGGCGAACTGCTCGACAAGATCGCCATCCTGCAGATCAAGTCCGAGCGGATGAGCGACCCGGCCAAGCTGGCCAACGTGCGCAACGAACTGAGCGCACTGGAAAAGACCTGGATGGCGCATCCGGCGGCGGTCAACAACATCAGTGAACTGCGCGCCCAGCTCAAGGCGGTCAACGAGCGCCTGTGGGTGATCGAGGACGACATCCGCGTCAAGGAGAAGGTGCAGGCGTTCGATGAAGAATTCGTCCGGCTGGCGCGCAGCGTCTACTTCGAGAACGACGAACGCGCGCGCATCAAGAAGGACATCAACCTGGCGCTGGGCTCCAGCTACGTGGAAGAGAAGTCCTACCAGGACTACAAGACCGGCGCGGTGCCGTAATCACCGCACGCGGGACTACACCAGGCAGGTCGGTTCCTGCGTGCCGAATCCCCGTGCCAGATCCCACACCATTTGCGCCGCGGGTATCGCCTGCGCGCCGGACACGTTCTGGCCGGCCCACAGCGGCGAATAGTCGCCGCTGCCACGCGCCTCGGCCGCTTGCCGCAAGGGCGCCGTGGCCGCGCTTGCGAGCGGAAACGCGGGCGCGTCAGTCGCCATCGGCCCCAGCGTGCGCATCGCGTGGTTGACGATGCCGCGCGCGGGACGTCCGGTGAACACGTTGGTCAGCGCGGTGTGCGCTGCCGCCGGGCTTTGCAGGGCCGCGCGGTGCAGCGGACCGGTATCGGCCTCGGGACACAACAGGAACGCGGTGCCGATCTGCACGCCGGCCGCCCCTAGCGCCATCGCCGCCGCCACGCCGGCCGCGTCGGCGATGCCGCCGGCGGCAATCACCGGACAGCGTACCGCCGCGGCCACCTGCGGCAAGAGGGTGAAGGTGCCGGACTGGGTGGTGAGGTCGTCGGTGAGGAACAGGCCGCGGTGCCCGCCGGCTTCCAGTCCCTGCGCGATGATTGCATCGACGCCGCGCGCCTCCAGCCAGCGCGCTTCCTCCACCGTGGTGGCCGAGGCCAGCAACTTGCAGCCCCATTCGCGCAGCGGCGCGAGCAGCGCCTCATCCGGCAGGCCGAAATGGAAGCTGATCACGGGCGGGTGCAGTTCGCGCACCAGCGCCAGCAGATCGGCATCGAAAGGCCGCCGTCCCGCGCCGGCCGGAAAGGCATCCGGATCCAGGCCGAAGCGGGCGTAGTCGGCGGTGAGTCTGAGCCGCCAGGCGGCTTCACGCGCCGGATCCGGTTGCGGCGGCGCATGGCAGAAGAAATTGAGATTGAATGGCGCTTCGGTCTGCGCGCGGATGGCCGCGACTTCCGCGCGGACGGCGTCCGCTGACAGCATCGCGCAGGGCAGGGCGCCGAGACCGCCGGCCTGGCTCACCGCGACGGCCAGCCGGCTGCCCTGCACGCCGGCCATCGGCGCCTGCAACAGCGGTAGTTCGGTTCCAAGCAAGGTGGCGAGCGACATGGGCGGATGAACTGGCAGCAGGCGTTCAAACAGCTTACTCGCCGGACGCGCCATCTGCGGCGATTATCCGTGCGAGTGTGGGAGAGGCGAGGTACTCCGCGAACGATTTGCGGAGTTCATAAAATTCTTGCAGCCGAGCCCGGGTATCCGAAAGCACGGCGCAGGCGCTCTTGTACTGGGCGTCCAGGTAGGCAGTCACCTCCGTGTCCTCATCGCGCTGGGCAAGGGGAAACTTGACGAGGAATTCATGGATAAGCTCGTTGCGCATCTTCACGATGCGGTCGAACGCTTCGTGGGCCTGTTGCCTTGCCTCGGTGTCGGAATAGGTGTAGCGCGCACTGAAACGGAAATTGTTCTCCGGCAGGGATGCATTGCTGTCCCCTTCCACTTCTCGCTGGACAAGCTGGCGCGTAGCTTGCCCCAGCGTCTGCTTCATGGCGACCTCGACTTGTAAACGGGCTTCCACCGGCAGATCGTCCAAGGCTCCCGAAACTTGGCTTTGGGCCAAATAAAACTTCAGGTTCAGTTCGATCCGCTGGAACACCAGCAGGTTGCGTCCCACCCGCCACTCGATGTCCTGGTCGAGCGGGAGGGACGGCCCGGTCAAGGCTTGTCCACCAACGTATCGGCCCGATACCGCTCGAACGCCGCGATCGCATCTTCGACGGTGACCAGATCCATCACCTCGTCGAACTCGATCTTGGTGCCCCACCTCAACGCGTCGGCAGGTTTGCCCAGGTATTTGCGCGCGGCGGCGTCATAGCGGTCCACGCAGTAGCGGATATCCGAATAGGGGCCGCTGCGGCGCGGATTGCTGGCCGCGTGCAGGCCCAGCACCTTGGTACCGACCGCGTTGGCGATATGCATCGGGCCGGAGTCCGGCGTGACCAGCAGGTCGGCGCGCTCCAGCAGCGCGGGCAACTGCTTCAGCGTGTCCTTGCCGACCAGGTCCAGGGCCGGCGCGCGCATCGCGGCGAGAATCGTGTCGGTGGTGCTGCGCTCCAGATCGCTGCGGCCACCGCACAGGACCACGCGCCAGCCATGGCCGGCGGCGTGATCGGCGAGCGCGGCGTAGCGGTCCGCGTGCCAGTTGCGGCGCACGTGGCTGGAGCACGGGGAAATCATCAGCACCGGGGCGCCGTCCCGCGGCCACTGCGCGGCGGCCCAGTCGCGTGCTTCCTGCGGATAGGGCAGGTCCCAGATCACCTGGTCCTGTTTCAGGCCCAGCGGTTCGCAGAAGCTGCCGATCGCGTCCAGCACATGGATGCCGGGCCGATCCGGGATGCGTTCGTTGATGAAGAGGCCATGCAGGTCCTTCGAGCGCGCGTGGTCGTAGCCGATGCGACGCCGGGCCGGGATGAAGGCCGACAGCACGTTGGCGCGCAGGGCCACCTGCATCTGCAGCAACACGTCGAAGCCGCCGGCCGGCAGCTCCCGGCGCAGGGCGCGCATGCCGGCCAGGCCGCTGCGCTTGTCGTAGGTGTGGAAGGTCACGCCCTCCAGGCCGTCCAGCAGCTTGTGCCCGGCCTTGTCGATGACCCAGTGCAGGCGGGTCCGCGGCCAGTGCCGCTGCAGGGTGCGCACCAGCGGCACCACGTGGGTCACGTCGCCGAGCGCCGACAGGCGCAGCAGGCAGATCGATTGGGGGATGGCGGACAAGAGTTGTTAGACTCGCTGGATGGTCAGTTTCGACGCCACGGAATCCCTGACGCCGTTCCGCGAAGGCCGCGGATACGGTGCGATTCTGTTCGACCGCCAGCACCTGCGGCAAGCCAATCCGGACTGGTTCGTGCCGGAGAAGTGGGGCGATCGCGCCCAACCGGTCGGCGATGGCGGGCGCGGCGGGGCCTGGTTCATCGAAGCGCCGTCCAGCCAGTGCGTGCTGCGGCGCTACCTGCGCGGCGGCCTGGCCGCGCGCGCCAGCCGGGACCGCTACCTGTGGCGAGGCCCGGACAAGACCCGCAGTTTCGCCGAGTTCCGGCTGATGCGCGCGCTGCTGGCGCGCGGCCTGCCGGTGCCGCAGCCGGTCGCGGCCCAATACGTCCACGAAGGCATGTTCTACCGCGCCGCCCTGCTGATGGAGCGGCTGGCCGGGGTGACCTCGCTGGCCGCCCTCGCGCAGGAACTGCGCGCACCCTGGGAAGAGGCCGGCCGGCTGATTGCCCGCTTCCACCGGGCCGGGCTCCAGCATGCCGACCTCAACGCCCACAACATCCTGTTCGACGAGCAGGGCAAGGGCTGGCTGATCGACTTCGATCGCGGCCGCCTGCGCATTCCGGCCACCGGCTGGCGCGAACAGAACCTGGCGCGCCTGCTGCGCTCGTTGCTGAAGCTGCGCGGATCGCGGTCCGGCGAGGACGTGCGCCAGGACTTCGCCCGCCTGCGCCGGGCCTATGATCAGGCCTGGTCACGGGGTTTCTGAGATGGACTGGCGGCTGCGCTTCCATGGCGTGGGCAGTGCGACGGCGGTGGCGCTGGGGTCGGCGATGGCCACGATCGAGCGCGACGGCCGCCCCTGGCTGACCGTCGACTGCGGCGGCGAAGGCCTGACCGCGTTCCTCGAACACTACGGCGAATGGCCGCAGGCGCTGTTCGTGACCCATGTGCACCTGGATCATGTGGCCGGCTTCGAGCGCCTGTTCGTCGGTCACTATTTCGAGCCTTCGCGCCGGGGCCGCGTACGCCTGTACGTGCCCGCGCCGGTGGTGCCACTGCTGCACCAGCGGGTGGGCGAGTATCCCAACGTGCTGGCCGAGGGCGGCGCCAATTTCTGGGACGCGTTCCAGCTGATTCCGGTCGGCGGCGCGTTCTGGCACGAGGGGGTGCGGCTGGAGGCATTTCCGGTGCGCCACCACTGGCCGGAGACCGCGTTCGGCCTGCGCCTGCCCGGCAGCCTGGTGTGGACCGGCGACACCCGGCCGATTCCGGAGATGCTGGCGCGCTTCGCCGATGCCGATGAAGTGATCGCGCACGACTGCGCGCTGCACGGCAATCCCTCGCACAGCGGGATCGAGGATCTGGAACGCGAGTACCCGCCGGCGTTGCTGGCGCGCTGCGTGCTGTACCACTACGCCAGCGCCGCCGACGGCGCGGCGATGCGCGCGCGTGGCCATCAGGTCGCCGAACCCGGGCAGGCGCTGTCGTTGAAGCCGCCGCGCGACGGGATGGAAACACCGTGAACGCGATCCCGCCACCGCCCGAAGACCGCCTGGGCCGGCCGTTGCGCGACCTGCGCCTGTCGGTGATCGAAGCGTGCAACTTCCGCTGCGGCTATTGCATGCCGGCCGATCGGGTGCCGGACGACTATGGGCTGGACGCCGCCTCGCGGTTGTCCTTCGACCAGATCGAAACGCTGGTGCGTGCCTTCATTTCGCTGGGCGTCACCAAGCTGCGCCTCACCGGCGGCGAGCCGCTGCTGCGCAAGGGCCTGCCGGATCTGGTCGCCCGCCTGACCCGCCTGCCGGGCCTGGACGACGTGGCGCTGACCACCAACGGCACGCTGCTGCGCGCGCAGGCGGCGGCATTGAAGCAGGCCGGCCTGCGTCGCCTGACCGTCAGCCTGGATGCGCTGGATCCGGACGTGTTCGCGGCCATGTCCGGCGGCCGCGGCCGCGTGCAGGACGTGCTGGCCGGCATCGACGCGGCGGTGGCCGCGGGTTTCGAGCGGCTCAAGATCAACTGCGTGGTCCAGCGCGGCCTCAACGAGCGGCAGGTGCTGCCGCTGCTGGAACACTTCCGCGGCAGCGGCCACGTGGTGCGCTTCATCGAGTACATGGACGTGGGCACCCGCAACGGCTGGCGGCGCGACCAGATGGTGCCGTCGGCGGAACTGCGCGATCGCATCGCCGCGCGCTGGCCGCTGCATCCGGTGCAGGCCAACTACCGGGGCGAGGTGGCCGAGCGACACGCCTTCGACGATGGCCAGGGCGAAATCGGTTTCGTCAGCTCGGTCAGCGCGCCGTTCTGCGGTGACTGCCACCGGGCGCGGGTGTCGGCCGATGGCCACCTGTATACCTGCCTGTTCGCCAGCGACGGCGCCGACCTGCGCCCGGCACTGGCACGGGGCGAGCACGAGCTGACGACGCACGTGGCCTCGCTGTGGCGCTCGCGCGAGGACCGCTACAGCGAGCAGCGCGGCCAGACCGGCGCCCGCCATGGCCGGCCGGTCGAGATGTACCTGATCGGCGGCTGATCCCGGATGTGCGCCGCCCGCGCCGGACGCTACCATGTGCGGCCTGGACCGCATGTCGACCCATGAAGAAACCGACCCCCGCGCTGACGCACCTCGACGCCGCCGGACGCCCGGCGATGGTGGACGTGTCCGCCAAGCCGGCGACCGCGCGCGAGGCGAGCGCGGAATGCCGGGTGAAGTTCCCGGCCGCCGTCGCGCAGCAACTACGCGCCAATGGCCTGCGCAGCGCCAAGGGCGGCATCGTCGATACCGCCATCATCGCCGGCACCATGGCGGTCAAGCGCACGCACGAACTGATTCCGTTCTGTCATCCGCTGCCCATCGACGGCTGCCGCATCGCCATCGACTGGCATGACGAGCGCAGCCTGGACATCCGCTGCACGGTGCGCACCATCCATCGCACCGGCGTGGAGATGGAGGCGTTGACCGGCGCCACCGTGGCCGCGCTGACCGTGTACGACATGTGCAAGGCGCTGTCGCACGCCATCGTGCTGGGACCGGCGCGCCTGCTCGGCAAGCGCGGCGGCAAGCGCGACGTGGGGACGCTGGCATGAACCGGCGGCTGATCGTGCGTTACTTCGCCAGCCTGCGCGATGCCGCCGGCGTGGCCGAGGAAACCCTGATCACCGGCGCGCCGGATCTGCGCGGCGTCTACGCCGAGTTGCAGGCGCGCCACGGCTTTCGTCTGCCCGTCGCCCACCTGCGCGTGGCGGTGGACGGGGATTTCGCCCGTTGGGAGGACGCACCGCGCGAAGGTAGCGAGGTCGCGTTCATTCCGCCGGTGAGCGGAGGCTGAGCCATGCCGCGTTTTGCCCTGAGCGACATTCCATTCGATCCGGCGCCGCTGCGCTCGGCGTTGCTGGACGAGCGCGCTGGCGCGTTCGCCGCCTTCGAAGGCTGGGTGCGCAACCACAACGATGGCCGCGCCGTGAACGGTTTGCGTTATGAAGCCTATGTGGAACTGGCGGAGAAGGAAGGCGAGCGGATCCTGGCCGAAGCCTGCGAACGGTTCGCCATCCACGACGCGCGCTGCGTGCACCGGATCGGCGAACTGGCCATCGGCGACCTCGCGGTCTGGGTCGGAGTGAATGCCGGCCATCGCGACGCGGCCTTCGCCGCCTGCCGCTGGATCATCGACGAAGTGAAATCGCGCGTGCCGATCTGGAAGCACGAACGCTATGTGGCCGGCGATGCCGGCTGGTTGCACCCGACACCAACAACGGATTGAGGAAAGGATGCTTACGCGGAACAGGGAACAGGGACGTTTGCTGTTGTGGTTGGCGCTGTGCGCGCCGTTGTCCGGATGGTGCGCGGATCTGCTGGTCAGCAACCAGTCCGCCGACAGCGTCTGGCGACTGTCCGCGCAGGACGGTCGCAAGCGCGGGGAATACCGCACCGGCGATTCCCCGCATGAAATCGCGATCTCGCCGGACGGCCGCACCGCGGTGGTCAGCAACTACGGCAGCGAAGTATCCGGCAGCACGCTGTCGGTGCTGGACCTGCACGCGGGCCGCCCAACCCGCACCATCGATCTGGGTACCCACGGCGCGCCGCACGGCATCCGTTTCCTGGACGCCGGGCGCGTGGTGGTCACTGCCGAGGGCAGCGCCAGCCTGCTGCTGGTGGACGTGGACGAAGGCAAGGTGACCCGCGCCATCGATATCGGCGACGGCATCGGCCACATGCTGGCCGTCAGCGCGGATCGTCGCCATGCCTACGTCAGCAAGCTGGGACGCGGCACGGTCAGCCGCGTCGATCTGGTGGCGGGCAAGCTCCTGCTGGAGCGACCGGCGGGCAAGGGCGCCGAAGGCATCGCCCTGCGCCCGGATGGCCTGGAACTGTGGGTCGCCAATCGCGACGAGGGCACCGTGACCGTGCACGATCCCAACACGCTGGCGGTGCGGCGACGCATGTCCAGTCGCGGCTTTCCGTTGCGCGTGGCGTTCACCTCCGATGGGCGCCATGCCTGCGTGGTCAACGCCCGCAACGCCGAACTCCAGGTCTTCGACGCCCGCACCAAGCTCGCGCTGACCCGCGTGCCGCTGACGCGCGAAGGCATGGACATTCGCGACACCGCCCTGGGCCGAGGTGCACTGCCGATCGGCATCACCGTCGATCCGGTGAAACCGCGCGCCTACATCGCGCTCAGTGGCGGTGATCGCATCGCCGTGGTGGACACCCAGAAATGGCAGGTCATCGATTACTGGGTCACCGGCCGCGAACCCGGCGCGGTGGTCCTGTTCCCGTAGAGCGGAGCTCGCTCCGCTTGAACGGTCCGAATGCCGGTGACCTTCCGCCGTCGAGACAAGCTCGGCGCTACAGGGTCGGAAAAGGCGATGACCCCGCCGGTTGACCTCGGCGCCCGCATCAGTCGATACCGTTGCTGCCTTCCGGCCCTGGCGGGGTTTTCAACCTAGCGTCGCGAGGGACCGACGGGGTCACCATAGACAGCGCGCCTTTCGGCGGCGTGCCGAATCCATCCTATCGAGCTGCGCAAAAGCGGCTCGCTCGACTCAAAACCACAACCAATTCAGAAGGTTGCGCCAAAAGAGCGGGAGGACCAGCAAGTCGCGCATTGTCCCATGCGCCACTCGCGTAGGCAAGGATTCCCGTTAGGCGGGAATCCAGGAAATCAGGATGCAGGCATAGAAGTTGTGGAAGGCATGGGTCAACCCTCCCAGCAACGCGGCATCGCGGAAACGCCGGATCAGCGCAAAAGGGGCGGTAAACACGCAGAGCGGCGCCAGGACCACCCATCCCCAGCCGCCCGCGTACCATTCGTGCATGCCCGCAAGCAGCAGGGCCGCCAACAGGGCGGCAAGCCGTCGGTCGAGGCGAGATGCCATCAGTTTGAACGCACCACCGAGCAGCAGGGTTTCCAGCAATGGCGAGAACAGCACGATTCCCGGCCAATCCCAACCGGCGAGTTTGTTGTTTGCCAATGACGTGTCGACTGGAGAAATGCCCAGATACTGCAACACCAACGCTGCTCCTGCCGCCAATGTGAGGGTGAGCAAGGCGAGCAGGGGAGGAAGCGTCAATAACTGGCGAGCGCTGAGAGAAGCGCAATCCGTGCATGCAATACGCCGATGCCAACCCATCATGCTGTCGACCGCCACGGGACAGGACGAAACAGCACCCGGCTTGGCCGGGTGCTGTTTACTTTCCAGAACGTCATCAGGCGCCGTAGGTATTGGACACCAGCGTGGCTTCGCCGGATTGGAACGACGAAGCATCATGGTCCATGTCGGCGATGCCTCTGGCTGCGTCGTAGATCAGATTGGAGATGAAGCCCCAAAACACCTGCCGCAGGCCACCACCGACCACGGCAACCTCTTCCGCTGACAATACTCTCATGACATTTCTCCCGTAACGGCACGACCCCCGTGCCGGAGGATGGGTATCTGGCAGGCGTGGCAGGAGTGACTCGGTTGAATGCCCTGAACGGCCGCAATAGAACACCCATGGGCGGAACCTAGTCCTTTGAAAGATGAGTGGGGAATAGGATTGTTCCGAGACATCAGAACGTTCAACGCGATGGCACAAACCAGACGCACCGGATTTCCTTTCTTCCATGCGCCCAATAAAAAACCCCTGATTGCTCAGGGGTTTCTGAAATCTGGCGGAGAGAGGGGGATTCGAACCCCCGAAGCGCGGTTTAGACGCTTACACACTTTCCAGGCGTGCTCCTTCAACCACTCGGACACCTCTCCGGGTCCCCAGGGACCGGCCGGTCCGCGGGGAGTCGGGCATTCTACGGAATTTCCCCGGGCAGGGCAAAAACATCCGGAGGGTTCACCGGGCCTCGCACTGGACGTCGTAGGCGGAGACGGTGGGCGGCTCGTCGCCGAGCGTGGTCACGTGCAGTTGCGCGCCGTCGGCACGTTCATAGTTCACCGCGCAGAAGCCATAGCCGGTGCCGGAGCAGGTCTCGAATTCGGTCAGGCCCTTGGCGCGATAACCCGCGGCGGCGTCGAAGCGGTCTTCCTCGTCCGTCGCCGCTGGCGGAGCCGGGCGCCAGCCCGCCTTGGCCAGGATCTTCCGGGCTTTCGGGATATCCATGCCACGGAGATTGGGAATCACCAGGTTGCCGCAGAATGTTTCCCGTTCAGCCACCGCCACCACTTCAATGGCGTCCGCGCTGAAGCGGAGGTCGGCCTGGGCCAGGTTGGGGGGCGTCCGGTCGGTGATCCGGACCCGATCCGGCAACGTCGTCCCGGCGACGCCACCAATCGGCCCGCCCACATATTCGTCCTCGGCCGGATCGCCATACACGATGGCCGCCAGCGCCGGGCCGCGGAACACGAACACGTTGCCGTCGGCGATCAGGCAGGTTCCGCTGGTGCCTTCGCCCCCGCGGCTGAAGGCGCCCACGCTGGTATACCCGCCGGCCTGGACCTCGCTGGTGACGTACCAGCCGCGCGCGGCGACGGCGCGGCCGGCCGTGGTCTTCGGTTCGGTGACCTGCATCCGGCAGAAATGGCCTTCCTCCAGCACCTGCGGCTCGCGTGGCGCGGGCAGCGCGTCGCGGGCGGCGATATGCAGGCCCTTGACCTCGCTGCGGACCGCCGGCGCGGCGGCGCTGGCCGAAAAGGCGGTGAACAGCAGGCAGCAGGCGGCTGGAACGGCCCGAAAACGATGGAACATGCGGATCCCTGTCATGGACGCGTCCGGCGTCCGTCCTGGCCGGCAGTGTATCCATCGGTTCCGGCCTTGACCGCGACCGGGTGTGGCAAAATCCACCGATGAGCTATCTCGTCCTCGCCCGCAAGTGGCGTCCGAAGCGCTTCGCCGAACTGGTGGGGCAGGAACACGTGGTCCGCGCGCTCAGCAACGCGCTGGACACCGGCCGCGTCCATCACGCCTTCCTGTTCACCGGTACCCGTGGCGTCGGCAAGACCACGATCGCCCGCATCTTCGCCAAGTCGCTGAATTGCGAGAAGGGCACCAGTGCCGATCCCTGCGGCCAGTGTGCGGCCTGCCTGGACATCGACGCCGGCCGCTACATCGATCTGCTGGAAATCGACGCCGCGTCCAACACCGGCGTGGACGACGTCCGCGAGGTGATCGAGAACGCGCAATACATGCCCTCGCGCGGCAAGTTCAAGGTCTACCTGATCGACGAAGTGCACATGCTGTCGAAGGCGGCGTTCAACGCGCTGCTGAAGACGCTGGAAGAGCCGCCGGAACACGTCAAGTTCCTGCTCGCCACCACCGATCCGCAGAAGCTGCCGGTGACGGTGCTGTCGCGCTGCCTGCAGTTCAACCTCAAGCGGCTGGAAGAGCCGCAGATCGCCGGCCAGATCGCCAAGATCCTGGGTGCCGAAGGCATCGAGGCCGACGACGGCGCGATCCGCCAGATCGCCAAGGCCGCCGACGGCAGCCTGCGCGACGGCCTGTCGCTGCTGGATCAGGCCATCGCCTATGCCGGCGGCGCGCTGCGCGACGAGGGCGTGCGCACCATGCTCGGCACGGTCGATCGCACTCAGGTCGGCGCGATGCTGGAGGCGCTGGTCGAAGGTGATGGCGAACGCCTGTTGCAGGTGGTCGCCGCGCTGGCCGATTTCTCGCCCGACTGGGATGGCGTGCTGGAAGCGCTCGCCGAAGCGCTGCATCGCATCCAGGTGCGCCAATTGGTGCCCGGCGCCGGCCAGGACGGCGAGGGCGTGGATGCGGATAGATTCGCATCGCAACTGCGGCCGGAAGTGGTGCAGCTGTGGTACCAGATGGCCCTCGGCGGACGTCGCGATCTGCCGCTGGCGCCCAGCGCCCGCGCCGGTTTCGAAATGAGCGTGCTGCGCATGCTGGCGTTCCGCCCGGCGCCCGCGACGGGCGAGGGCAAGGGCAAGGGCGAAGCCGTGCCGACGACGCGGCAAGCGGCGTCGATGCCCGCCGCGACGACGAGCGCCGCTTCCAAACCTTCGGAAACCGCGCCCGTGCGCGCGGTGGCCGACCAGGCAGCCCCCGCCGCCACACCGCGACCCGCTGCCGCGCCGATGCCCGCGCCGGCCGCCGATGACGACACGCCGCCGTGGCCGGTCGAACCGCCGCGCGCCGTGTCTTCCGCGCCGGCGGCGATTGCGCCTTCCCAGGCGATGGCACCGCCACCATCGGCACCGGCCCCGGTCGCCGCAACCCCGACATCGGCGCCGAAGCAGGAAGCCCATCCCGCCGATCGCGACTTCGCCTTTTCCTCCGACATCGGCATCACCAACGCCGATGTATGGATGCACTTCGCCAGCAACAGCGAACTGAAGGGCGCCACCCGCCAACTGGTCGAGAACGCGGCGTTCGTCGGCTACGACAGCGGCGTGCTGCAGCTGTCGCTGGATCCGGGCTTCGACTACCTGCGCTCGGAGCGTTCCGTCCGCGATCTCGGCGACGCCATCGCCCAGCGCTACGGCACCGCGCCGAAGATCGTGTTCCAGGCCGCGCCGGCGGGCTCGGAAACGCTGCGCCAGCGCACCGACCGTGAACGCGGCGAACAGCAGATAGCCGCCGAGCAGGATTTCATGAACCACCCGGACGTGCAGCGCCTGATCGAGCAACACGGCGCGAAGGTCGTACCGGATTCCATCCGTCCATTCGAAGAGTAAGCACACATGCGTGGAAACATCGCCCAACTCATGCAGCAGGCGCAGAAGATGCAGGAAAACCTGCAACGCGCCCAGGAAGAGATCGCCAAGCTGGAAATCACCGGCAACGCCGGCGGCGGCATGGTCAGCGTGACCCTCACCGGCGCCAAGGAGTGCCGCAAGGTCCGCATCGATCCGTCGCTGCTCGGTGACCAGGAAATGCTGGAGGATCTGGTGGCCGCCGCCTTCAACGACGCCTCCAACAAGATCGACGTCGAATCCAAGTCGCGCATGGGCGCGCTGACCGCCGGCATGCCGATGCCGCCGGGCATGAAGCTGCCGTTCTGAGCCCACGGATGGACGACGTGCCGACGGGTTTCGATGAACGCCCGCCGCGCGTGAACCGCTTCCGACGGATGCATGCCATGCCGCCCGCCGCGCCGGGCGGCTTCTTTTCCTTCGCACGTCCATGTCCCAGTCCCTGCTCGAACAACTGATCGAATCCCTGCGCGTGCTGCCGGGCGTGGGCCAGAAGACCGCCCAGCGCATGGCCTACCACCTGCTGGAGCGCGAACGCGAGGGCGGCAAGCACCTGGCCGAGACCCTGTCCGTGGCGCTGGAGCGGATCGGGCATTGCAGCCAGTGCCGCGATTTCACCGAGGGCGAGATCTGCGCGATCTGCGCCAGCGGCAGCCGCGATCGACACCTGCTGTGCGCGGTGGAATCGCCCGCCGATCGACTCGCCATCGAGCAGGCCACCGGCTATCGCGGGGTGTACTTCATCCTGCAGGGCCGGCTGTCGCCGCTGGACGGCATCGGCCCGCGCGAACTGGGCCTGGAACAGCTTGGCGAACGCCTGAAGCAGGGCGAGATCAGCGAGCTGATCATCGCCACCAATCCCACCGTGGAAGGCGAGGCCACCGCGCACTACCTCGCGCAGCTGGCGCGCCAGCACAACGTCAAGCCGAGCCGCCTGGCCCACGGCGTACCGCTGGGCGGCGAACTGGAATACGTGGATCGCGGCACCCTTTCGCACGCCTTCGGCTCGCGCAGCGAGATGCACTGAAGCATTTCCCGCCCTGTCTTGTGGGAGCGACGTAAGTCGCGATAGCTCTGGTCGGTTTCGTCCGCTTCACCGCAATCGCGACTCACGTCGCTCCCACAATGCATCGATGTCGACCGCCAGGCACTATGCTTGCACCCACCCCATCCCGGACCGCGCCATGACCCAGAACGACACCCTGTTCGGCAAGATCCTCCGCCGCGAGATTCCCGCCACCATCGTCTACGAAGACGATGAGGTGCTCGGTTTCAAGGACATCGCACCGCAGGCGCCGGTGCACGTGCTGTTCATTCCCAGGCACGTGCTGATTCCCACCATGGACGACCTGCTGCCGGAACAGGCCGCGCTGGTCGGCAAGCTGGTGCTGGCGGCGGCCGAATACGCGCGCCGCGAAGGCTTCGCCCAGGACGGCTACCGGGTGGTGATGAACTGCCGCGAACACGCCGGGCAGACCGTGTTCCACCTGCATCTGCACCTGCTGGCCGGCGCCCCGCTGGGCCACTTCGGCGTCCCCGGTCGCTGATCTCCCACGCGGTGCCCACCGCAAGCCGTCATTCCAGCGCAAGCTGGAATCCATGTCCGCGCGACGCCCGGACACTCGGCGTGGCTCCCCCTCCCGGGAAAATGGATTCCGTCATTCGCTGGAATGACGAGAAAAGGGGCAGTCCAGTGATGTAGGACACGACCAAAGAAAAACGCCGCTCGATGAGCGGCGTTTTTGCATCCGGCCAATCCTCAGGCCACGGGGGCGATCACCACCAGCCCCAATAACCCCAGCGCGGTCCCCAGTAGGGACCCCAGAACGGGTCATAGAACGGCGACGGACGCACTTCGACTTCGCGGACTTCCGGCCACAGGTAGACCACGTCGGCGTCCACCCTCGGCAGGCGGTAGTCGTACTCGCCGATGCGGGTGTTCTCGTAGCTGTTGATGCGGCCGACGAAAGTCACTTCGCGGCCCGGCGCGAACACGGCCGGATCGTAGAAGCCGGAGCGGCAGGCGAGGAAGCGGCCGTCGGTCGCGTCCGGCGCCGATTCCATCGGCCGGCCGGTGGCGTTCAGCGGACGCGAGACCAGCTGGAAGCAGGTGCTGTCCTGGCCTGGCTTGGTTTCGATGATGCGGCCGCCCCAGCGCACCTGCGAACCCACTTGCGCGCCGGCGACGGCATCGCGCGGCGTGACCGGGGTGAAGGTGCCTTGCAGTGGTTGCGGGGCGGTGGCGCAGGCGGCGAGGGCCGCGACGGCGCCGGCTAGCATGAGGTGACGAAGTTTCATGGAAATCTCCTTCAGGGCCGATGGCGGCGCAGGTCGCGAACCAGCGCGGGAATGTCGCTCACGGCGGCAGCGTAGCGCGCCTCGGCGAAACGTTGGCTGAGCGGCACCAGCACCGCGCCGGCGGCCGGATGGCTGGCGGCGACCCGCCGCGCCCAGTCCAGCGCCGGCTCGTGGGGCTGGCGGCCCAGTCCGATCCGCGCGTAGCGCGCGCCCAGCGCGTGCCAGGCCCGCAGCAAGGGATCGCGCTCGCGTTCGCCGCGGGCCAGCAACCAGGCCATCGCACCCACGGCAAGCAGCGCGGCCAGCGCGAACAACGCGCCCAGCCGGCCGCCGTCCAGCGGAGGAAGACCCAGCGCCCTGAGCATGTGCTGCTGGCGGCGGGCGTCGAAACCCAGCACCAGATCGTTCCAGCCGCGCCGCAGCCAGTCGCCCGCGTCGAACAGCGGATTGCGCTGGAACACCGCGCCGGTGTCCGCGCCCAGGCGATCTTCCAGCGTGTCGAAGATCCGCTCCGGCGCCACCGCGGCGGTGGGATCCACCCGCACCCAGCCGCGTTGCGGCAGCCACACCTCGCTCCAGGCATGCGCATCCATCTTGCGCACGATCCAGTAGTCGCCGAAACGGTTGCGATAGCCGCCGGCGTAACCCACCACGACCCGCGCCGGAATGCCCGAGGCGCGCATCAGCGTGGTGAACGAGGAACTGAAATGCTCGCAGTACCCGCGCTGCTGGTCGAACAGGAACTCGTCGACCGCGTCGCGTCCGGGCAGCGGCGTATCCAGGGTGTAGCCGAAGTCGCGCCGGATCCATTCCAGCGCGCGGCGCACGATGGCCAGATCGTCGCCACCGGCTTCGCGCCGCCACCGCGCCGCCAGCGCGTGGGTCCGCGGATTCAGGCCAGCCGGCAACGCCAGCGCGCGCTCGCGCAGCGGCGTGGGCAGCCGGGTATCGAAGCGCGACGGTGGCGCCGAAGCCACGCGCCAACGGGTAACGCCATTCATGGGCTGAGTGGCCACCAGCGCCCGATCCCGATCCAGTTGCGCATCGGCGGGCGTGGACACCGGCAGATCCAGCGCCACCAGCCAGCGCTGCTCGGTCGGCTCCACCATCATCTCGTAGTCCCAGCGCGGTGCCTGGGCCGACTCCGCCGGCGCCGCCGGCGCCGCCGGCAAGGTCGCGATCCACGGCGAGCGCGTCCACTCGCGACCGTCGTAGTCCCACAGCACCAGTCCGCGCCAGTACATCTCCTCCGGCTTCGGCACCGCGCCGAAGAACTGCACGCGCAGGGCCGGGTTGTCGTCGGCCATCAGGTCCAGCCAGCCGCCCGGCGACATCCGATCGGACAATCCCGGCTGGGCCAGTGCGCGCTCGGGCACGCCCCAAAGCGGGGAAGGAAAACGCGGGAAGAACCAGAACGTCGCCAGCATCAGCGGCAATCCGATCAGCAGCAACCGGCCCACCCGCCACAGGCGCTGGCGCAGGGACACGCGCGGCATCGGCGCATCGGCTTCCGCGTCGGCCAGTTGCGACAGCGCCAGCAGGCCCGCGGCCACGCCGAGCGCGGCCAGCAGCAGGGTGAGCGGTCCCTGGTCCAGCAGGAACGCCGAGAACGGCGCGAACAGCGCGAATCCCAGCAGGCTGCGCGCATCGCGCAGGCTCACCGTCTCCGCCGGCTTCAGCGCCAGCATCGCCGCCAGCAGCGCGCAGCCGGTATCGCGGCCGAAGCGCATGCCCATCACCGCCAGCACCGCGCCGATGATCAGCAGCGCCAGCAGCAGCCGCAGCGGGCCGGGCAGCGCGCGCCGCCAGGACAGCGCGGTGGTCGCCACCGCCAGCGCGCCGATGCCGGCCGCCACTCCGGCCGGCAACTGGATCAGCAGCGCCAGCAGGCACAGTCCGGTCGCAAGCAACGCCCACAGGCGACTGCCGGCGTCCAGCGTGCTGGCGCGGGGCGCGGCGGACTTATCCATGCGGCAACAACGCCAATGCGCGCAGGCAGGCATGCCGGTGCGCGGGGCCGCGCGAGGGCCCCAGCGCGACGTCGCCGGGCAAGCGAAGCCGGTAGCGGCGGCCCTCGCGTTCGGCCAGATCCACCCAGTGGGCGAGTCGGCGGATGCGTTGTTCGCCCGGCAGCGCGGCCAGCGCCGACCAGGCCAGATCCACTTCCAGGCCCACCGGCTGCTCGAACTCGCGCACCAGCAGGTGCTCGCGCCGCGCGGAGGGCTTCCAGGCAATCGCGCGCAACGGATCCCCGGCGCGGTAGGCGCGCAGATGATGCACGTCGTCGCCGCTGGCCTGGCGTCGGGCGCGGCTGCCGCCACCCTCCGAGTCGGGCAGGGGAGGACCGTTCGGTTCCGGCGACGGATACACCAGCAGCCACTGGCGCGGCCAGAACCAGGCCCAGGCGCGCGCCAGGCCAAGCGGTTGCGTGGTCCAGATCTCCAGCCGCTCCGGATCCAGCCAGCCGCGGCGGGTCGTGGGCAGGATCAGTTCCGCCACCACCGCGTCGCCGGTGATCACCGGCACGCCGCCGGCGATCTCCAGGCACGACAGCCGCAATCCGCGACGCTCGCGCTGATCGCGCGTGGACAGCGCCACCTGCACCCGCAGCGGTTGCCCGGCCGGCACCGGTTCGGCGGACACCGCGTCCAGCTGCAGGCCGGACAGTTGCAGGTGCGCGGCGATCAGGCTGGCCAGCCCGGCCGAGGCCAGCAACAGCGCCAGCAGCAGTGCCGGGTTGTTGTTGTAGTTGAGCGCGCCGACCAGCATGGCGGTCACCAGCACCGCATAGAACAACCCGAAACGCGTGGGCAGTACATACACCCGGCGGCGGTCCAGCCGGGCCGGCAGGGGCTCGGACTGGCGCGGCCGCGCGAACCGCGACAGGCGCCGGCGCAACCGTTGCCGCAGCGTGTCCGCCATCGACTCAGTCCACCGCCACCGCGTGCAGGATCGCCTTGGCCAGCGCGGCGGTCGAATCGGCTTCCGCCTCGGCGACCAGCCGGTGCGCGGCCACCACGCCGAACAGCGCCTGGATGTCTTCCGGCAGCACATGCGCGCGGCCGAGCAGCAGCGCATGCGCGCGTGCCGCGCGCAGCAGCGCGATGCCCGCGCGCGGCGACAGGCCCACGCGCACGCCCGGATGATGGCGGCTGCGCGCCAGCAGCGCCTGCACGTAGACGATCAGCGCGTCGCTGGCGTGCACCTGGTTCACCGCCGCGCGCAGCGCCAGCACGTCGTCCGAACTCAGCACCGGCAGGGTCTGCGCGATCAGCGCGCGCCGATCCTCGCCGGCCAGCAGCGCGCGTTCGGCATCCGCGCCGGGATAGCCCAGCGCCAGCCGCAGCAGGAAACGATCCAGCTGCGAGTCGGGCAGGGGATAGGTGCCCGACAGATCCACCGGATTCTGGGTGGCGATCACGAAGAACGGATCCGGCAATCCATGGGTCACGCCGTCCAGCGTCACCTGGTGCTCGGCCATCGCTTCCAGCAGCGCGCTTTGCGTGCGCGGCGGCGCGCGGTTGATTTCATCGGCCAGCAGCACCTGGGTGAACACCGGGCCGGGATGGAACTGGAACTGCCGCGCCGCGCCGTCGTAGACCGACACGCCCAGCACGTCGGCCGGCAACAGATCCGAAGTGAACTGCACGCGCTGGAAGCCCAATCCGAGCGTGGCCGCCAACGCGTGCGCCAACGTGGTCTTGCCCAGGCCCGGCAGGTCCTCGATCAACAGGTGGCCGTCGGACAGCAGCGCCACGAACGCCAGCCGCACCTCGTACGCCTTGCCCAGCACCAGTGCATTGACTTGTTCCTGCGCGCGCTTGAGGGCATCGCGAAGGGCATCGGATAGCATAGGCGGCGTGGGCGTGGTGGGCATCGCGTGCTCGGGACCTGACCGTTGGGATGAAGAGGAAGTGTAGCGGCATGCAGGACGTGGCAAGCGCAAGGAAAACCTTTCTGGCGGTCTGGCTGATCGCATCCGTGATCAAGGTCGTGATCGCGGCCCGCCTGCCGCTGTTCGTCGACGAGGCGTTCTATTGGCAGGAAGGCCGCCACCTGGCCGCCGCCTACTCGGATCTGCCCGGCCTGACCGCCTGGCTGACCCGGCTGGGCACCGAACTGGGCGGTCAGCACCGCCTGGCCCTGCGCGCGCCGTTCCTGATCATGGCCGCGCTCATTCCCTGGCTCATCGCCCACATCACGCGCCGCTGGTTCGACGAGGCCGCCGGCTGGCAGGCCGGCACCCTGACCGTGCTGATGCCGCTGTCGGGCACGCTGGGCCTGCTGGCCCTGCCGGACGTGCCGATGGCGCTGGCGGCGGTGCTGTGCCTGGATGCGGGTGCGCGCCTGCTGCGCGAGATCGACGCCACCTCCGCCGCCGAACTCGCGCTCGGACTGGCCATCGGCGCGCTGAGCCATTACCGCTTCCTCGGCGTGATCGGCGTGGGTTTCGTCGCCCTGCTGTGCCTGCCGGAAGGACGCCGCATCCTGCGCGACCCGCGCATCTGGATCGCGCTGGCGGTCGGCGTCGCCGCGTGGGCGCCGCTGCTGGCATGGAATCTGGAATATGCCGACGCCGGTCTGCGCTTCCAGTTGGTCGATCGCCATCCGTGGTCGTTCCAGCCCACCGGCGCCTGGTTCGTGATCATCCAGGCGTTGATGGTCACGCCGCTGCTGTTCGCCGCATTGATGATCGCGGGCTTCCGCGCCAGCCGCGGGACCGCCGACGTGCCCTCGCAATGGCGCTACTTCGGCCTGCTCGGCATGGCCTCCACGCTGGGCTTCTTCGCGCTGGGTTTCTTTGCCGACGTCGAGCGGGTGAGTTTCCACTGGCCGTTGCCCGGCTACCTGGCGCTGATCCTGGCGGTGCCCGCGCTGATCGCCGGCTGGCCGCGATTCTGGCGGCGCGCGCTGTGGATACTGGCCGGCGTGGGCATGGTGGCGATGCTGGCCTATTACCTGGTGGCCTCGGTGCCGTCATGGCGCGAGCGCTTCGCCGCCGAAAAGTACTACCCCTACAACTTCGCCGGCTGGTCGCACCTGGCCCGCGCCGTACGCGAGGAACGCGCGCGCCTGCCGGCCGACACCACGCTGCTGGCCGGCAGCTTCAAGGTCGGCGCGGAACTGGGCTTCGCGCTCGACGATCCGGACATCCGCGTGCTCGATCATCCGCTCAACCGCAAGCATGGCCGCGCGCCGCAGTTGCAGCTCTGGAAACTGCAGGACGACGGCACCCGCGACACGCCGGTGTTGCTGGTGATCGGCCAGGGCGACGTGCAGTACAAGCATCTGCTGGACTACTACCACACGCTGTGCGGGCAGGTCGGGCCGCTGCCGCCGCCGCGCGTGGTCAACATCGATCACGGCCACCAGCGTTTCCTGTTGTTCGCCTTGCCGAAGGAAAAAGCGAAGGGCGCCTGCGTGGCGCCGGCGATGGCCTGGATCGACGCACCGGTGTCGCGCGCCGGCGTGTCCTCGCGCTTCCCCGTGCAGGGCTGGGCGTTCAAGGAAGGCGTGGGCCTGAAGGGCGTCGAAGTGCTGATCGACGGCAAACCGGTGGCCAAGGCCGAATACGGCAGGTCCGAGCCGGGCGTGGCCGCGTTCTGGCGCATCTCCAACGATCCGCAGCACCCGCGAGTCGGGTTCCGCGCGGACGTGGATGCGTCGGCCCTGTCACCGGGACGCCATTGGCTCGGCCTGCGCCTGCACGGCAACGACGGCAGCGTCGAGGACTGGGAAGAGCAGCCGATCGATATCGAGCCTTGACTGGGCGGATTGCGAGAGCGGGCCAAGGCCCGCTCTACAAGGGGAACCCGGTCAGGGCAACTGGAACCCCGCCTCGCGCAGCAGGCGCGACAGCGCGATCAGCGGCAGGCCGATCAAGGCGGTCGGATCCTGCGAGTCGATGGCCTCGAACAGGGTGATGCCCAGTCCCTCGCTCTTGAAACTGCCGGCGCAGTCGAACGGCTGCTCGGCGTCCACATAGCGTTCGATTTCCTCCGCCGACAGCTGGCGGAACCGTACCGTGGTCACGTCGCTGGCCTCATGCCGGTTCTGGTCCCGCAGCAGGCACAGCGCGGTGTGGAAACGGATGGCCCGGCCGGACATCGCGGTCAGCTGGGCGATGGCCGCCTCGCGGTGGCCGGGCTTGCCGATGGCCTGGCCGTCCACCTCGGCCACCTGGTCGGCCCCGATCACCCAGGCCTCGGGGTGGTGGGCGGCAATCGCAGCGGCCTTGAGACTGGCCAGCCGGGCCGCCAGGGCCGCCGGCGCCTCGTCCGGGCCGGTCGTCTCATCCACGTCCGGGCGGGCCACATGGAAGGGCAAACGCAGCCGTTCCAGCAGTTCGCGGCGGTAACGGGAGGTCGAGGCGAGCAGCAGGGGCATCGTGGCGGGCCTGGAGGAGGGGCGGGCAGTCTGCCGAGCGGGGCCGCGTCCGGCAATCCCTTATCCTGTGACGATTGACCAGGTTTGACAGCTCGGCGCGCAGTCCTTAACATTCAGCGGCTTATGTCCGCGAATACGCCCGAGATGTTGGATGCTTGGCGCATGGTCGCGGCACGGCGCAGTTTTGAAGGTCGCCTGCCGCTGTCGTCCATGACGCGCTTGCAGGGTCTGCTGAACGATACCGATGGCGAAGCACGCTACACGATCGAATTCGATCAAGACGCGCTGCGGGTGCCTTACGTGGAGTTGAGGATCGAGGCGCAGTTGCCGCTGGTGTGCCAGCGCAGCCTGCAACGATTCCTGCTTCCGGTCAGTCTCGTGCAGCGGCTGGGCCTGGTGCGCGACGAGGCCGACGAGGCCGCGTTGCCCCCGGACTACGAAGCGCTGCTGGTGCCGGAGGACGGCATGCTGCACCCGGCGGATCTGGTGGAGGACGAACTGGTCCTCGCCGTTCCGGTGGTTCCGGTCAATCCGGAATCGGACGCGGTGGAACGTGACTGGCCGGCGCAGGAAGAAGAATTGGCAAAGGCCAACCCGTTCGCGGCGCTGGCCTCGCTGAAAAAGAACTAGCCGCTTCGGCGGTCTGGCAATACGAATCGCAGATTCATTTCAAGGTTTATAGCTGGAGCAATCCCATGGCTGTGCAGAAATCCCGAGTCACCCCGTCCCGCCGTGGTCAGCGCCGTTCGCACGACGCCCTGACCGCCAAGCAGCTGTCCACCGATCCGACCTCCGGTGAGACCCACCTGCGTCACCACGTGACCGCCGACGGCTACTACCGCGGCAAGAAGGTCATCGCGACCAAGACCTCGGCCGTCGAAGAAGATTGATGCGCTCCCGGCGCGTCCGCTTAATCGCGGACGCGCCCGCCATCATCGTCGTGGTATCCAGGGCCCCGTTGCGGGCCAGCAACGGGAGCAGGCATGAGCCAGCAATCCAACGGGCGTATTTACGCGCGTATCGCCGGAACCGGCAGCTACCTGCCTGAGAAGGTCCTGACCAACGACGACCTGGCCAAGCTGGTCGACACCAGCGACGAATGGATTCAGACCCGCACCGGCATCCGCGAGCGCCACATCGCCGCGGAAGGCCAGACCGCGGGCGATCTCGGCTACCAGGCCGCCCTGCGCGCGCTGGAAGCCGCGGGCGTCGAGGCCTCCGAGATCGACATGATCGTGGTGGGCACCACCACCCCCGATCTGATTTTCCCGTCCACCGCCTGCCTCATCCAGGCCCGCCTGGGCGCCGAAGGCTGCGCCGCGATGGACGTCAACGCCGCCTGCTCGGGCTTCCTGTACGCCCTGAGCGTGGCCGACAAGTTCATCCGTTCCGGTGACGTCAAGACCGCCCTGGTCATCGGCACCGAAACCCTCAGCCGCATCGTCGACTGGACCGAGCGCACCACCTGCGTACTGTTCGGCGATGGCGCCGGCGCCGCCGTGCTCAAGGCCGACACCGAAACCGGCATCCTCAGCACCCACCTGCATGCCGACGGCAGCAAGAAGGAACTGCTGTGGAACCCGGTCGGCGTGTCCGCCGGTTTCGACAACAATGCGCCGAACAACGGCAGCCGCATCCACATGAAGGGCAACGACGTGTTCAAGTACGCCGTCAAGGCGCTGGACTCGGTCGTGGACGAAACCCTGGAAGCCAACGGCCTGGACAAGCACGATCTGGACTGGCTGATTCCGCACCAGGCCAACCTGCGCATCATCGAGGCGACCGCCAAGCGCCTGGAGATGTCGATGGACAACGTCATCGTCACCGTCGACAAGCACGGCAACACCTCCTCCGGCTCGGTGCCGCTGGCGCTGGACGAAGCGATTCGCTCCGGTCGCGTGCAGCGCGGCCAGCTGGTGCTGCTGGAAGCCTTCGGCGGCGGTTTCACCTGGGGCTCGGCGCTGCTGCGTTACTGATCGCAGGCGACGTTCTCATCCGCGATATCGCAAGGGGCGCTCTTCGGAGCGCCTTTTGTTTTCGGGGAGAGGCAAGTCGCCGTGCGCGGAAACACCGCGTCATCTCGCACCCTGTCGCGCGTGTGTCGCATCCGCGAATTCGCCATCGTTACAAGCGGGCGAGGTGGCCGTCATCGAGTGACGTCATTGGGTGCGCAGGGCTCGCGCAGGAAGCTCGCGACTGACGTCGCTCCCACAGGGAGGCGTGTGGGTGGGGGCGGTTCCGGAGGCGCGGGGCGGGGCGCGCAATACGCCTGGGTACAGACAATCCGGCGCTTTCGCACGTATCATCCCCGCTCGTTTTTTTTCACCGGACCCCCGCGTGACCTCCACCCCGCTCGCATTCGTTTTCCCCGGCCAGGGCTCGCAGTCGCTCGGCATGCTGGCCGAACTGTCGGAGCTGCATCCGATCGTGCGCGAAGCGTTCGCCGAGGCCTCCGATGGCGCCGGCGTGGATCTGTGGGCGCTCTCGCAGGGCGGCCCGGAAGAAATGCTCAACCGCACCGAATACACCCAGCCGGCGCTGCTCGCCGCGGGCGTGGCGGTGTGGCGCGCGTGGCAGCAGCAGGACGGTGCCCAACCGGCCGTGCTCGCCGGCCACAGCCTGGGTGAATACACCGCGCTGGTCGCCGCCGGCGCGCTGTCGCTGCGCGATGGCGCGCACCTGGTGCGCCTGCGCGGCCAGCTGATGCAGGAAGCCGCGCCCGAAGGCGTCGGCGCGATGGCCGCCGTGCTCGGCGCCGAGGATGCCGTGGTCGCCGAAGTCTGCGAACAGGCCTCCAACTCGCGCGTGGTCGTGCCGGCCAACTACAACTCGCCCGGACAGATCGTGATCGGCGGCGACACCGAAGCCGTGGAACGCGCCATCGCCCTGCTGGGCGAGCGCGGCGTGCGCAAGGTGGTCAAGCTGGCCGTCAGCGTGCCCTCGCACACCCCTTTGATGCGCGAAGCCGCCAACCGCCTGGCCGAGGTCATGGCCGGACTGAGCTGGCATACCCCGGCGCTGCCGGTGGTGCAGAATGTCGACGCGCGGGTGCATGCGGATCTGGACGGCCTGCGCGATGCGCTGGTGCGCCAGCTCTACCTGCCGGTGCGCTGGACCGAATGCGTGCAGGCGCTGGCCGGGCAGGGCGTCGTCCGGGTGGCCGAATGCGGCCCCGGCAAGGTGCTGACCGGCCTGGTCAAGCGCATCGACAAGGCGCTGGACGCGCGCGCCATCGGCGGCGTTGGCGACTTCCAGGCCGCGCTGGCGGACTGGGCCGCCTGAGCCCCGCCGACCCATCCTTCCGGCGCGCGCACCGCGCGCGCCCCTGATTCCGAGGACCCCGCAATGAGCAAACCCCTGCAAGGCGAAATCGCCCTCGTCACCGGCGCCAGCCGCGGCATCGGCGCGGCCATCGCCGATGAGCTCGCCGCCCAGGGCGCGACCGTCATCGGCACCGCCACCACCGCCGGCGGCGCGCAAGCCATCGGCGAGCGCCTGGCCGAGCGCGGCGGCCACGGCCGCGAACTCAACGTCACCGACGCGGCCGCCGTCGAGGCGCTGATCGAGGACATCGCCAAGCAGTTCGGTCCGGTCTCGATCCTGGTCAACAACGCCGGCATCACCCGCGACAACCTGCTCATGCGCATGAAGGACGAGGACTGGCAGGCCATCCTCGACACCAACCTCACCAGCGTCTACCGCACCTCCAAGGCGGTGATGCGCGGCATGATGAAGGCGCGCAAGGGCCGCATCGTCAACATCGCCTCGGTCATCGGCGTCACCGGCAACGCGGGGCAGGCCAACTACGCCGCCGCCAAGGCCGGCATCATCGCCTTCTCCAAGTCGCTGGCCAAGGAAATCGGCAGCCGCGGCGTCACCGTCAATGTGGTCGCGCCCGGCTTCATCGACACCGACATGACCAAGTCGCTGCCGGAAGACGCCAAGAACGCCATGCTCGGCCAGATCGCGCTCGGACGCTTCGGCGAACCGGCCGACATCGCCCGCGCGGTCGCGTTCCTGGCCGGCCCCTCGGCCGGCTACATCACCGGCGAGACCTTGCACGTCAACGGCGGCATGTACATGCCGTAACAAAAAATAGCGGTAAGTGGTTGATTTGGTGACGGATCCGGGCATCTGCCCGCCGCCGCCGGTTTCCACTACACTATCCCCCGGTTTGCCATCGCCAAGCGTGGCAATATCAACTAGTCACCCAATCTCCGTCTGGAGCGATATCCAATGAGCAGCATCGAAGAACGCGTCAAGAAAATCGTCGTCGAACAACTCGGCGTGAAGGAAGAAGAAGTCACCAACAGCGCATCGTTCGTCGATGACCTGGGCGCCGACTCGCTGGACACCGTTGAACTGGTGATGGCGCTGGAAGAAGAGTTCGAGTGCGAAATTCCGGACGAAGAAGCCGAAAAGATCACTTCGGTGCAGCAGGCCATCGACTACGTCAAGGCCCACGTCAAGGCGTAAGCCCGGCGTTCTGAAGTCTTCGTGTCGGGGCCNCCCCGCGCGTGTCCGGGGTTGCACCGCCCGGCAAGCAAAACGGGCGTACCGAAACAAATGCATTTGAGGAGCGTGTTATGAGCCGGCGTCGCGTCGTCATTACGGGAATGGGTTTGGTGTCGCCGCTGGGCAACGACATGGCCACCAGCTGGGATGGCATCGTCAACGGCCGTTCCGGCATCGGTCCGGTCACCTCGTTCGATGTTTCGGCCTACACCACCCAGATCGCGGGTGAAATCCGCAACTTCGATCCCACCACCTTCGTCTCCGCCAAGGACGCGAAGAAGATGGATCCGTTCATCCACTACGGCATCGCCGCCTCGTTCATGGCGCTGGATGATTCCGGACTGGAAATCACCGAAGCCAACGGCGAGCGCATCGGCGCCATCATCGGCTCGGGCATCGGCGGCATCCACGGCATCGAGGAACAGACCATCAAGCTGCACGAAGGCGGCCCGCGCAAGGTCTCGCCGTTCTACGTGCCCAGCACCATCATCAACATGCTGCCCGGCCAGCTGTCGATCCTGAAGGGCATCAAGGGCCCGAGTTTCTCGGTCGTCTCGGCCTGCGCCACCTCCAACCACTCCATCGGCGTGGCCATGCGCGCCATCCAGTACGGCGATGCCGACGTGATGGTCGCCGGCGGCGCCGAACTCGGCTCCTCGCCGACCTCCATGGCCGGCTTCTGCACCATGAAGGCCATGTCCACCCGCAATGACGACCCCACCCGCGCTTCGCGCCCGTGGGATCGCGATCGCGACGGCTTCGTGCTGGGCGACGGCGCCGGCGTGCTGATCCTGGAAGAGTACGAACACGCCAAGGCGCGCGGCGCGCGCATCTACGCGGAACTGGCCGGCTTCGGCGCCAGCTCCGACGCCCACCACATGACCGCCCCCAGCGAAAACGGCGAAGGCCCGGCCCGCTGCCTGGTCGCGGCCATGAAGGACGCCGGCATCACCGCCGAACAGGTCGAATACCTCAACGCGCACGGCACCTCCACCCCGCAGGGCGACCTCGCCGAAACCCTGGCCATCAAGCGCGCGCTGGGCGACCACGCGTACAAGATCATGGTCAGCTCCACCAAGTCGATGACCGGCCACCTGCTGGGCGCCGCCGGCGGCGCGGAAGCCATCTTCTCCGTGCTGGCGATCCACCACGGCATCATTCCGCCGACCATCAACCTGGACAACCCGAGCGAAGGCTGCGACCTGGACTACGTCCCGCACACCGCGCGCGAGAAGAAAATTGACATCGCGGTGTCCAATGGTTTCGGCTTCGGCGGAACGAACGGCACGCTGGTGTTCAAGCGGATCTGACGCCGGGTGATGTTGCGCGATATACGAAACCCCTCGCTGGAAGGCGAGGGGTTTTTGTTTGTCTCGCAGGAAAAGCGCCCCCATCCGCCCTGTCGGGCACCTTCCCCCGCGTTGCGGGGGAAGGGACTTTCGTTTGAGCTCGCGGGAAAATTGATACATCACCCTTCCCCCGCTTGCGGGGGAAGGTGCCCGAAGGGCGGATGGGGGCAACCCCGCAATGCCAGAACCCCCACCACATCCGGCACAATGCGCATTGCTTCCCCGCGCCCCCGCAAGACGATGATCGAAACCCGCGCGCTGTTCCCCGACACCGATCTGCTGGCCCTGCACCGGCGCGATCCAGCGCGCTATCCGGTGCTGCTGGAATCGGTCGCCTCCGGCACCGTGCAGGGACGCTGGGACCTGTTGCTGATGGCCGCCGAAGGCGAGGGCTTCACCCTGCATCACGACGGCCGCGTGCGCGACTTGCATGGCGCGCCGCAGGACGCCAATTTCCTCGACACCCTCGACGCCCACTGGCAAGCCGCGCGCATCGATCGCGAGGAACCGCGCTGGCCGTTCCGTGGTGGCTGGGCCTTGCTGCTGGCCTACGAACTGGCCGGCGAAGTCGAACCCGTCCTGCAACTGCCCCCGCGCGATGACGACGCGCGCATGCCCATCGCCGTCGCCCTGCGTTGCCCCGCCGCGATCCTGCGTGATCGCGGCACCGGCGACTGCGTGGCGATCGCCGAACAGGGCCACGCCGCATTGCTCGAACGCATCGCCGCCGACCTCGCGTCACCCGCACCGGCATTGCCCGCCTGGCATCCGCCGCTGCGCATCGACGAGGACGCCCCCGAACGCTTCACCGACGGCGTCGTCCGCATCCTCGACTACCTCGCCGCCGGCGACGTCTTCCAGGTCAACCTCTCGCGCGCCTGGAAGGCGTGGTTCGACGACACCCTGGAACCTTCAACGCTGTACGCGCGCCTGCGCACCGCCAATCCCGCGCCGTTCGCCGGCCTGTTCGCAGGGCAGGGCTGGGCCGTGGTCAGCTCCTCGCCCGAACGCCTCGTCTCCGTGCGCGGCGACGTGGTCGAAACCCGCCCCATCGCTGGCACCCGCCCGCGCTTTCCCGGCGACGATGACGCCGCCCGCATCCGCGAACTCGTCGGCCATCCCAAGGAACGCGCCGAACACGTCATGCTCATCGATCTGGAACGCAACGACCTGGGCCGCGTCTGCCTGCCCGGCAGCGTGCAGGTCGACGAACTGATGACGGTCGAAAGCTACGCCCACGTCCACCACATCGTCAGCAACGTGCGCGGCCACCTAAAACCCGACGCCACGCCCGGCCAGGTCATCCGCGCCACCTTTCCCGGCGGCACCATCACCGGCTGCCCCAAGGTGCGCTGCATGCAGATCATCGCCGAACTCGAACAGGTCGCCCGCGGCGCCTACACCGGCGCCTTCGGCTGGCTCAACCGCGACGGCGACCTGGACCTCAACATCCTCATCCGCAGCGCCGAAGTCCTCCCGCGCGCCGGTGGCACCGAAGTCCGCTTCCGCACCGGCGCCGGCATCGTCGCCGACTCCATCCCCGACCGCGAACTCGACGAAACCCGCGCCAAGGCCCGCGGCGTCCTCAAAGCCCTCGAAACCTGATCCCAAACGAAAGTCCCTTCCCCCGCCAGCCGGGGAAGGTGCCCGAAGGGCGGATGGGGGCACGCTTTTCCCCACGCCCCCACCCCCACCTGTCAACCCATCGCCCCCTTAACACCGAGCGGTTATCCTCCCCAGCTTCCGTCCCACTCCGAGACCTACGTGGCTTCAGGTTGCAAAAGCGGCTGCCGCAACATCGTCATCGTCCTGATTCTGCTGCTGCTGGCCGCGGCCGCCGGCGGCGCCTGGCTGTACCAGCGCTACCACGGCTTCGCCGATGAACCGCTCACCGGCCTCAAGGGCGATCAGGTCATCGAAGTCGCCAGCGGCGACGCCTTCGGCACCGTCCTGCGCAAGCTGCGCGACCAGGGCGTGACCGACGGCCAGAACATCGAATGGCAACTGCTCGCCCGCGAACTCGACGCCGCCGGCAAGCTCAAGGTCGGCGAATACGCTCTGCAACCCGGCACCACCCCGCGCGACCTGCTTACCCGCATGCGCGACGGCAAGACCGTGCAATACCGCTTCACCATCGTGGAAGGCTGGAACATCCGCCAACTGCGCAACGCGCTGAAAGCCGCCACCCCGCTCAAGCAGGAAACCGCCCAGCTCGACGACGCCGCGCTGATGAAGGCGCTCGGCCACGCCGGCCAGCACCCCGAAGGCCGCTTCCTGCCCGAGACCTACGTCTACACCCGCCGCGAAACCGACCTCGACGTACTCAAGCGCGCCTATGACGCCATGGACAAGGCGCTCGCCAGCGCCTGGGCCGAACGCGACCCGCAGGCGCCGCTGGCCTCGCCGGAGGAAGCGCTCATCCTGGCCTCCATCGTCGAAAAGGAAACCGGCATCGCCTCCGAGCGCCCGGCCATCGCCGGCGTGTTCGCCCGCCGCCTGAAAATCGGCATGCGCCTGCAGACCGATCCCACCGTCATCTATGGCCTGGGCAGCGGCTACGACGGCAACATCCGCAAGCGCGACCTGCTGGCCGACACGCCCTACAACACCTACACCCGCGCCGGCCTGCCGCCCACGCCCATCGCCATGCCCGGCGTGGACGCCCTGCGCGCGGCGGTCAAGCCCGAAGCCGGCGACGCGCTGTACTTCGTCGCCGTCGGCGATGGCAGCGGCAAGCACGTGTTCTCCGCCTCGCTGGACCAGCACAACGCCGCCGTCGCCCGTTACCTCGTCACCCGCCGGGAGACCCTCGACAAGGCGGCGCAACCATGACCCAGTCTGTCCTCAGCCACCCGCACTTCATCAGCCTGGAAGGCGGCGAGGGCGCCGGCAAGACCAGCGCCATCACCGCCCTGCGCGATCTGTTGCAGGCGCGCGGCCACGAAGTCGTGCTCACCCGCGAACCCGGCGGCACCCCGCTGGCCGAGCGCATCCGCGAACTCGTCCTCAACCCGCGTGACGAACCGCTGCACGCCGATACCGAACTGCTGCTGGTGTTCGCCGCCCGCGCCCAGCACGTGCGCCAGGTCATCCGCCCGGCGCTGCAACGCGGCGCCTTCGTCGTCAGCGATCGCTTCACCGATTCCAGCTACGCCTACCAGGGCGCCGGCCGCGGCCTGGACGCGCGCTGGATTGCCGAACTGGAACGCCAGGCCGTCGGCATCAAGCCCGGCCTGACCCTGCTGCTGGATCTGGACGTGCGCGAAGGCCGCGCCCGCGCCGCCGGCCGCGATCTCTGGCCCGATCGCATCGAAAGCGAACAGGACGACTTCTTCGAACGCGTGCGCCAGGGCTTCCGCCAGCGCGCCGTCGAGGAACCGCAGCGCTTCCGCCTGATCGACGCCAGCCAGACCCCGGCCCAGGTCGGCGCCGCCGTGCGCGACGCCCTCTGGCAATGGCTGGAAACCCTCGAAACCCTGGAATGATGTGGAAGTGACCCCGGAATGACCGAGTTCTCGCCCTGGCAGCAACGCGCCTACGACCACGCCGTCGCCGCCCTGGACGGTGGCCGCATGGGCCACGGCCTGCTCATCTGCGGACCGGCCGGACTGGGCAAGCGCGCCGTCGCCGAACGGCTGGCCTTGCATGTGTTGTCCGGTGGCAATGCCGCGCAGGCCCAACGCGCCGCCGCGCTGATGGCCGCTGGCACCCATCCGGATTTGCAGGTGGTGTCCTTTGGCTTGACCAAGGATGGCACCAAGCTGCGCACCGAGATTGTCATCGACCAGATTCGCGACCTCTCGCAGAAGCTCGCGCTCACCCCGCAATACGGCAGCGCCCAGGTCGCCCTCATCGACCCGGCCGACGCCATCAACCGCTCGGCCTGCAACGCCCTGCTCAAGACCCTGGAAGAACCCGCGCCCGGCCGCTACCTGTGGCTGCTCAGCGCCCAACCCGCGCGCCTGCCGGCCACCATCCGCAGCCGCTGCCAGCGGCTGGAATTCCGCCTGCCGCCGCGCGCCGAGGCACTGGAGTGGCTGCAAGGGCAGGGCCACACCGCCGCCGCCGCGCAGGAAGCCCTGGACGCCGCCCGCGGCCATCCCGGCCTGGCCGACCAGTGGCTGCGCGAGGACGGCCTGGCCCTGCGCAAGCAGGTCGCCAGCGACCTGGACAAGCTCGCCCGCGGCCAGCTGGGCGTGGTGGAAACCGCGCAGAAGTGGGCCAACGACGAGCTGGCCGACGCCCGCCTGCGCCACGCCGCCGATCTGGCCCTGGCCCGCGCCAGCGACGCCGGCTTGACCGACACCGCCCGATTGACCAAGCTGGCCGCGTGGTTCGACGCCGCCAACCGGACAAGGGATTTGCTGCGTACCACCGTCCGGGGGGATCTGGCGGTGGCCGAACTGCTGCTGCTGTGGACGCGACAGATGGGCGAACCGCGCCCCACCCGCGCCGCACGCGGCTGACGTCACAAGGAGCAAGGGGACACCGATGAACACACCCGCCGCCACCGGTCGCCAGGGCATCCTGTCGCTCGCCGTCAAGGACAAGGCCGCCCTCTACAACGCCTACATGCCCTTCATGAAGGGCGGCGGCATCTTCGTCCCCACGCCCAAGCGCTACTTCCTGGGCGACGAAGTCTTCCTCCTGCTCACCCTCCCCGAATCCACCGAACGCCTGCCCGTCGCCGGCAAAGTGGTGTGGGTGACCCCCGCCGGCGCCCAGGGCGCCCGCACCGCCGGCATCGGCGTGCAATTCCCCGACAACAGCGATGGCGAAGCCATCAAGAACCGCATCGAGACCATCCTGGCCGGCACGCTGAACGCGGACAAGCCGACGCATACGATGTAGTAAGGGAAGCGGGTATTCGCTTAGGGAGGAGCGATGGGGCAAAAAAAAGAGAGTCGCCAGGTACGGTCAGTATCGGGCTGGGAAACTGTTGTGCCAGACAAAAAGGACGCCGTCGTGCTAGCAAAGTTAAAAGCGATTGTAACTAGAACCGAGGGTATCGCCAGTGAAGGGGATCTCAGGCTTCACTTGGTTTCTAGTGTACGTCTCATTTTACAGCAGGCAGTGTATGGGCTTTTCGAGTGGGCCTGCTCTCGACCAAGTAGTGACGCGGTGGTGTTTCCGGCTGAAAGCTACAAATCAATTTTGGAGCCTACAGATGGAACTCTTATTGATTCACTTGAATCAATAGTAATTATCTGCGAAAAGTTGGGCTGGCTGGGAGTGTCAAGAGATCTCTTTGCACCAGTAGCAGATGGTAGGCCTTGCAGAGAAATCTGCCCCGAAGGCGACTTGACTGTGTCTGGCTTACTGCGAGGTCTCGTTCGTCTTCGTAATGATGGCGCGGAAGGACATGGGTTGGTCGGTGGATATAACCGTGAGGCGGAGATAGATTGCCTCAAGGTCGTCGTCGAAGTTCTTGAAGCGTATATGCCGCGCGCGGTGACAGATACGGATCTTGAGATAGGGCCGGAAGGAATGACGATTCGTCTTAAGTTCCTAAGGTTGATTTCTGGATTTCCGTTGCTAATAAGAAAGATATCGAGCGCGCCGCGAAACAGACTTCGCGTTGAAGTGCAGTATCACGATGCCAAAGGGCTGAAGAAGTCAGCAAGATTTGAAGCGGATAACGCATTCATGAAGGTAACAGAATCATCTGTTCCTAAACTCGAGATCTGGAATAATTCGTGGTCCCCATATTTTTATTTTCCGGAAAGGACGACGGATTCTTTCGCGGGGAGAACGCACGAGCAGACCATGCTCGCCGACTGGTTTGACGATGAAGATTCTAGGGTTTGTTTGATATTCGGAGACGGTGGGGTTGGGAAGACAACTCTTGTTCTCGAGTTCATACATAGAGTGCTCGAAGAAGATCCGGATATTTCGGCTAGCTGGAAGCCAAAGTTAGTCACGTTTTATACGGCAAAGAAATGGCAATGGGGACTGAATGGACTAGAACTTATTAAGTCTGGGCAGCCCTACCTGTTGGGGCTGTTGGCGAACCTGTATGTTCTCCTTGTCGGAAAATATCCGGAAAGTGATTTCTACAAAATGGACGTTGCCAAGGCCGCTATGTTTATGCAGCAGGTAATGCGAAATGAGCTTAGCCTTGGTCGCGGCGATCACCTCATTGTCATTGACAACTCTGAAACACTAATAACGACGGATAAGGATGTTGAAGATCTCGGTCGAGAGATAAAGGAAATTGGTCGCCGGGTCGGTCGAGTGATAGTTACTTCTAGACGTCGTGAGGTGATGGAGGCTGCTCCGATACCTGTTGCGGCGCTAAAGCCGCTGGAGGCTGTTTCGTTCATCAAGCAGCGTGCGTTGAAGCTGGGTATAAAATTTTTCGGAAAGGTCGAGGATAAAGATCTTCTTACTCTTGTTAACGATCTCGAATGTAGGCCAATAGTTCTTGAAGCGTTTTGCCAAGCGTTGTCGGATAAAGCTACAGGCGGAGTATCGCAGGCGAAGGCGCGTGTCACTTCGATGTTGCGTCAGGATTTGGGGGACTTTCTATTTGCCGATGCGTGGGCTCGCTATTCAAAGAGCATAAAAAGATTGCTCCTGTTGCTCGTCAACGTGGCGGATGTTCATGATGCTAAATCACTCGCTCTTTGTGCTGAGGCCGCCGCTGTTTCATTGCAGAGTGCGGAGGAAGCCCTTGAGGAGTCGAGTGGTATCGCGTCGGTCGTGCGAAGCGGCGGTGGATTCGAGGTCAGCTTCTCGTCCAGTTTCCTAGAGTTCTCTAAAGGAAAGTTTGTCGAAATTGATGGTCGTCAAAGTCCGTCCGCAGATGAAATCAGCTCGGTAAGATATCAGTACGCAAAGTACATGCGTGCTATTCAGACGATAACTGGTGACCGAATTGCGTCAGCTTTTAGAGTGCCTGCAGCGAAGGCGGCATACCAAGCAAGAAGGGAAGGAGACCTTCCTGAGGCGCTTAGGCTGTATCAGCAGGCCGTTGTTACCGATCAAGACAATGGTTGGTTATTTGATAGGTTTGCCTACTTTTTGTTCCACGATATACGTGACTATGAAGCGGCGTTGCTAAAAGCGCAGCGGGCAACCGAGCTGCTACCTGATGAGGGCGAGGTTTGGTTGACGCGTGGGATTATTGAGTCGCGACTTGGTCTCTACCGGCAATGTGAGGTTTCTATCGCTCGGGCTGACAGGTTGGGCATCGATAGGGATCGCTGTGCAATACAACTTGCATGGGCGTACCTAAAGGCAAAGCCAGCGCTCCTGAATTTAGCCAGGAAGCGAATTGATTACCTCAAACAGTCTTTGACCAGCCAGCCGAGAAGTGGCCGAGCATGGATCGAAACGGAGCGGCTTATTTCTAGGTTGAAATTTCTAGAAGAAAAAGGCCGAAATGTCAGGGGATGAAATTTTCACATTCAGGCTAACTTGTTTCAATGTTAGTCGACTCCAACCACACCCTGTAGCAGACTCCTTCCTCGGAGTTTAGAAGCTCCAGTACAGCGGCAAGCCACCACCGAAACGCGGTGGCTTTTCCGTATTGCGTGTCACAATACGGACCGACGCAAAGCTCTGCGTCGGGAGGGTGGCTAATACAACACCCGCCAGGGGAATACGCCCACCGTTCTGTACGCGGCTTCTAACCTCCCGACAACCACGCACATCCCGTGCGTGGAGAGCAGAAGGAGTGTTTGCATGAACGGAAAGAAGCCCGCCACCCCCAGGCCCGATCGCGGCTACCTGATCACCGAGGACAGCCAACGCCAGCTCCGGCGCATGGCCGAACAGTTCCAACTGGCCGCCGTCCTCATCGCCCCCCGCAGCGCCCAGGACGACACCATCCGCATCCCCGTCCACGTCCTCCCGGTCACCGAACTCCTCTACGACCACGCCCGCCACCTGCGCCGCATCCTCAACACCGCCCACCACATCTTCCTGGACGGCAAACAGCGCTAAAGCACCCCCGGACTGGCCGCGCCAACGCGTGGGCCGGTCAGTCCGCTCCGACGATTGCTCCATGAGCAGGGCTTGGCTAGAGTCTCGCCAATCCCCAGTGCCGGCATCCCATGGACACGGAACGTCGCGGAACACTTCGCTGGAAACACATCCTGACCCTGGCTGGCATCGGCGCATTGGTGTTGGCGCTTTTCCTGGTCTACAACGCCGGACGTGCCACGTACGAGAAACATCGGCAAGCCAAGTGGGAGGCCAAGTATGCGAATAGCCTTTGGCCATGCAGGGGCATGGGCAATGCGCTTGATGATTTTCGGCACAGGGTGGGAGCACCGGTTGATTTCATCGTTGCCATCTATCCGTCGTTCGACCCGCCGGATCTGATCGCGATCTCTGGAAATGAGGTTCGGTTCATGGCCTTGCCAAGGTTTCCCCGGGAGCGTGGCACCGGCTGGCCAGCACCGTCGAAGCAACCGCCGCGCAAGGTCGCACTGCCTCCTGACCTGATGTCCGAAGTGGTCATGACCCTGTCAGAGGATGTGGAGAATGCCCGCGCGACGCCTGCCTATGGGCTGGACGGCGTGAACTACGTGTTTTTCACCGCATCGGGCCGCTGTGGAGAAACCTGGTCGCCAGAAGAAAACAGTCGCAGCGGCAAGCTGGTTGACCTGGTGGACGCACTGCGCCAGGCGACCCGCAGCCCGGAAGGGCAGAAGCGGGACCGCGCGACGGAGCGGGTACGCAACGCGCTGAAAGCGTTGCAGGAATGATCGCTTGATCCGATAGACGTTGCTGGCAGCCTCGGACTGGCCGTCAAGACGACGGTGCAAGCGGTTCTTTCGGAGTTCGATTGGCCCCGTGTAGGAATCGGAATCTTCCGATGGACAGCGACACGGCTCTCGACGATTTTCGTTGGCGTCAGAGTGTTGAATGTCTGGCGATTACGAGATTTTTCAGCCATCCAGCGCTTGGTCGAGCGCCCGCGGATGCTTCGACGGAACCCGATGATTAAACGAGTGACGCGCCCAGGATGAGCCATGGGAAATTTACCGAATCAACAGACATGTGTTTAGGTCCTAAGGGGAAAGCTCATCGAGCAAGCGGGAAAAAGGGAGTATTGATGAGGACGGTGTTGGTGGGGCTGTTGGCAGCCGTACTGGGTGGGGTCGCGCCGGATGCGTCCGCACGATTTCTCTCGGTTGACCCTGTTCAGGCAAATCAGCGTCCGGGACAAAATTTCAATCGCTACTGGTATGCGAACAATAATCCGTACAAATTCACGGATCCCGACGGCAGGGATGCAACGTGGATAACGCATAAGGATGGAACCAGTACACTTGTCATCAAGGTTCTAATGACGGGGGAAGGGGCGACCGCTCCATTGGCCTCGGAGATCGAGAGTTCAGTCGAGAGCCTCTCCTTCCCTCGTTCAGACGTAAAGATCGACGTGCAGATGGTGGGCTCTCGCGGACGAGGCGTAAATCAGTTGAACCTGAGCCCGGGGAATGGTGGCTGTCCTGACGCTGGGTGCGTCAACAGGCTGGGTGGGAACCGGGGGCATGTAAACTCGGAAATTCAGGACCTTGTTAAAGTTGCTACCCATGAGGTGCTTCATTTTGCTGGTATCGATGACGCCTACATCGAAGGGCCAAGGGATGCGAATGGGAACAGAACAACTGCACCAAAGCCTGGGTTTTACCGGACCAACGTAATGGCCGGGAGGAGCGGGAGAACACTCAAGGATTCCCAGTTGGACGAAGCCAAGGCGAATAGGACTACCAAGAAGGTAACGGAAAAATGAGGACAATTCTGCTGTCCATCGTGATCGGTGTGGGTTTGCTTCCTGTGGGCGGAAGAGCAACGACGCCAGCCCATTCGCCGAATTACTGCGGTCCCGCGATATGTCTTGAGCTGGACCCGGCATCCAGACATGTAGTCAGAACGAATTCCGTAATCGATACGCAAAAAGAGATGGCCGACATGGTGGTAAGTGGTCCCGAAGGGACCATGACCATTCATGTCAAAAAGTCCAGTCTTCCTTGCCGCGGCGGGGAAAGGCTGGTTTTGAGAGCGGCGAAATCTGCTTATTCCGGAAGTTTGCTGACGAACGGCCCGAACGAAGAGGTTTGCTGGGAATTGCATGCCGAGTACCTACCAAGTACGACGGCGGAGGCCATGCGATTGGCATTGCCCGTGACCAACATATGGTTGGTGGACGACGTTCCATCGACTTTCTGGAGTGGTGGGTACGCGCTTCGCATCGGGGCAGGGATAGAGGTTTTCATTGAACCTGGCTCGTAGATGAGGGATGGCTTAGCGCTATGACGTTGCCTGGTCTGCAGCGCCTGATCACCCCGGCTCATTTGAAGGATCATGCACAGTGAACCGGTATCTTGCCATGCTGGCGTTGGCGGCCATTACGGCTTGCGCGACTTCGGTTCCCATCCGTTGGGCTTCACCGTCCGACTATGACCTGACCATTGTCGATAACACGGCGCAAGGTCGGTTCGACATTACCTGGACGTCCCGGGCGGTGGCGGCACTTTGCTTATCGAAGGAAGCCTGGCCGGACAAGGATGGCCTGCCGTCTGGATTTGACGGTGCCGTGCTGACTACGTCCAGCGGAGAGAAAGCCTTGCTGCCCACCGGTAGCGCGTACTGCCCCGGCGGATGCAGTGAAGTACGTCTGGAACCCGGTCAGGAAGTACACGGCACCTTGCCTTATGCAGCGTTCGGCGATCCCGCGGCTATCGCCTCTGATGCCGGGCACTCGCTCGCCTTCTCGGTTCATCCGTACTACTGCACGAAATCCTAAGCACCGCCCGCCGCATCTCCCTCGACGGCAAATCGCTGAAGCAGCCGTGGACTGGCTGCGCCAACGCGGCGGCGGTGGCGGTCCGCCCAATCATTGGAAAGGCTGCGTATCCTGGTTGGAGAGATGCGAGACCGCTCAGGACCGAGCCAAACGCCTCGCCCTGATATCGAGTTCCGTGGCTGCAAGCAGGAGTGCTACCGCCCCACATATCCAGACAAGGAAGGCGCCATCGACCGGGACGTACTGGCTGCTTCGCAGGATGGGCGGGAACAGGAAAAGTGAAGTACCTGTCGCTGCCACGAACAGGCGCGAGGGATACGCTGCCCAGCTGACAATGATCAGCCCAATGCCGACAAGAAATCCGACGCGAAGAAATCGGAAGTTCTCGACGTCAACGAACCACATGTATCTGACTTCGAAAACAAACCAACTGGCGACTAGTGCCACGATCGCCAGGATGGCGAATGCTATCCATAAGGTAGTGGATCGGCCCGATGCGGTCATTTTCCTTTCACCGCCTCATTGACCTCTTTATGGTTTTGTTCCCAGGTTTGACGTAATGTTGGACCCCACAGTGCCTTATTCCAGTTGCCCTGTATGAAAGCGTTGCCCTCTCCGTAGGTGATGTTGCTAATCTGCCCGGATGGGAGGATTTGACCGAACTGCATCACGAATCCCTCTTCCAGGACGTGGGCTCCTTTGACGGTGTAGTTGACGGTGATATCCGTGAACCTGCTCGGGTCTGGAGAGGCGACGGTAAACGATCTCACCATATTCACGCCAAAATCCAATTGCATAGGTATGTGGCCAACATTGTTCAATGTCCCTTGTGGGGATGCGCTATCGCCAACGCCTGGCGTTGGGTTATTCGCAAAAGCCTGACCAACGGCAGTTGGGTTGTTTGAGCTGGATGGTGTCGAAACCAGGTAGTCGTGGAAGAATATCTTGTCTGGCCCAACACCAGATGCTCCGACGTTGTTTGGTATGGGAATCGCAGGTACGTTTGCATTCTCTGGCTGGATGAGTATCTGGCCGTCCCTCACCGTTGCCCGCCGCCCATCTGGATCGGTGAATCTGTAGGGGTTGTTGTTGCCATAGTGATAGCGGTTGAAGTTCTGGCCGTTTTGTGGATTGGCCTGAACCGGATCCACGGACAAGAAGCGGGCGTTGGCATGTCCTGCTGCGAACAGGAGTGGAAGCAGTCCCGCGAGGGGCGCAAGTCGTCTCATGACAGGCTTCTCCTTCGTTGCTTTCGTGACTATGGCGCCGGTGCACTGACCTTTAGTACTTTTGTTGGCCGAGCATACGTATCAAAGCAAAACGGAATTCCGGTGCAATCATTCGCCACTTGCCAGGTAAACACGCGCTGCTGCTGTGTGATGGCGGTTGCTCTTAAAGGCGTATGGCGAGTGCTCATGGAGCCGTCGCCTCGTGGTTGCACGCTGTAACCAATATAATCTGGATATGGTCCGGCATCGGGCATTGCATAAGTGTTCACGACAGTACGCAGAGCACCGCTTCCATTCCAGCCCTCATCGGTCCGCAATAGTTTGCCTTCGTTCTCTTCGAATCGATTGCCAAAGGTGTATCGCGTAACAGCACCGTCAGGTGCCGTGACATCGACAGTCTTTGTCGATGGAGAGTTAGAGTTGCAAACTCGAGTTCCCCATGGTTCGGCCCAGGACCAGCAGTGATTTGTCGGGCCATATGCGTATGTCCAAACCTGCCCCTGTGTGGGCAATCCAGGTCCAGTCAGCTTCCTCTTTGTGATGGACCAATTGCCGAATATTCTCGGTTGATATGCGTAACCACCGAGCGGATGGGATGGTCCTGGATACGTGTCCCTGCAATTCATCGGGACCCAGGATCTTCCGTGAGCGGTGGCGGCAATAGTAAATTCACCTGCGAGGCCACTCGGATGAACAATCGTCCCGACACTCGCGCCACTCAAGCCAAGTCCTGGCCCGTCCTCGTCGCAATTAATTCCTGTATAGACAGGCGGGTTTGCAAAATAGAAGCTGCCAAGGGAAAACTTCCAGGCAGAAGCATCCGGCAAAATAACCCTATTCAAAATCGTACGGCCACCATGAGAACTGTCATTGGCATACTCATACGTCCACGTTCTCATGCCATCCGTGGCACTGGTGATAGGGTGGCCGATGGTGTCAATCCGCCTCCCATCACTGGCGACTATGCTCACCAAGCGCGGGCCTGACCAGGTATAGGTGACGGTATTTCCGAAGCGATCACTGACTATCGTCGGTAGCATTCGGTATTCCTTTAGCGACAGGACGCCTCCATTGGAGTTCTCTTGAGCGAGGGCATATCTCGATACCATATGGTCAAACCGGATCGTGGTTCCATCCGGCCTGGCCATCACAAAACCTTCTCCGCTGCCTTCAGAGCCGTTGGCCAGGGAGCTCGTGCATCGAAAGACGGATCCATCTGCCGTTGTGAGCGGATAATTACCCTCGCCAGATGGATAGGGGGTCGAAAGCCCCCTCCTGAGTATCTCCTGATCGCCGGACCCTGGCAGATACACATGTGTTCCATTCCAAAAGGTTTCGCTTTTGGATAAGGATCCGTCCGATACATCTCCATCCATTGGAGTGAAGTACTTGCTGCAGCGTTCCGTGGATGGTCCACCGTAAGAAACTGTCCATCCGTACTTCGTGGAAAATATTCCATGGATATGAGGAATATCGAGCGCCCAATCCCGGAAGGAATCATCGCTTCCGTATCCGGTATATGGAACAAATCTTCTCCCGAGCGAAACAGATAAAGAGTTGTTTCCAGGGAGATCTATGTCCGTTTGGACGAATTCGATATTTCCCACATATAGGCCTATCTTCTCTCCAAAGGGATTCGTTCCCAGCGCTTCGATGATGCTGCGCTGGCGAATGAATCGTTCGGTGAAGTCCGTGGTAATGCTTTGAGCGTTGGCCGCGGGGGGTGTAAGTATTGCTGCAAGCAGAACTATCCAATTCTTCATTCGCTACTCCTGTAGTGTGTTATGCGCCCGACGTGTTCTTGTTTCTTTAATGAGCCGAGTATTGAAACGAGAGAAAGGTTGAGCGGCATGCTCTATTGCCACGGGCTGTTGTCGGGGCTCGGAAGTCTCGTTCGAGTCCTGCGTCACCTCTTTGCTCCCGATGGTCACTCCCAGCCCATGGTCTTTGCAGGGTTTGTCCCCAACCAAAAATCACATGAACAGGTCCGCTCGCGGCAGTATGGAAACTATCATCCTTGACGCTTGATTTTTGCGATCTGGGTCTCCTGCCGGAATCAATCCTATGGACAGAGCGTACACCCGTCACAAGGACACTTGCATATCACCGCGTTGAGGCACGACGGTGCTAAGTAGGTCGGGCGCGGCTACCTGACCGCCAAGAACAGCCAACGCCAGCTCCGGCGCATGGCCGAACAGTTCCAACTGGCCGCCGTCCTCATCGCCCCCCGCAGCGCCCAGGACGACACCATCCGCATCCCCGTCCACGTCCTCCCGGTCACCGAACTCCTCTACGACCACGCCCGCCATCTGCGCCGCATCCTCAACACCGCCCACCACATCTTCCTGGACGGCAAACAGCGCTAACGCACCCCCGGACTGGCCGCGCCAACGCGTGGGCCGGTCAGTCCGCTCCATAACGGGCTTGAGGGACGCATCGGGTCGGTTGGCCACGTTCCTCTGAGCCAAAGTACACGCATGTCGCCAGAATCTCGGACTCTTCCTATGGGCGGGATGCTCTACGCATGCTCATCTGTCCGCGGTCGAGCCGTCGTCCCGACGACAAGATGGCGACGGTAACCGGCCTTCCTTCGCGAAAGTAGCTGAGATGGCCCTCGATCCAGGGCCTACATGAAATCCATGAAAGGAGAGCTGTCATGCGGGAATTGATGATTGACGAAGTGTCTCTTGTTGCCGGAGGGACGGATAGCGTGTCCGCGGCCCGGAACATATGCAGAAGCAACAATCTGCCGGCAAGTACCGCGGTCACCATCACGATGGGAACGTCGGCGAATCTCGGGGCGGGTGGTAGTGGAACCGGTGTTTCCCAGTCCGTCACGATAGCAACCACTTGTGGCGCCCTTACCGGGGCGGCGGACTTCAGTGGCGTATCAGTCAGGGTGGATTCCACCGAAGAACTTGCCTGATGTTTGACCGTGTTTCATTTCCTGCCCGGAAGTGAAACCCGCCCGCAGCGCGCCTTGCGCGCTGCGGTACTTCTGATGTTGCTCGTACTGCTGGGCAATAACTGCAATGGGGGTAAGCCTGTCGTGCATGGGAACAGGGTTGAGGTTGACCTGGATCGCCACGCATGGTTGGGGAATGGGGGAAGCAAGGCGATCGTGTGGTTTCTGGATGGTGACGCGCAGATCACCTGTGAGGACGGAAGCGTCTACTCCGTGAGCAACAGGGATCGCATCTACATGTTTGAAGGCTGCGGATCCGTCCATGTCGTAATGCCTGACGGGTATGTATCAGACAGCGAGCAGATGACCGCAATTACCGTCCATGAAGCCTTTCATGCGTTGGTCCAGCTTTCCACCCAATCGAACATGCGTCTGGATGCAGTGGAAAGCATCTCCTTGGACATGGAGGGGCTTTCAACGGAAAACACCACACGCTTCTTCAGGCTCATCGCAAATGCGTTGTCGGGTCATGAGGGGAGGCTTCCGTGCAATGAGTTGAAGGGGCTGTTTCTATCGCTTTCTTCAGGAGAAAGACGGTATGTCGTCTGGGGGAGCTACATCGAGTGGCCGGCGGAGTTCTACATGTCCACAACCCTTGGGTTCGACGATGCCAAATACCTCCAGTTCCGGAAAGGCTACCCGCGCTGGACAGAGGTCGACTGGAAGTACGTGGCGGGCTACTTCGCGATGAAGCGAATTGAATCCCGGTTCGGGCGACGGTCTTGGCAGACGGCGTACACCGGCGGCCAGCATCCGCTGGATGCGCTCTGGAGTTCGCTTGGCTGCGAGGATCGACTGTTACCACCCAGCCCTCTGGTGAAGTACTCCCCTGGCGCCTTCCATCCTCTGAATACGTTGGGGAAATCAAGCCAGGCGCCGCGTCGCTAGTTCAATCGCGTCGTGCGGTGGCGGTTGGAACGGGCCCACAGGGCTCTTGGAGGATGGAGGCGGAGGGCTGCGATCGTGGTTCTGGATGCTGGCGGCGGAGCTTCAAAAGCCCGATGTGCGGAAATCCTTTGGGAAGAGGTGACGAAATGGCGAGCAACAAGGCGGTCATGGCGCTGGTCGTAGTGGCATTGATTCTCGGTGCCGGCTACTGGTTTTCCGCTCGTGAGGATGGCGAACGGGCAGGCCAAGCGAACGCTTCGCTGGATCAGGGATTCGTGCAGGGAACGCCCACTCCGTCGGAAGCGGTACCGCGAATGGTGAGCGCCTCGATACCCGCGGAACCCCCTGATGTTTTCCGGCGTTACCAGTGCCCTCCTGAAACGGGGAATTGCGAGCGCAATCCCAACGTGGCCGCCACGCCGAAAGAGGCCCAATGGCTGTTGGCGCACGGCTACCCCACGGTCAAACAGATTCAGGATCTTCGCATGCGGTCCACGGCGGACTATCGGGAAGAGTACCAGCGGACCGGCAGCAAGGTAGTCCAGTCGCTGTATGCGATGAGCCTGGCGCTGGACGGTGAGGCGAGGACGGCGATTGGCCTGCTTTGGCAGGGAGCAGCCCAGGGGAATGTCTACGCATTTCACTTGTTGTCTGATCTGTATCGTCGTACGGAGGAATTGGCAAACCTGATCACTAGCGCTGCATATCTGCGCGCGGCCTATCTGGCCGGTGACTCCCGCGCGGCGGACCGATACGCCTACCAATTCGGCATGCTTTCGCCGCCTGAAAACCTGCTCGCCGACAAGGAGGCGTTCCGGCTCTTCACGACCTACGGGCGGGGACGCAACTACCCGCGCCCATGAGGGGAGGGAGCCGATCGAGATGACCATGCATCCATCACCGCGACGCCGGTTCCTCGTAACTGGCGTCCAGAAGCACTATGGAAAATGATCGCAAGATCGTGGCGGCTGGCATCTTGCTCTCCGTTGGGCTCGCAGCCTGCACATCGAAAGAGCCCCCGGCGTCCCAGTCCCATGAGATTCCGCAGTCCCCGACGGCCGGGTTACCCGTTGCGGCGGCCGGCACAGCCGGCCAAAGCTTGTGGATAGACGTTCCCACCACGATGCGATATCCAGGCCAGACAAGCCTGGAAGCCGCCGCCTCTTGGGAGGCCCGACTGGCAAAGCTGCCGGAGCGGGACCGTGCCTATCTGGAGGCCGTCAACGGCAGGTATTACGGCGCACTCGCCTTCGCCAGCGAGCAGGAGCAGCGGGAACTGACCGCGCGGGGATTTCCCATGCCGGAGGAATGGCTGGCGGCCCGCGACACTCCGGATGCCGAACTGGAACGTCTGGCGACAGCGGGCAACCAGAAAGCACGGATGTTCCATATCGACCGCGTCAGCGAACGGGTGGCACCCGTCCTGACGATGCGTGGATTCGAGAACACGCCGGATGACCAGGAACTGTTCCGGCAGTTCGTGGGCGCCACGCCCATGGTTGCCAACCTGCTGCACGACACCCGCAGCCCCTTTGCCGCCTACCTCGCCGGCAGGATCGCGTCTTCCGGAACGCTGGGCGGCCAGCCGGAGGCCATCGCTGCATCCTTCCAGTTGGCAAGGGAATTGGGAGACCCACGCGCCGACAGCTTCCGCGATGCATTTCTCGACCAACACCCGGGCATGGACGTCGCGACGGTGATGACGGCTTATTCGTACTTCAAGTCGAGCGTGGATAGGACGGCGGCGGATGGGAAAGGGCGGTAGGGGATGGAAGGTGTTCGCCGACCGTGGATAGGCTACGGCGTACCACGCAATTGAAGACGATGGCGGCATTGATATTTGTCGCTTCCGGCGGCTGGAACCTCTATCAGGGAATCATGGCCACACCGGAAGGCGAAATCGATTCGCTGCGCTGCTGGGCAGGCGCTGTCTGTGCACTGGCAGCGGCCTTGATAGAGAAGTCGCGGCGTCGCCTGCAACGCCGTTGACGGAGATCCCTTCCTCGTCTGTAGCGGGCGGGGGCGTTCCGGCCGTGCCGTAGCAGCGTGGACACCGCGAACCCTTCATCACGGCGAAGCCGGTTCCCCGTAACTGGCATCCAGCAGCGCAGTCGCCAGATCGCCGATGCGCATATGGTCGAAGCTGGTGTTGTTGGCCAGGATCACGCTGTGACCGTCTTCCAGCACACGCCAGGCGAGCACGCGGAACGCGCCATTGGAGCCGTACTCCCACGCCACCGCGCGCGGCTTTCCCGCCACCGGCAACGTCTTGACCCGGCCGCCCAGTGCGTAGTTTTGCGCGGGGCGGACCACGTCCATCAACGTGGCGACGCTGGCGGGCGACAGGACGCGATGGTTGAAGACCCCGTCCATCAGCCGCTGCAGGTCGCCGACACTGGTGTAATAACCGCCGGCCAGCATCATGAAGTCGGGCACCGGGTTTTGCCGGGGTGTCACGACCGGTTGCAACGCGGCATAGCCCGCGGCCATGCCGGTGACGTGGACCGAGTCGCCGACGAAGATGCCGCTGTCGCGCAGTCCCAACGGGAAGCTCAGCACGGTGCGCACCAGCGCGGCATAGGGTTGTCCGCTGACGCGTTCGACAATCGCCTTGACGATCAGCCAGTTCGAATGCGAGTAGTCCCAGTCGGTCCCCGGCTCGAACGCCAGATCGCCGCTGGCGTAGGTGCGTACCGCCGTGGCGTTGTCCAGCGACTGCTGCTTGAGCGTCGGGTCGGCCTTGGCCGCCGCGTCCCACTGATTGGGCACGCCGCTGGAATGGCTCATCAGCCAGCGCAGCGTGAGCCTGTGGCCGGTATCGGCCCGGTAGTCCGGAAGGTAGGTGGTAATCGGCGCGTCCAGCGCCAGCCGGCCCTGTTCCACCAGCCGCATCGTCACGATGGCCGCGACCCACTTGGAAATCGAACCGGCCTCGAAGCGCGTCCGCGGCGTCATCGGCGTCCCGGCTTCCGCGTCCGCTGTGCCAAAGGCGCCGCTATAAATCTCCCGGCCATTCCGCGTGACCAGCACCGTGCCATTGAAACCTTCCTCGCGAGCGAATTTCTCCGCGATGTCCTTGCACTTTCCGCATTCCGCACGCACCTGGCCGGGCAGGAGCAGGGTGAGCAGGGCAACCGCGAGAGCTGTCAGGACGCGGGGTGGAGCTCCGATGACGGATGACGGCATGAGCGCGGGATGCTGGGAAAGACTGCCATTGGATGCCACCCCGGCCTCGAGGGTTTATCGGCCTGTGCACGGCCAGCCCGGGATTCCGGTTGGGATGGGTGTTGTCGGACGTTCCGGGCAACGAGGCATGTCCCAACCGACCTGCCTTGCAGCATCGCGTGGAAGATCCGGGAGCTCGTGATTGTTGATCTGGCGGAAAGCCGGTTTGGGGTCTCCACCGGCTTGCCGGCTGAATGGTTCTGGCAAGGCGCTCATGAACCGTGCCTGTTCAGTCCGCCAAGTCCTGTGTGACTAATAACCCCAACGGACATAAGTTGATGATTCATGGTGGCCCCGGTAAGCTGGGCGCATGAATACCCTGAGCGCTCCAACTGGCGCCAGCCGCGGGCCGGCTACTCATGACATTCGCGACCAGATTGTCGTGGCGGCGACTGAGCACTTCAGCCACTACGGCTACGAGAAGACCACCGTTTCCGATCTGGCCAAGGCAATCGGCTTCTCAAAGGCCTACGTCTACAAATTCTTCGAGTCGAAGCAGGCCATTGGCGAGATGATCTGCGCCAACTGCCTGGCGGAACTCGAACAGGAAATCCATCAGGCCATTGATGGCGTGGAGCAGCCCGCAGAGCGGCTAAGGAAGTTTTTCAAGGCTTCCACGGAGGCGCACCAGCGACTCTTCTCCCAGGACCGAAAGCTCTACGAAATAGCGCAGTCGGCCGCCGCCGAGCGGTGGCAATCCGTGTTGGGATACGAGGAGAGACTACGCGCGCTGCTTCAGGAAATCCTCCAGCAGGGCCGGGACTCGGGCGATTTCGAGCGCAAGACGCCGCTGGATGAAACCACCAATGCCGTCTATCTGGTATTGCGTCCGTATTTGAATCCACTTTTGTTGCCGCATAGCCTCGACTACAGCGGGCAAGCGCCCATGCTGCTCTGCAGCCTCGTGTTGCGGAGCCTGTCTCCTTAGGAAGTTCGTTGTGACTATTGACTATTTTAGTCACTAGGTTCAGAGTCCCGTCCAGATTGGACCGACGGGACTCCCCATGCGTCATTTTGTTAAAAATTCATTAACTATTGCTCTCCTGGCTTTTCTGGTGGGATGCGGCGCCGAAGCACCGTCTGACCCCAGAACAAAGGCGCCTTTCGTACGCACGGCGACGGTGGTGGGGGATGGCGCGCGAGCTCGCGCATTTACAGGAACGGTGGCGGCGAGAGTCCAGAGCGACCTCGGATTCCGTGTTCCAGGCAAGGTGTCGCAGCGGCTGGTGGATGCGGGGCAAAAGGTCCGGCGCGGGCAGATCCTGATGCGCATCGACCCAGCTGACCTTCAGTTGTCGGCGCAGGCGCAACAGCAGGCGGTCGTGGCCGCGCAAGCCCAAGCCAGACAGGCGATCGCCGATGAGGCCAGGTATCGCGCCCTGCTTGGCACGGGCGCCATCTCCGCCTCTTCGTACGATCAGAGCAAGGCCGCGGCCGATGCGGCGCGCGCCCAGCTCAGCGCCGCCAGAGCCCAGGCACAGGTGGCCAGCAACGCCAATCGCTACGCGGAGCTTCTCGCCGATGCTGACGGCACAGTGATGGAAACGCTGGCCGAACCCGGCCAGGTGGTGAGCGCCGGCCAGCCCGTCGTGCGACTTGCGCGAACCGGAGAGCGCGAAGCCATCGTGCAGCTTCCCGAGACCTTGCGCCCGGCACTGGGCTCGGTAGGCCAGGCCAGGCTGTACGGCGATCGCCGGAACCCGGTGCCCGCCAGGCTCAGGCAGCTCTCTGACGCGGCGGATCCGCTGACACGCACCTACGAGGCCAGGTATGTCCTGGATGGCGCGCTCGCGGAGGCCCCTCTGGGCGCCACCGTCACGCTCGAAATCGCCGATGGCCTGCCCGTCACGGCCGCACTTCAGGTCCCGATTGGCGCGCTGTTCGACGCAGGGAAGGGGACCGGTGTCTGGGCGCTGGAGGGCACGCCCGTCAAAGCCGTCTGGCGCCCCGTGCAGGTAATGGGACTTTCGGACGACATGGCGCAGGTCAAAGGCAGCCTGAAGTCGGGCGAGAGGGTTGTTTCGCTCGGTGCGCACCTGATCAAGAACGGCCAGATCGTCAAGCCGCTGGGCGAAGGCAAGGAAACACGCTCCGGAGCTCAGCGATGAGTGAGGAGCGCTTCAATCTTTCGTCGCTCGCGGTTCGCGAGCGCTCCGTAACCGTCTTCCTCCTGTTCTTGATCTCGGTGGCGGGCGTCCTTGCGTTCTTCCAACTGGGCCGTGCCGAGGACCCTCCGTTCACGATCAAACAGATGACGGTCGTCACTGCATGGCCGGGAGCGACGGCGCAAGAGATGCAGGACCTGGTGGCCGAACCATTGGAAAAGCGGCTGCAGGAACTGCGGTGGTACGACCGCTCCGAGACCTACACGCGGCCAGGCCTGGCCTTCACGATGGTGTCATTGCGCGACGCAACGCCACCCTCCCAGGTGCAGGACGAGTTCTATCAGGCCCGCAAGAAACTGGGAGACGAGGCAAAGAGGTTGCCCGCTGGCGTTATCGGGCCGATTCTCAATGACGAATACGCTGACGTGACCTTCGCGCTCTTCGCGCTCAAGGCGAAAGGGGAACCGCAACGACTGCTGGTGCGTGACGCCGAAATGCTGCGCCAACAGTTGCTGCATGTGCCCGGGGTCAAGAAGGTCAACATCATCGGCGAGCAGCCTGAGCGCATCTTTGTATCCTTTTCGCACGATCGGCTGGCGACGGTAGGCGTCAGCCCGCAGGACATTTTCACCGCACTCAACAGCCAGAACGTGCTGACGCCAGCCGGGTCCATCGAGACCCGTGGGCCGCAGGTGTTCGTGCGCGTGGAGGGCGCCTTCGATAGCCTGGAGAAGATCCGCCAGACGCCGATCGTGGCACGCGGACGCACGTTGAAGCTCTCCGACGTGGCCACCGTCGATCGTGGCTATGAGGATCCGGCCACCTTCCTCGTTCGCAACAACGGCGAGCCCGCGCTCCTGTTGGGCGTCGTCATGCGCGATGACTGGAACGGGCTGGATCTCGGCAAGGCGCTGGAATCGGAAGTCAGCAAGATCAATGCGCAACTGCCTTTGGGCATGTCGCTTGCCAAAGTCACCGACCAGGCCGTGAACATCAGTTCGGCGGTCGACGAGTTCATGGTCAAATTCTTCGTCGCGCTGCTTGTGGTGATGCTGGTGTGCTTCCTCAGCATGGGCTGGCGGGTAGGCATGGTGGTGGCCGCGGCCGTACCCCTGACCCTGGCCGCGGTGTTCGTCATCATGGCGGCCACGGGCAAGAATTTCGATCGCATCACGCTGGGCTCGCTCATCCTGGCATTGGGGCTGCTGGTGGACGACGCCATCATCGCCATCGAGATGATGGTGGTGAAGATGGAAGAAGGCTACAGCCGCGTGGCCGCCTCGGCCTATGCCTGGAGCCATACGGCCGCGCCGATGCTATCCGGAACGCTGGTCACCGCCATCGGATTCATGCCCAACGGTTTCGCGCGATCCACCGCGGGTGAATACACCGGCAACATGTTCTGGATTGTCGGCATCGCGCTCATCGTGTCCTGGGTGGTGGCCGTGGTGTTCACTCCCTACCTGGGCGTGAAGCTGCTGCCGGACATCAAGAAGGTGGAGGGCGGACATCAGGCCATCTACGACACCCGCAACTACAATCGCTTCCGGGAACTGCTGGCGCGGGTGATCGCGCGCAAATGGTGGGTCGCCGGCGCGGTGGTGGGGCTGTTCGCGCTGGCCGTCGTTGGCATGGGCGCGGTCAAGAAGCAGTTCTTTCCCACCTCCGATCGACCGGAGGTGCTGGTCGAGGTGCAGATGCCCTACGGCACGTCCATCCAGCAGACCAGCGCCGCCGCGGCCAAAGTCGAAGCCTGGCTCGCCAGGCAGGAAGAGGCGCGCATTGTGACGACCTACGTCGGGCAGGGCGCTCCTCGCTTCTTCCTGGCGATGGCTCCGGAACTGCCGGATCCGTCGTTCGCCAAGATTGTGGTGCTGGCAGGCGATGACAAGGAGCGGGAAGCATTGAAATTCCGGCTGCGCGAGGCGATCGCCGACGGACTGGCGCCCGAAGCGCAGGTGCGTGTCACCCAAATCGTGTTCGGTCCGCCATCCCCGTTCCCGGTGGCTTATCGGATCATGGGGCCGGACACGGAAAAACTGCGCGAGATCGCCGGGGAGGTCGGCAACGTCATGCGGGCGAACCCGATGATGCGAACGGTCAACTCCGACTGGGGCCCCCGCGTGCCCACGCTGCACTTTGCACTGGATCAGGACCGCCTCAACGCCGTGGGCCTGACCTCGAGCTCGGTGGCGACGCAATTGCAGTTCCTGCTCAGCGGTGCGCCGCTCACGGACGTACGCGAAGACATCCGCTCCGTGCAGGTGGTAGGTCGCGCGGCGGGCGATACGCGTCTGGATCCGCAGAAGATCGCGGACTTCACGTTGGTCGGAAGTGCTGGTCAACGTATCCCGCTCTCCCAGGTGGGGACCGTGGAGGTGCGCATGGAAGATCCCATCCTGCGCCGACGCGACCGCACGCCCACCATCACCGTCCGCGGCGATATCGCCGAAGGCCTGCAGCCGCCAGATGTCTCCACGGCGGTGCTGAAGGATCTGCAGCCGCTGATCGAGCGGCTCCCGGCGGGCTACCGCATCGAGCAGGCCGGTGCGATCGAAGAGTCCGGCAAGGCCACGGCGGCGATGCTCCCGCTGTTCCCGATCATGATCGCGCTCACGTTGCTTGTCATCATCCTGCAGGTTCGCTCCATCGCCGCGATGGTCATGGTGTTCGCCACCAGCCCACTGGGGCTCATCGGTGTGGTGCCGACCCTGCTGGTCTTCCAGCAGCCATTTGGCATCAACGCACTGGTCGGACTGATCGCGCTGTCAGGCATCCTGATGCGTAACACCCTGATATTGATCGGCCAGATCCACCATAACGCGCAGGAAGGCCTGGGTCCTTTCGATGCCGTTGTTGAAGCGACCGTGCAGCGGACGCGGCCTGTCATCCTGACCGCGCTGGCCGCGATTCTGGCCTTCATACCGCTGACGCACTCCGTGTTCTGGGGGACGCTGGCATACACGTTGATCGGGGGAACGCTGGCGGGAACCGTCCTCACACTGGTCTTCCTGCCGGCGATGTATGCCATCTGGTTCAAGATAAAACCGTCTTCACCCGATGAAACGGCCCAACCCGTGCTTGCCCCTGCACACTGAAGCGTGGTCCGACGCATGAATGCCGATCCTTTTGCACCGTTTGACGGGACGAGCGCCGACGCGACGCTGAGCCTGTTTCATCGGGCTCTTTCCGGGCCGCCTCTGCCGCACATGCATGGCGCTGCTTCTGGCCGAGGTTCCAGTTCCGGGCCCTTCGAGCGCGTATCGCTGGACAATGCGCGCCTGGCCCCAGCCCAACCCTTCCACCCACAACGCGGAGCCCATCACCATGGATGACGTCATCATCATCGGCGGCAGCTTTGCCGGTCTCGCCGCCGCCCTGCAACTCGGCCGTGCCCGCCGCAAGGTGACCGTTCTCGATACGGGTCTGCCGCGCAATCGCTTCGCGGGCCACTCGCATGGCCTGCTCGGCCACGATCACAAGCCACCGCTGGACATCCTGGCCGAAGCGCGGCGGCAGCTGGCGCGCTATCCCACCGTCAGGCTGGTCAATGCCCGGGCCGACAGCATCTCCGGCGCCATCGATGATTTCACCGTTCTCACCGGGGACGGCGAAAGCCTTGGGGCGCGCCGCCTGATCCTGAGCTATGGCGTCGTTGACCAGATGCCTGATGTTCCGGGCTTTGCGGAAGGTTGGGGGACAGCCATTGTGCCTTGCCCCTATTGCGACGGCTTTGAAGTCGCCGACCAGCATTGGGGCCTCGTCTGGTCCGGTCCGCAGTCGCACAATCATGTCAGGCTGTTCCACGATTGGACCGACAGGTTGACGCTCTTCGCCGACGGTCACGACATTGCGCCCGACGTCCGGGCCGATCTGGCGCGTCGCCGCATTCCTGTCGTCGCTGGCCGGATCACCGGGATCGCCCGTCACGGGGACCATAACGCCATCATCAAGCTCGATACCGGTCCCGATGTCGCGGTCGACATCCTGTTCGCGCACCCGCGCAACAAGCCGTCCGCAAGCCTGCATGAATCATTGGGCCTGGCCACGGTCGATACGCCCCTTGGCCTCGTTCTGAAGGTCGACGAGCGCCGCGAAACCAGCATGCCCGGCATCTACGCCGCCGGCGACCTCGCCAACCCCCTCATGCCCTCGGTCACCACGGCATCATCGCAGGGCGCGATGGCGGGTATCTTCGCCCAGCAGTCGATGCTGGTTTGAATGGCCGGCTCCAACCAGTGCGGGACATCCGGCAGACCTTGTCCGCGTCCTTGCCAGTGGCCGTCGATGTCACTTCCGGCATTGGCTGCGGAGAGCGGGCAACGTCCTTCAAAATGCCCGCTATCGATCCGAAGCCGGCATTACGCGCAGGGGTGCGGTAACGGCGCGGGGGAGACCCTGTCGACCGCGCGGACGCATGGAGGCCGCGGGTTTTGATGGAGATGAAGGGATCCAGGCTGCAACGCCCGCGGATTGCCGCATCTTCACAGCCCATCTACATACGCCAATGTCGGCTGAAGGCTGCTGATGACTCCGGCAAAAAGACCGCTATATTTCGAGCTCCCAGACGAAGGAGGTTGGAATGTTCATGACCCAGAAGCATCTGAAAATTGCACGTACGCTCGGCGTGGCGATCGTCGCCCTGAGCCTTGGCGCCTGCGCCACCTACAAGGACGAGTTCGCGACGATCAACTCGCGTCTCGATCAGCTCGACACGAAGGTGCAGGGCGCGGCTCAGAGCGCCGAATCCGCCAATCAGTCCGCGCAGCAGGCCAACCAGCGGTTGGATCAGATGGAAGGCCGCCTGCAGCGGCTCGAAAGCGCGCCGCGCCGCTCGCCGCGCGGTTGATCGTTCTGCATCATTTGTGACGAACGGTTTGAACCCGGGACCCGGCGGCCTTGCTGGCCGCCGGTCTCCTTTCTTCATCCAGTCTTCGTTTTGAGGAACCGTCCCATCCGTACTTATCTTCACCCTGCGATCCGGACCGCCACTGGCGCGCTGGCGCTGACGCTGGCGCTCGCGAGTGTCGGCGTGGCCACCGCGAAGGATGCCACCGCGCAACCGGTATCCGCCGTCGACCAACTGCCGCGAGGACAGGAAGTGTCCGATACGGTGATTGAGCTCGCGGGCTGGGTGGTCGCAAGCAAGGACAACCTGGGCTATCCGTTCGCGGTCCTGGACAAGGCCGCCGCACAGATCCTGGTGTTCGGCGGTGACGGCCGGCTTCGCGGCGCGGCGCCCGGACTCTTTGGCTCGGCCATCGGCGATCACACGGCCCCAGGCATCGCCGGCCTCGCGCTTCGCGAAATTCCGGGCCGGGATCGCACGACGCCGGCCGGGCGCTTTGTGGGCGGCTTCGGCCCCTCCATCGACGCGGGGCGCGTGCTGTGGGTGGACTACGAATCCGCGGTCTCCATCCACCCGACCGCGACCGGCGTCCCGGCCGAGAAGCGCCCCGAACGCCTGGCATCGCCATCGCCGGACGACAACCGCGTCACGCATGGCTGCATCAACGTCTCGCCCGAGTTTTACGAGCAGGTCATCCAGCCGACGTTCGAGCGGGGCGGGGTGTTCTACATCCTGCCGGACAAGGCGTCGATGGCGGAGACCTTCCCGGAGTTCGCGCAAAGTCGCCCGACGGCGCGTGGCAACGACGGAAAACGCTCGCGGCGCGCCAACAAGTGACGGACGCGTAGGCGTATTGCCTGGGGTGCGCGGAGCATGCGTCCTCGACTCCGGCATCTGTCGCCCGGCAGTCGATGCTGGTTTGAATGGCCGCTCCAATCAATGCGGCACATCCGGTGCCATGATCAAACCGCGCCGCAAGGCTCGAACGGATTGTCAGGCGGCGCCTGCGGGTGGCATCGCGATGACAACCTTGCCCTTTGCCCGGCCCCGTTCCACGTAGGCGATCGCCTCGAGTGTCTCGTCGAACCCGAACGTGCGGCCGAGGATCGGACGCAGCGCGCCAGCATCATGGAGCGCGGAGAGTGTCCGCAGTTGTTGACCATCGGCACGCCCATGCGGAGGCATTCTCCTGTCGCGCGCCTGCCCGGATGACTCACCCCTGGCGGACGAGATCCTGGAGAGGTGCCGCGGGCGGATTCTTGAGTCACTAACCACCCAAGACGACGCGAAGAGGGGAACTTCGCGCGGAAAGCGGTCCGGTGAGTCGTTCTGACCGAGCTTTGCTCCGTAGGGCGGCAATCCAGGGTTCGCATCGAACAGCCAAGGCCAGCGGCCAACCCGTGGGCTGACGAACAGCCATCTCGCCAACCATGCGTTCAGCAGGGCATCCCGGCCATAGGCTTCTCTATTGCGGCAATCCAATGCGTGCGAGCGCGATCGATTGCGCGAACGTGTCGCGGGTCAGTTCGCGTTTTTTTTAAGACGATTCCTAAAGAAATCGCCATTCGGTTTCTTCAAGAATCGATGGCAACGAAAGTTAGCATCGCTAGCTTTCATGGGAGCCCGTCCCGGGAGACCGAGCGCTCTTTCCCGTTCGTGCGGTATGCGTTTGGCAGTCTCTGGTCGCCGAGGCATGCCTGTCTGTCTCCCCGTGGAGATCGTCATTCGAGCGTGGCCATGCGTCATGCAGGGAGTTCATAGGAGCACCATGGATTACATTGTCCGAATCCTGCTGGCAGCTTCGCTGTGTGTGTTGGCGCATGAGAGCCATGCGATGGTCTGCGTAAAAGATCGGCCCCCGACAGGTGGAGGGACTGTCACCCACAAGCAGGACATCGGTACCACGGTCGCAGTACCCAGAGTGCTGCCTGCGGGCACGGTCTTGTGGCGATCGCCCACCTATACCTTCGTCATCACCTGCTTTCATGATCGCGATGCCGGTGTCGAGAACGTCTACTTCTACATGAGTCCCGACGACCCGAATTTGAGCAAATTGGGGAGGGATGTGGAAATAGGGATCGGACTGGTAGGTCCTGCCGATGGTAGCGGTCCGGGCGACAAGCGCTGTTCCGCCATCGGCGGGGGACAGGGGGGAGGAAACTGCAAGATCAAGCTCGATGCTGTCGTCCCCGCTTGCTGGGGAACGCAGGGCCGGGGATGTGGCGGCACCCGGTTCATGGTCAAGTTCACGTTGACCTTCAACTTCTTTCTGGCAAAGCGCTCAGGACCCGGCAGTGGTCAGGATGGCCCGCTGACCGGCATACGCGGTGAGTATCCCATCTTCCAACTGGATGCGCGCAGGCGCTCAACAACGAGCCAGACCGGAACCTGCGCATGATCGTGACCGGCCTGGACAAGCTGCACTACGTTGCCTGCGCCTCCACCCTGTCCATCGAACCCGGAACCATTCGGTTTGGTGGCATCCATTCGATGTACGCCGAGCGGGACAAGACCGCCAAGGTCGTGCCTTTCAGCATCACCGCCAGGAAACCCTGCACCAGCGTGTACGCGCTGACTGCCCTGATGAAACCCCTCAACGGCACCATTCAGCCCGGCAATCATGTGCTGGTGCCGAACGACAACCCGTCGGTGGGCATCACCCTGCGGCGTGCGGAAGACGAAAGCGCCGTTCCCTTCAATCAGGAGTTTGACCTGATTCCTCGCACCGGTGACATGGTGGTGGCGAAGAAGTTCTTCGCCCAGCTCAAATGGCTGACTGACAAACCCACCCTCGGTCCCTTCAGTACCGGCGCGACGATTGATGTCTATTACAAGTGATGTCCGACGCGAGGGGGCGGAAAGCCTGCAAGGGAAAGTGTGTCATTTGATGCTGATCCAAAGGGAAGGATACGGCAAGTGACACGGCTTGCATTGGCGTTCCGGGCGCTCGTTCGGTTGCAACAAGAGCACAAGTTCGCCACCATCGGTGCCGGGAAGTAGCACAAGGGGGAAGGGATGCACATATGGTTATTGCCGGTCGCGGTGGCACTGCCGGTGTTTCTGGTACTGGGTACGGTCCTGTTCTGGCGTCGTGTGCTGGCGCGCGACAACCGTCGCTCTCCGCTCACCATCTCCCTGCATCATCAGGCCGGAGAACAACTGCGCCGTTCGCTGGACAAGGCCACGGATGATTTCTACGAAGCCATGGGCATGGCGGTCGCGCTGGGACCCCTCTTCCTGTCCGGCTGGATGCTGGCAAGGCTGGGCAAGCTCGACTGGTCGAAAATCCGCTTCGGCTGGGGCGACGCCATCCTGGGGCTGGCGGCCGTGGCGATGCTGGCGTGGATCATCCGCAAGGTGATCGTCAATGGGCAGTCGGTCCGCAAGCTGCGGCAGGGACTCGAAGCCGAGCTGGCCACCGCACAGTGCCTGACCCCGCTGATCGGCGAGGGATGCTACGTCCTGCACGACATTCCGGCTGACAAGTTCAACATCGATCACGTGGTCATCTCGCCGCATGCGGTGTTTGCGGTGGAATCCAAGTCGCGGATGAAGCCGGAACAGGGTGGAAAGGAGAACGCCAGGGTGCGCTATGACGGCAAGACCCTGCGGTTTCCGGAACATGTTGAAACCAAGCCCCTGGACCAGGCCAAGGGGCAGGCGAGATGGTTGCAGAAGGCGTTGACGGACGCGCTGGGGGAACCGGTGAAGGTCGTGCCCGTGCTGTCGCTGCCGGGCTGGTTCGTGGAAGGACGGGGAGGACGGGAGGACGTCGTGGTCTGCAATCCGGTCAATCCCCGCTTCATGCTCCTGCCTGCCTTTGGCGATCCGCTCCCGGAAGCCTTGCGCAAGCGGGTTCTCAACGAGCTGACAAAGCGTTATCCGGGACAGGGCTGACGGGTACAGCCTCTGGAGGCAACCCCATTGGCTTGTTAGTCGGGCTTGGCGGACCTAAGATCCTGCCGTACCAAGGGGCGCGACGGGGTCTATTTCGGATATGTCGCTTAGCCGTACTCGAACGGCCATTTATCAGCATTTGCCATCAGGAGACGTAATGTCGCGCTTGTTTTTTCTACTATTCCTGCTTCCCTTCACCCTGCATGCGCGTGATTTCAAATCAGAGAGCGAGACCAAGGCGTTCTCCGATTCGGTAATGAAGGAAGTCGCGACAGGTAATCTGAAAGGCGGATTCGATCAGATCGGTGCCGTCTATACCGTCATTCCCAAGGTGGAACTTGATGCGCTGGCCAGTCAGGCCATGCTCCAGGTTCCCGTCATGGAGGCGAGGTTCGGAAAGAGCATCGGATATGAGTTCATCTCCGAAAGCCGGGCCGGCGATTCGGTGCTCAAGTACGTCTATCTTCAAAAGTTCGAGAAGCACGCCATCGTCTGGCAGTTTGTGTTCTATCGTCCTGGGCAGGCGTGGATCCTGAACTCGTTCAAGTATAGGGATTCGGTGCTCGACGAGCTCTGACGGCTGAGCGTTCATGCCACTGGGGCCGCCACGTGTCGCTTGTTGGCTGAACCCAACGATTTCAAAATGAACTAGTGTCGTTGAATCAGCGAATCGCCGGATCGAACATGAAAATTGCGCAAACCTTATTCGTGCTTGTTTGCCTGTTTTCGGCGCCCCATTTGCATGCGGCGGATACGGCGGGGGCGGAAGAGTCGCCTCATGCAGAAGCGATTCGCCTTGTCATGCAACATCGTGCTGACGAGGTCAGGAAGATGGATGAGGCGGATCAATGGTGGCATGACACGGAAGAGCGGACCTGGTCGGCCAAACGTCCTTTTGGGCCTGGTGTTGTCGACAGTACCCACCTCTTCATTGTCACGTATGCAATCGATGGTCATATCGTAGGCACCTGGAGGGTGGATACCCGAACCGGCGAAGTAGCAGGCCCAGCTGAATCCATTTCAGCCGAGTGAGGATGTATCAACTCGAACTGGATTTCCTTTCTGGCGGGATGCAGCCGCCGTCTCGTCGAGCTAAAGAAATGATAGGAGAGGGCGATTGATAGAACTCCCCATAAGAGACCCCTGCGATCTTTGTGAAACGGCGGGACGCGAAGACAGATGGGCGGTCATCGATGAGGGCGAACATACGCTCACCGTGATCAATCCGTGGCAATTCGAAGTCGGCCAGTGTTGCGTCATCACGCGCCGGCATGTCGCCACGCTGCTCGATCTTTCCCGCCAGGAATGCGAGGAAGTACTGGTGTCGGCCAAGCGGCTCGCGGAGGCGCTGGTCAGGACATATCAGCCCCTTGGAATACTGACGTTCCAGAACAACGGGGTCTACAGCGGACAGGAAACACCGCACTTCCATTTCCATGTCGTGCCCCGGCAGAAAGGCAGCGACTGGGGCATCGGACCGCCCCAACTCGCGACCTTCGATGGCGCCGGACGTCAACGGGGGACGCCGCACGATCCGAGCGGGGATGCGCAGCGTCTGGCCAGGGTTCGCGTTCCTACTACCCAACTGGCGGAAACCGCGCGCCTGATTCGCGCGAATCTGCCTGGGTAACCGGATTTGCTGCCGGAGTTCGTCTCGCAGGAAGGAAAGGCCAGCACGGGCATTGGACATGGTCCTTCCCCAACGCCGACATGAGTTCTGCCGAGGCGTCCGTGGCCCGCTCAGGCGGCGGGCGCGTCGCGCTTCTCGACCAGAAAGTCCAGGAAGGCAGGGAGTTTCAGAGGCAAATGTCTTCTCCGACGTTGCCCCCGCACTAACGCCGTACGAGTGGAGATACCAAGCTAGCCGCCTGTGCAGCCATCATTGGAGGCAGACGGCAATCGGCAACAGCCTGACGGACACCGCATCCTTGGCCAAATAACAGCACCGGCGACTGACTCCATCGGGAGATAGCCAGATCGCCACACCCATCATGGTTGAGGTCGCCTGTTGCGAAGTAGTTGAGCCGACCATGAAATTGGTAGGCATCAATGAGGGTCTCGGGTGTGAAGCCAGTACCTGCCTGAAGGTAATATCCGACGTAGCTCCATCCGGTGTGAGCGATCGCCAAATCGGTCCGGCCATCGCGGTCGAGGTCGGTGGCGAGCAGCGATCCGCTACCTCTGTTCCTGGGGATGTCGACACTCGATAGTGGGAGATTACCTTGCGGATCCTGGAAATACAGGTGCAGATCTGCGTAGTCTTTCGCTTCCTCCCACGCCAGGTCGCCGCGACCATCAGAGTTGAAATCGCCGACCGCGAGTGACCCTGCGTGGTTGGAGCCGTTTGGCCGATAGATCACCACCGGCGCTGCGTAGCCTCCTGATGCCAGTGCCCGGTAAACATGAAATTCCTGCAGCGGCCTGTTGAAGATTGTGGCAAGAATGAGATCATCCAGGCCGTCGCCAGTGACGTCGCCTGTCGTGCGAACCGCGGAGGAGGGCAAGGGCAGCGTCGAGGTGCGCGCGATTCCGCCATGGCCGTCGCCATGGACGACGGTTGCTGATGTGTTGCTCGAGTCGACGAGGACATCGAGGTGACCGTCGCGATCTACGTCGGTCACCACCAAGTCGTAAGGGTCACCGGCCACCGCGGTACTCGACGTAAAGGTGCCATCCGCATTCGACCGGAGCACCTTTACCCCACCCAGGGTGGCGGTAACAATGTCCCCTACACCGTCCCGGTCCATATCGGCCACCAGGAGCTGGTATGCGAGATTGTTGCCCGTCTCCCCGATCTTGACGGCCGCATCGAGGCGACCATCGACGCGCTGGTAGGCGGCGTAAATGTCCGTACGGTAATTCGCCGGGTCTTGTGCGGGGTACTGGGATAGGAACACGAGGTCGTCCCTTCCGTCGCCGGAAACGTCGCCCACGGCAATGGAGTTCGCCCGGGCGGTCGCTGGATCCGAGAGGAACTCAGGCGCAGACATCGAGTAGCCCTGTTGCTTCAGGGACACCGGTGACATCGACGGGAAGGCGGTGCCTGCCTGGCGGTGCGCGCCTGCCCTAGTGCTGGTCCATGCGCTGGAGGAACGGTAAGCAAAAAGCGGCTGGCGGCCGGCGAGCGGCTGGCGAGCAACGGCCAGTCGCCTGCCAGCGCGCGTGTCGGACAGCGCGCCAGCCGGAATATCGGACCGTGAGGAGGGCCGGCGAATGAAGTCGGCCAAACTCTGCGAAGCCCAGAGCAAGCCAGCGCATATACCGCCGGCCACCATCACCAGCACCACACCCGATCGCTTGCGCACGTCCATTCTCCCCCTATCTCCCGAGCGGAGTATATCAGTGGGTGATGAGGCGGCGGCCTCCATGGCTGTCCTCGCTCTTTCCAGTTCCGGGACCTGCGCTGCCGCCGTCCCGGCGCTCGCATGACTCGGCCGCTGTCGGATGTTCGCGAGTGACCCGGAGAAACTATCGAATCCTCTCAGGTTCAGCCGGAAACCCTTGCAATCACCTTGATCTCGAAATCGAAGCCCGCCAGCCAGTTGACGCCGACCGCGGTCCAGTTGGGATAGGGCGTTTCTGGAAAGACTTCGTTCTTGATCTGCATGACGGTGTCGAACTGGTGCTCCGGATCGGTATGGAAAGTGATCACGTCGACGATGTCGTCCAGCCCGCAGCCACCGGCCTTCAGGGTTGCTTCCAGATTGGCGAACGCCAGTCGGACCTGCGCCTCGAAATCCGGCTCCGGCGAGCCGTCCTCGCGGCTGCCGACCTGCCCGGACACGAACAGGAAACCGTTGGAACGCACCGCCGGGGAATAGCGGTTGCGCTCGTACAGGGCACGGCGGCCCGGGGGAAAGACGACATCACGGGTACTCATGGAAATCTCCTGATGGGGCGGCGCCCGGTTTCTGCCGCTCACTCTAGGTAGCCGCCCCGGAGCGATAAACATGCCGAACGCGGGATCACTGTTTGTAGAATCCAAACAATCCCAACGTCCGGAACCCCCATGGACCGTCTCGATGCGATGCAGGCCTTCGTCCGCGTGGTGGAAACCGGCAGTTTTACCAAGGCGGCCGAGACCTTGCAGTCCAGCAAGACCCGCGTCACCCAACTGGTGCAGCAACTGGAAACCCATCTGCGGGTGAAGCTGCTGAACCGCACCACGCGCAAGGTCAACGTCACCGCCGACGGCGCCGCGTACTACGAGCGGGTGGTGCGCCTGCTGGGCGACCTGGACGACGCCGAGACCAGTCTGTCCGCTGCTTCCGCATCGCCGCGCGGGCGCCTGCGCGTGGACGTGCCCGCACCGCTGGCCAGTCTGGTGCTGGTGCCGGCGCTACCGGATTTCCACGCGCGCTATCCGGATATCCAACTCGATCTGGGCGCGAGCGATCGCAAGGTGGATTTGATCGACGAGAACGTGGACTGCGTGGTGCGCGGCGGCGAACTCGCCGACCCGTCCCTGCGAGCCCGTCATTTCGCCGATCTGCCGCTCGGCGTCTATGCCGCACCGGCCTACCTCGCGCGCAACGGCACGCCGGCGCATCCGCAGGCACTGGAAGACGGCCGGCACCGCATCGTCGGCTACCGCAGCTCGCGCATCCGCAGTGCCTTGATGTCCCCGCTGCGCCGGGACGGGGAAGAGGTGCGCGTGCAGGGACGCCACGTATTGTCGGTGGATGACGGCAATGCCTATCTGGCCGCCGGGGTGGCCGGCCTGGGGGTGATTTGGCTGCCGCAATACATGGCCAACGGACCGACGGCGCGCGGCGAGTTGGTGCGGCTGTTCGAGGACTGGCAACTCGACGCGATGCCGTTGTATCTGGCGTTCCCGCCCAGCCGGCACGTCAGCCGCAAGCTGCGCATATTCATCGACTGGGTGGTGGAACTGATGGCGCGGCATGCGCCGGCCATCGAGCCGCCGAGGGCGCCGGCGCCACCCTGAGGCAGGTTTACCGCTGCCTTCGTTTTGGCTTGGCGGGCACCTTGCCTATCAAGGCTGTTCGACCGCCCAGGACGGCCGGCCGCCGGTGCGGGGATGACGACGGTTGGACTTGTTTGTCCTGGCGCATGCGAATGGACACGGGTTTCCGCACGGCGCTAGGATGCCGGGACTTGGGGAGACAGGGAACGTATGAGAATTTCAGTCTGTGGCAAGGGATTTGCGTGGAGTCTGGCCGTGTGTGCGATGGCATGGATGTTTCCGGTGTGGGCAGGGAACGACCTGGAATCCCTGCGCGCGCAATTCGCCCTGCAGGATGAGCGCATCGACTACGCCGACGCCAAACTGGTAGTGGACAGGCTGATCGAACCGGCAACAGACACCGACGCCGTGATGCGTGAACTGGACGGCTGGGAACGGGCGGTGCGTAGCCAAGTGCCGGCCAATGCGACCCCGCGGCAGGTGCTCGATGCATTGCTCCGGACACTATATGAGCCCGGCACGTGGAACCAGGAAAAACCGTTCACGTACGACTTGGGCGATCCTTTGGGCCATAACCCGAAGAACAAGCAACTGGCCGTCTATCTGGCGACGCGCAAGGGAAATTGCGTCTCCATGCCCATCCTGTTCGCTATTCTGGGCCAACGCCTGGGCTTGCCTATCGCGTTGGCGACGGCACCCAATCATGTGCTGGTGAAGTTCGCCGATGAATCCCAACAGGCCTGGCTCAACGTCGAGGCCACGGCTGGGGGATTCAAGTACGACAGCAGCTACGAACGCGAGACCGGCATCTCCGAAAAGGCGATTCAGAATGGGATCTATCTACGCCCCCTGTCGCCCCGTGAGGGCGTGGGCGTCATCGCCAGCTCGCTGATGGAGCACTACGGTGCCGGCCAACAGGCGGACGACCTGATGGCCGTCACCGACATGGCCCTGTCCGCGAACCCGAAAGACCCGGTGGCGCTGGTATGGAAGGCAAATGCCTACTACTTCCAGTTGCAGGAGCGCTATGTGCGTCGTTATCCGGATGCGGCGAAGATTCCCGCCGCAGAGTTGGCGGACTACCAGCGCTTGAGCCAGGAGAATCTGGCCTGGTTCGGCAAGGCCGAGGCATTGGGCTGGACACCTGGGACGGAAGAGCAAGATGCGGATTACATGAAGTCGATTGAGAATGAAAAGGCCAGGAGGGAACAGTAATGGTTAGATGCTTTCCGACACTTCCTGCTATCGTCTTGTGCGCATTTCCATGGAATGCGCGGGCGCGGTTCCTTTCCGTTGATCCGGTACAAGTGAACCCAATCACCGGGACTAATTTCAATCGCTATTGGTATGCGAATAATAGTCCTTATCGATTTACTGATCCGGACGGAAGGATTGCCTATCAAAACGGCAACACGGTGGTGATTCCGGTTTACTATCAGGGAGCGGGTGCAACGCCAGATTTCATCGCAGGTCAGGTAAAGGCGGCAAGCAAACTGGTCACTGAGGATGGAACGAAGTTCCAGATAATTCCCCTATCGAAGAATATCTACCCTTTAGGGAATGTGATGGATGTTTCACCAGGACAAAATTTGCGTACTCCAAAAGGCGAGGGTGTCATACCGGGGTTCAACGGTTCCGTAGCCCATATCGACTCGATGCGCCCTGATGTTGCGGGTGCGACTCTGCATGACACGCTCCATTTCGTCCCAGGCCTGGGTGATCCACGGAAGTCGGATGGCTATCTTGAGACCAAGAATCCTCTAACGGGCGCAAGGGAATTTGCTGGATACAAGAAGGGTTTTGGTCCCGATCAAATAATGGCGAATACGTCAGGAAATATCTTGCGTGCGCACGAAACTTCTTTCATGAAGGATGCGAATAATGGCCTAGGTAGCAAGCAAGATCTCGACAAAATTATGAAACTAGGGAAGTAGGATGCCGTTTCGTCGCTCCCCTCTGGTCAATGCACTTGCAATTGTTGCGATCGCTTCGAGTGTGCTCGCAGGCGTGCAGGCAACGCCCCCGCCTGTAAGGCACCCCTTGGCCTGCACGCCGGTATTCTGCGTCGATGTCGCATCGCGCGCTCCGTACCTTCCTCATGAAGTTCGCTCCTTGTACGAAATTGAAAGCCGGGATTCGATGCTCGTCGTGCAGCTCGAGAACAAGGTCGAGGTGGCATTTCATTCGATCATCAAGGCGAATGTGGAACAGAGAAAAAATATCCATCCGATCCAGTGGAGATATTCGGACGGCAGAGCCATCGCCTCCGGGTGTATCGATTGTGGAAGTGACAAGAATCGGAACCCTGGCAGGATCTTCATGGGGATTGCAATCAGCCCGATTCCGCATGAGTTCGTTGGGGCTCTGTCCCAATCAATTGAGGTCTGTGTCTGGCCGATTGCGATGGCACCGCCCCTTGGCGGGGCACAAGACCATCTTGTTTTGGGCGAAAAGGTGTGCGTTTCCAGGTAGTGCCGAAGCAGTGAATGATATTTTCGATTCGCGCCATGCCACGGGCAAAGTTTCAGTTGATTGTCCTCTGGGACTATACGACTAACTCTGTTTGGTCAATTGATTGCATGCAGAATTCCCGCCAACCGATACGGCTTGGGAATGAACTCGAACCGTTCCGGCAGTTGCGGCAGATGCCCCAGCTGATGGCCGGAGGCGACGATGATTTTCGCGGCGGGATTGAGCCGCGCGGCCTCGTGGGCCACATCGATGCCCGAGACGCCGTCCGGCATGCTCACGTCGGTGATGACCGAGTCGAACGGGATGCCGGTCTGGAGCAGTTCCAGCGCGGCGCGGCCATTGATGGCCACGCACACTTCGAATCCTTCGGAAGACAGGGCGTCTGCCACGACTTCCGCGATATCGGGTTCGTCTTCAACGAACAGGATCCTGCGAAGCTTCTCCATCGTCTTTCTCCATGCCTGCGGGCAACCAGATGCGGAACGTGGCGCCTTGATCGGGACTGCTGGCGAGTTGGACAAATCCGCCGGACTGGGTGGCCAGGCCGAACACCTGGCTGAGTCCGAGGCCGCTCCCCTTTCCTACCTCCTTGGTTGTGAAGAAGGGGTCGAATACCTTGGCTTGCAGCTCGACGGGGATGCCGGGCCCGTCATCGCTGACCTCGGCGCAGACGTGCAGCGAGGGCTCGCTGTCGGGCTGCAAGGGATTGTTCACCAGGCCGGTGGATGTCCTCACGACGATGTTCCCGCTTCCGGACAGGGCATCCCGGCTGTTGCAGACGAGATTGAGGATGGCGGCTTCCAGTTGGGCCCGATCCACCAGCACGGGCGGGAGTTGGGCGGACAGCTCGAAGCGCAGGCTGACCTGATCCGCGCAGGCACGCTCGAACAGGTCGGCCGACTTGCGAATGAGTTCGCTCAGGTGGGTAGGTTGTGAAAGCAGGTTCTGCCCGCGTCCGAAGGTCAGCAATTGGCGGGTGAGCAGGGCGCCACGGTCGCAGGCGCGGATGGCGGCCTTCAGCGGCGAGGCGATGTTGTCGTTGCCGACCGTCCTGGCCGCGATCACGTCCAGGCTGTTGAGGATGACCGTGAGCAGGTTGTTGAAGTCGTGCGCCAGCCCGAGGGTGAGCTTGCCGATGGCCTCCATCTTCTGCGCCTGGAGCAGGGCGTCGCGCGCTTCCTCCAGTCGCTTCTGCGCCGAATACCGCTCGGTCACGTCGCGCGTGACCTTGGCGAATCCGATCAAATCGCCATCCTCCCAGATGGGTTCGATGACGATGCTGGCCAGGAACCGGCTGCCGTCCTTGCGCACGCGCCAGCCTTCGGCGGAGAGGCCGCCGTGTTCGGCGGCGGCGCGGAGATTGTTGCGCGGAACCTCGGCGGCGATGTCCTCGGGCGTGTAGAAGCGGGAGAAATGCTCGCCGATGATTTCCCGCGCGGAATAACCCTTGATGCGCTGGCCGCCCGGATTCCAGGAGCAGATGTAGCCTTCGGGATCGAGCATGTAGATGGCGTAGTCCGTGACGCTCTTGATGAGCAAAGACAACTGCCTGGATTCGTCCTCCAGTGTCTTGGGTTGGCTGAGTCTGAGCATGTGAATGTCTCGTGGCCCCATGCCTGAAAACTAGGATGCTGTTTGTTAAAAAGGAGTGAGTTCGGCCCCTCGATTCTTGCAGGACCCGTCCCGAGAGCGTATATGTGTAGGACTTGCTGAGCGGCAGCTCATTCTCGCCATCCATCCAAGGCGACCACACTTCCTTTCGGCACACACTCATGGCCTTGTGGCCAAGGATGCATCGTGTCCCGAGGTCGTCGTCAGGTGTTTGTCCTGCATGTGGGCGCCGCGCAGTCCGTCGGTCCGGACGAGTTGCGGGTCATGTGGGCGACTGCCTGCGGTTCGCTGGATATCAACGTGACGCGGCAGGCGCGCGGCGGCGAGCACCCGGGACGCCCGAGCTATGGACTCTGGGTGGGCGAGACGTTCGACCGGCACGGCGCGGAAGCCCGGATGCGGGATCTGCTCATGGCGCGCGGCTATTTGTTCACTCTCAGAAGTACGGCCCAGTAGGAGGTTGCATGGCGTTCGACATTGGAATCGGGAAGTGCCGTTCGATCACGAACGATACGGTGGATGTGTGGGTGGACAGTTCCGTGGTCCGCCGGATTCTCCCCGATGTGGCGTGGAAGCAGGCCGGCATCAGCGTGCTGCGGATTCCGCAGACGGTGTGCAGCACGGTCCGACCGCTGGTCGTTGGCGAGGAAGTGTTTCTGGGCAGCGACGCACTGAACGCGAAGAGCTTCGGCCAGCTCGATTTCCACGGTACCGGGGATTTCAGCCGTGTTGGCCTGGGAAAGCTGGTGCCCGTCCTCGACGAAAGCCAGCCGCCGCCGCCGAGCCGGAAGAACAGCTGGCGCTGAAGCGTCGCCCGCCAAGGCTGTTCACCCTGAAAAGGCCGCCGCTGCTGCGGATTGTCCGCCCGTTCCAGCTCGGCTAAAGTGCCGCGACCGGCGGGGGACGGGCGATGACAGGGAAGTTGGACCAATGGATCATGGGAGTGGCCTGGTTGCTGGCCGGCCTGTGCGGCACGGCTTCGGTGCAGTCGCTGGACCGCATCACCCTCAACGCGCCCGAGCTGTCCGCCGGCGCCTATACCTGGGACGCACCCGGCGCGCGCATCGAAGAAAGCCTGGAACCGGGCGATGAAATCTACGGCGGTACCCTGAATCTGACGCCCAGGGGCGGACCGGGTGGCGAGTACCGCGTGCGCGTGCAGTTTGAAACCAGCCTGGGCATCAGCGGAGAAGGTCCGCATGTGGACCTGATCGACTTCCGCCATTGCGTATCGGAATGGCATGTCGCCAGCAGCGCCGACGGGCGCCGTTTCACCGTGCCAACACCGACCGACGAGGAATCCGGATGCGTTCCCCGGGCCACTCCCGATGAAATCCGCGTCGCCGCCCGCAAGGCATTGGCCGGTGGGAGCGACACGCAGGAGACCACGGAGCATTGGCTGGGCCTCATCAAGGACATCAAGTCACCGGCCGACTCGCCGATGTATTCGACCATCAGCGAAATCAGAATCCAGGTGGAAGCGCGTGTGGACGGTCGCTGGAAACCGGTGACGCGACTGGTGTTTGCGGTGCCGATGGGATGTTGAATGGCGCAACACGGGCGCCCGGAACGACAGGACCTTGGGAGGGGGAATGTACGAGGAACGCGTGGAAATCTATTCCGACCGCACCAACGCGGTCGTGCTGCGCCATCACGGTCGCAAGCATCCCGGCGTGCTGGTGCAGGGCGATGCATTGTTCATGATGTTCCAGTGTGCCGATGCGGCGTGCGAGGCCGCGCGTGGCGTGCTTCCATCGGAAGCACAGGATGAACTCACCGACTTGCGCGATACGTTGCTGGCCTATCTGGATCACTACAAGACCGTGCTGGGTGAGCACGGCATGGCGATGCCATTTCCCGAATCTCTGTGAAAGGGAAGCGTCGCTATGACTTCTGGCGCCACAGCCAGATCGCCAGCGGCACGAAGCTCAGATAGACCAGCGGCAGGTAGAGTGTGCCGTAGAGCGCGTCGAACTTCGGTCCGATGAGGTAGCTGTCGATCATCCGCAGGAACAGTCGCACGGCATTCAGGCCGAAGGCCCACAGCGCCAGCCAGTGCATGCGGTCGCGGCCCAGCGCGAGGCATGCCAGCACGCTGCCCAGCAGCCACGACAGGCCCAGCGGGAAGTACAGCGCGTACTGCACCGACTGGAAGCTGCCCTGCGCGGCCAGGATGCGTGCGTGTTCGGCCGTGTCGGTGGTGGCCCGGTATTGCTCCGGCAGGGCCAGGTAGACATGGAACAGCTCCACCGCGCGCAACTGGACTTCCAGCAGGCAGAACACGAAGAAGCCGAGGAACGCCAACACCGCCAGTGCAGGATTGCGCCGCCAGGCGATACCGCAGGCCACCAGGAACAGATAGGCCAGCCCGAAGAACGACAGCAGCATGCTGGTCGCGCGCGCCAGGTTGAGCGGATGTGGCCCCTGCAACAGTTGCTGCACGGGATCGCCGGCTCCCGGCAGATGCCCGAACACGTACCACTGGAACGATTGCACGGCGACGTAAATCAAGGCGACGACAGCGGCGATGCGACGGTGCCGAGGGGTATCGAACATGCGGACTCCCGGAACGGGGACGGGAACGAACGGCGCAAGCGTACCCGAATCGGAGCGCCGGGCGAGGGCTGGCCTCCGTTTTATGCATGCGTCTTTTCTGTTGATAGTGGTCTGATGCGCAGGCCACTGATGCCTGTAAAAGTCCCTTCCCCCGCGCTGCGGGGGAAGGTGCCCGAAGGGCGGATGGGGGCGCTCCTTCGCCCTGCCGTCCTGGCTCGCTCGCCACCCTGTGAAAGCCGAGCACGGACTGGTGTGACCCGGCAGGCCGCGGATATTTCACCCGTCCCGCGAAACCCGCAGACGGATGCCTCTCAACCGTCCAGCATCGCTTGCGCCAGATCGGCGACGGCGAAGTCCGAGGCGATGCCCTGTTCGTCCTCATCCTCCAGGAACCATGCCGCCGACAGGCCGGCGAAGGCGACCACCCAACGCAGCAGGCGTTGCGGCTCCAACCGCGCAGCCTCGGCAATCACATCGAATTGACGATGGAAGCGTTCGGGCCGGGTGACGGTGGGCAGGTCCGGATTGGTCAGCAGGTTGGCGTAGTCGAAGCCGCGTTCACCGGTGACGCATTTGGGATCGATGGCGAGCCAGCCGCGCTCGTCGAAGTCCAACACGTTGCGGTGATGCATGTCGCCGTGCAGGACCACTGGATCCTGCGGATCGTTCAGCAGCCCCAGCGCCATGGTCCAGCAACGCGCGAAGCGGGCATCGATTCCGGCCACGGCTTCCAGCGAACGAAACCACGGACGCAGCGGTACCAGGTGCGCAGGCGGCGGAGCGGCGCGTGGCGCATGCAGGCGGGCGAGGGTGGCGCAGAGGATGCGGCTGGCTTCATCGTCCCGGCCGTCCAGCGCCATCGCGAACAGATCACGCGTGCCGGTGGCGCGTTCCATCAGCAGGGTGTCGCCTTCATGCGCATAGACGTGTGCGGCGCCGTCGCCGTTCCACCAGCGCAGCAATGCGCCGCCGGATTTTTCCTCCCGCGTCAGTGCGCGCTTGAGCATGGCGGGGCGGCCCTGCCAGCGCACCGGCAGCAATTGGCTGCCGGGCGTGGCGAAGGCGTCGCCATCAACGGTGAGCTGCCATTGATCGAGCAGCGGCTGCCAATTGAAGGAGGGTGGGTTCATGCGGGCGGATCATAGCCGCCACCGCATGCTGCCTGTAGGAGCGACGTCAGTCGCGACCGTTTTCGCCATGGAGACGGAGCGGTCGAACTTCCGGCAATTCCAAAGCCNCCTACAAGGGGGATCGGAAAAGAAAAAGGCCGCATCGCGGCCTTTTCTTTTGAGTCACGCGGCCGGTTGCCGCAGCGCTTCCGAATCCCAGCCGGGACGCGGGGCGAAGCGGTCGCCGTGGCGCGCTTGCAGGGCCTTGAGCCTGGCCAGCAGCGTGTCGGCGCCGGTGCTGCGGATGTACTGGATGGGGCCGCCACGGAACGGCGCGAAACCGGTGCCGAAGATCACGCCGGCATCCAGCAGATCGCCGTCGGACACCACGCCATCGTGCAGGCAGGCCACCGCTTCATTGAGCAGCGGCAGGATCAGGCGGTCCTCCAGATCCTCCGGCGCCTTGTAGTCCTGCGGCACCTCCGGCTTGACCGGCTTGCCGTTCTCCCACTTGTACAGACCCTGGCCGTCCTTCTTGCCGCGCTTGCCGGATTCCACGTTGCCCAGGGCGGCGGGAACCGTGAGGCCGAGGAACGGAGCCAGTTCCATGCCTACGCCGGCGGCCACGTCCAGGCCGACGGTGTCGATCAGTTCGATCGGTCCCATCGGCATGCCGAACTTCACCGCCGCCTTGTCGATGACCGGGCCGGGAATGCCTTCGGCATACGCGTTGGCCGCTTCCAGCATGTACGGGAACAGCACGCGGTTGACCAGGAAGCCGGGCGTGCCGGCGACCGGCACCGGCAGCTTGTCGATGGCCTTGCAGAACGCCGCCAGGCGCTTTTCGGTCTCCGGCGCCATCGCGTCGTGGCGGATGATTTCCACCAGCGGCATCAACGCGACCGGATTGAAGTAGTGCAGGCCGGCGAACTGCGCCGGTCGCTGGATGTGCTCGCGCAGCTCGGTCAACGGAATGGACGAGGTGTTGGTGGTCAGCAGCGCGTCGGGTTTCAGGCGCGGCTCGACCGACTGGTACAGATCGCGCTTGGCTTCCGGGTTCTCGATGATCGCCTCGATCACCAGATCCGCTTCCGGCACGCCGTCGCCGGCCAGGTCGCTCTTCAGCCGCGCGGCCACCGCCGGACGCTTGGCTTCGTCCTTCACCCGCTTGGCGAACAGTTCCTGCGCGCGGGTCATCGCGCCGTCGATGAAGCGCTGCTCGCGATCCTGCAGGGTGACTTCGAAACCCTTGTAGGCCGACCACGCGGCGATGTCGCCGCCCATCACGCCGGCGCCGACCACGTGCACGCGCTGGATGCCGTGGTCCTTGCCACCCAGGCCCTTGAGCCGCTCGGTCAGGAAGAAAATCCTTACCAGGTTGCGCGCGGTCGGAGTGGATGCAAGCTTGACCACCGCCTTGCGCTCGGCGTCCAGACGGCCCTGGATGCCCTTGCCGCCGGATTGCTGCCAGGTGTTGATGAGCGCGTAGGGCGCGGGGTAGTGCGCGCGCGGCGCCTTGCGGGCGACCTGCTTGGTCATCTGCGGCGCCAGGATCTTGCGCGCGATCCAGGTGTTGCTGATCCAGCCCAGGAAGCGCTGCTGGAACGGACGCTGCACGCCGTTCTGGATCAGGCCGATGGCGGTGTCCAGCAATACCGCCGGCTCCACCACCTTGTCCACCAGGCCCATCGCGCGGGCGGCGCTGGCCGACAGCGTGCGGCCGGTGAGCATCATGTCCATCGCCTTGGGCGAGCCGATCAGCCGCGGCAGGCGCGCGCTGCCGCCCCAGCCCGGGAAGATGCCCAGCTTCACCTCCGGCAGGCCGATGCGGGTGGACGCGTCACTGGAGGCCACGCGATAGCGGCAGGCCAGCGAAATCTCGGTGCCGCCGCCCATGCAGAAGCCGTGGATGGCCGAGACGGTCGGGCAGGGCAGTTCGGCCAGCTTCTGGAACACGGTCTGGCCGCGACGGATGGCGTCGTTGACGGTGCCGCGGCGATCGAATTCCTGGAACTCCTTCAGGTCCGCGCCGGCGATGAAACCGGAGCTCTTGGCCGAGCGCAGCACCAACCCCTTGGGCGGGTCGATGGCGAGGCGTTCGAGCAGATCGGACAGCTCGATCAACGCGTCCTGGGAGAACGCGTTGACGCTGGCACCCTGGCGGTCGAAGCTGAGGACGACGATGCCGTCGCTGCGCAGTTCGGTCTGCCAGTGACTGAATCGAAGCCCATCGAAGTTTGCGGCCATGATCGGACCATCCGTTTACGTATGGACAAGACCGCTATCATCCCGAGGTTGTTTAACCCGCGTCAAATCCGCATATCCGGGAGAGGGGTTGATCGACGGCCGGGGAAATGATCCCGCGCCGGCGGTTAAATTCTTGATATCCCGCCGGTTTTTCCCGGCTGGCATGCCGGTTCCGGGCGTTGTTGCCCGGAGCCGCGCGATGGCCCGGCCCGGAGCGCCGGCGGGATGGGAAACGGGGCCGGTCAGGCCCGCGACCCACCCGTGAACTTTTTTCCGCGGATGCGGTCACATTGCCCGGCTGATGGCCGAGCTCACAGGAGTGCAGCCCGGCATGGCCGGAACCGATTCAACACAGGAGTTGGACCTCGAACTGGTCAAGCGGGTGCAGCGCGGCGACAGCGCAGCCTTCGATCTGCTGGTGCGCAAGTACCAGCATCGGGTGGTGGCCCTGATCGGGCGCTACATCCATGACTGGAGCGAATGCCAGGACGTGGCCCAGGAAACCTTCCTGCGCGCTTATCGCGCGCTGGGGAACTTCCGCGGCGATGCCCAGTTCTATACGTGGCTTCATCGGATTGCAGTGAATACCGCCAAGAACCACCTTGTAGCGCACAACCGCAGGCCGCCGACGGATGACGTCGACGCCGCCGACGCCGAGCAGTACGACGCCGGCAGTCGCCTTCGCGACACGGATACCCCCGAACGCGAATTGATGCGCCAGGAACTGGAGCGCACGGTCATGAAGGCCGTGGACGCGCTGCCCGAGGAATTGAGGACCGCCATCACCCTGCGCGAGGTGGAAGGTCTGAGCTATGAGGAAATCGCGCAGAAGATGGATTGCCCCATCGGCACCGTGCGTTCCCGCATTTTCCGTGCGCGTGAAGCCATCGATGCCGAGTTGCGACCCTTGCTCGATACAGAAAGTGCCACCCGGGAGCGTAGCCGCCCATGACAGTAGAACTCGACAAACTGGACATCCACAACCGCCAGCAGCTTTCGGCGTTGATGGACGGCGAGTTGTCGCCCGATGAAGCCCGTTTCCTGCTGCGCCGCCTGCAGCACGACGGCGAACTGAACGCTTGCTGGGAACGCTGGCAGCTGTGCGGCGACGTGCTGCGTGGCCAGGCCCAGGTGCCGGCACCGGAAGGTTTCGCCGCCCGGGTGGCGCTGGCCGTGGCCGCCGAGGCCCGCCAACCGGCCGCCAACCAGGAAGCGACCGGCGCGCCGCGCGGCCGGCTGGCACGCTGGGGCGGCGGTGCATTGGCCGCCTCGGTCGCACTGGTCGCCTTGTTCATGGTTCGCCAGCAGGCCCCGCAGGAGGACGCCGCTTCCGCCGCACCGTCGGTGGCCGCGGTGCCAGCCGCGCCGGCCGAAGACGCGGGTGTTCCCGCCACCGTCGCCGATACCGGCACCCTGGCCGATGGCGCCGGAGCGGCCGAACAGGCCCTGGCTTCGGCGGCGACCGCCGCGGTGGCCGTGGCCAGCGTGCCGCGTCGTGCCGATGCCGCTTCCCGCCGCAGCGCCACCCGCACCCAGCAGGCGGCCCGCAGCGCCGCGGGCCGGGTGATGCGCGAGCCGGTCCGGGCCGTGGCCCGCGCCACGCCGCCGGTCGCGGTGCCCGCCGTCGCCAACAACGCACCTGTCCTGCCGGCATCCGCGTCCCCGGCGAGCGCGATCGCCCGCAATGGCGATCCGTTCTCGCCGGGACCAGCCGCCCCGCAGGCCCGGCCGTGGCCGCGCTCGACGCTGTCGCAGTACCCGGCCAGCGGCGCCTTCAACGCTGGTTTCTCCAGCGACGCGGGCGCCCGTACGTTCTATCCGTTCGAGCCTTCCACCGAGGCCTCGTCGGTACCGCCGGTCGAACCGGCTCGCGCGCCGCAGCGCTGAATCGCGGCCGCACCGTCATTCCCCGGCGCGGGACCGCGCCGGGTTTCCCACCCCAAGAACCGTCATCCGCAATCGAGGCCCGCATTCGATGAGTCTGAGTGCCCGTTCCAACGTGTTGTCCCTGCTGATCCTCACCGTGCCGCTGGCCGCCTGCGCGCGCCCGGCCGATCCCGCGCCGGCGACGCCGGTCGCCGCGTCGGTGCCCGCGGTGGCGCAATCGTCCGCGCCGCAACTGGTGAGCGGCCTGCCGGATTTCACCAACCTGGTCGAACAGGTCGGTCCCGGCGTGGTCAACATCGAAGCCCAGATCGGCAGCCGCCGGACCGCCGACGCCGGCGAGGCGATGGGCGAGGACGAGATTCCCGAATTCTTCCGCCGCATGCTGCCGCCGGGCTTCCAGATGCCGGGCCCGGGGGATCGCGGCCGTGGCCCGCGCGGCGTCTCCGCCGGTTCGGGTTTCATCATTTCCGCCGACGGCTACGTGCTGACCAACCACCACGTGATCGACGGCGCCGACGAAGTGAAGGTGAAGCTGCCGGATCGCCGCGAGTTCACCGCCAAGGTGATCGGCAGCGACCAGCAGTACGACGTGGCGCTGCTGAAAATCGAGGCCAAGGGCCTGCCGGTGGTGCGCCTGGGTGATTCCAGGACGCTCAAGCCGGGCCAGTGGGTGGTGGCGATCGGATCGCCGTTCGGCCTGGACCATTCGGTCACTGCCGGCGTGGTCAGCGCGGTCGGTCGCAGCACCGGCGGCCAGGAACAGCGCTACGTGCCCTTCATCCAGACCGACGTGGCGATCAACCAGGGAAACTCCGGTGGGCCGTTGCTCAACACCCGCGGTGAAGTGGTCGGCATCAACTCGCAGATCTTCTCCGCCTCCGGCGGCTACATGGGCATCAGCTTCGCGATTCCGATCGATCTGGCGATGGGCGCGGTGGACCAGCTGAAGGCGACCGGCAAGGTCAGCCGTGGGCAGTTGGGCGTGGTCGTCGAGCCGCTGACGACGGAAAAGGCACGTGGCATGGGGGCTGCCGATACCCGCGGTGCCCTGGTCAATCAGGTACTGGAGGACAGCCCGGCGGCGAAGGCCGGCCTGGTGCCTGGCGACATCATCACCGGCTTCAACGGTGCGCGTATCAACGATTCCTCGGATCTGCCGCCACTGGTGGGCGCGCTGACCCCGGGCACCAAGGCCACCATCACGGTGATCCGTGATGGCAAGCCCAAGGACCTGAGTGTGACCCTGACCGAGCTCAGCGAGGAATCGGCTTCCGCCAGTGGCCTGCCGGCCGTCCCGGGCAAGCCGGCCCAGACCTCCGGCAACAATCCGCTGGGTATCGTCGGCCAGGATCTGGACGCGAATGCCCGCAAGCAGATGGGCCTGAAGGCGGGCGAGGGCGTGTTGATCTCGCGAATCAATGGCAGCGCGGCCCGTGAAGCCGGGTTGGCACCGGGCATGGTGGTGCTGCAGGTCGGGCGCACGCCGGTCGGTTCGGCCGCCGCGCTCAACGGCCAGCTCAAGGACGTCAAGGCGGGTCAGACCGTGATGTTGCTGGTCCGGCAGGGCGGCGTGACGCGCTTCCTGGCGGTGACCGCCGACGACGCCAAGCCGTAAGCCTGCTTCCACGGCTGCTTTCGGACGCCCGCCGGAGGTCCCGGCGGGCGTTCATGTTTGTGGGGCACAGGTAGGGATTGCCTCCGGCCATGCGATAATGCCCCGTTATCCTGACGACGGCCGTGGCCGCCGCCCCCACATGTCCTCTGATTCCATGCGGAACATCCGCAATTTCTCCATCATCGCGCACGTCGACCACGGCAAGTCGACTCTGGCCGATCGCATCATCCAGCTTTGCGGCGGCCTCCAGGCCCGCGAAATGGAAGCGCAGGTGCTCGACTCCAATCCAATCGAGCGCGAGCGCGGCATCACCATCAAGGCACAGTCCGTATCCCTGCCGTACAAGGCCAAGGACGGGCAGACCTATTTCCTGAACTTCATCGACACCCCCGGCCACGTCGACTTCAGTTATGAAGTCTCGCGTTCGCTGGCGGCCTGCGAGGGCGCGCTGCTGGTGGTCGATGCCGCCCAGGGCGTGGAAGCGCAGTCGGTCGCCAATTGCTACACCGCGGTGGAGCAGGGGCTGGAAGTGGTGCCGGTGCTGAACAAGATCGACCTGCCCACGGCCGACATCGAGCGTGCCAAGAGCGAGATCGAGGCGGTCATCGGCATCGACGCCGAGGACGCGGTGCCGGTCAGCGCCAAGACCGGCCTGAACGTGGATCTGGTGCTGGAAGCCATCGTCCAGCGCATTCCGCCGCCGCAGCCGCGCGACACCGACAAGCTGCAGGCGCTGATCATCGATTCCTGGTTCGACAACTACCTGGGCGTGGTCTCGCTGGTGCGGGTCATGCAGGGCGACATCGTTCCGGGCAGCAAGATCCTGGTGATGTCGACCGGCCGTACCCACCAGGTCGACAGCGTCGGCGTGTTCACCCCCAAGCGCAAGGTGCTGTCGAAGCTGGGCGCGGGCGAGGTGGGCTGGATCACCGCGTCCATCAAGGACGTGCACGGCGCGCCGGTCGGCGACACCCTGACCCTGGCCAGCGACCCGGCGCCCAAGCCGCTGCCGGGCTTCCAGGAAATGCAGCCGCGCGTGTTCGCCGGCCTGTTCCCGGTCGACGCCGAGGACTACCCGGCGCTGCGCGAGGCGCTGGAGAAGTTGCGCCTGAACGATGCGGCGCTGCGCTTCGAGCCGGAAAGCTCCGAGGCGATGGGCTTCGGTTTCCGCTGCGGCTTCCTGGGCATGCTGCACATGGAGATCGTGCAGGAGCGCCTGGAGCGCGAGTACGACCTGAACCTGATCAGCACCGCGCCGACGGTGGTGTACGAAATCCTGAAGACCGATGACACGGTGATGCCGCTGGACAACCCGGCCAAGCTGCCGCCGGTGAACCAGATCGAGGAGATCCGCGAACCGATCATCCGGGCCAACATCCTGACCCCGCCGGACTACGTGGGCAGCGTGATCACGCTGTGCGAGGAGAAGCGTGGCAGCCAGATCGGCATCACCTACATGGGCAGCCAGGTGCAGATCAGCTATGAGCTGCCCATGGCCGAAGTGGTGCTGGATTTCTTCGACAAGCTCAAGTCGGTGAGTCGCGGTTACGCTTCGCTGGACTACCACTTCCTGCGCTTCCAGGCCGGTCCGTTCGTGCGGGTGGACACCCTGATCAACGGCGACAAGGTCGACGCGCTGTCGCTCATTGTCCACCGTGGCCAGGCCGATCGCCGCGGCCGCGAACTGACCGAGAAGATGCGCGAACTGATTCCGCGGCAGATGTTCGACGTGGCCATCCAGGCCGCGGTGGGCTCGCAGATCATCGCCCGCAGCACGGTCAAGGCCATGCGCAAGAACGTGTTGGCCAAATGCTATGGTGGCGACATCACCCGCAAGAAGAAGTTGCTGGAGAAGCAGAAGGAAGGCAAGAAGCGGATGAAGCAGGTCGGCCGGGTGGAAATCCCGCAGGAAGCCTTCCTGGCGGTACTGCAGGTCGACAACAAATAATGGTGGGAATGGGGAATCGGGAATCGGGAATCGGCATGGCGGCTGTGAAGCGCTTGGCCGTTGGCCGGAAACCCCATTCCCGACTCCCGATTCTCCATTCCCGGTTCTAGGAAAACGTATGGTCTGGTTCGAAACTATCCTGGTCGTGTTGACGCTGCTCACCGGCGTTATCTGGCTGCTCGACAAGCTGTTCTTCGCCAAGCGCCGTGCCGCGCGCGGCGGGTTGCTGGACGAGGAACCGGTGTTGGTGGACTACTCGCGGGCGTTCTTCCCGGTGCTGGCGATCGTGCTGGTGCTGCGCAGCTTCGTCGCCGAGCCGTACAAGATCCCGTCCAGCTCGATGATGCCGAACCTGCTGATCGGCGACTTCATCCTGGTCAACAAGTTCGCCTATGGCCTGCGCCTGCCGATCAACAACCGCAAGTTCGTCGCCATCGGCGAACCCAAGCGCGGCGACGTGGTGGTGTTCAAGCCACCGCACGACCCCGAGAACAACTGGATCAAGCGCGTGATCGGCCTGCCGGGCGACCGCATCGGCTTCCAGGGCAACACGGTTTCCATCAATGGCCAGCCGCTGGCCTACCAGACCCTGGGCACCTACGCCGGCCGTGGCCTGCCGATGGGCGCCGAGAGCGCGACCCTGCTGGAGGAACAGCTCCCGGGCCGCCCGCACAAGGTGCTGGAAGTGCTGGAGCGCGCCACCGGCGAGGGCGAGTGGATCGTGCCGCCGGGCCACTATTTCGTGATGGGCGACAATCGTGATAATAGCGAGGACGGCCGGCTGTGGACCCAGACCCACTTCCTGCCGGAAGAGAACCTGCGCGGCAAGGCCTTCTTGATCTGGCTGAACTGCGAGGACTGGTTCTGCAAGGGGAGCTTCGAACCGTCCCGGATCGGCAACCGCATCCAGTGACGGCAACATCATCCAGGACGTGTTCAACGGGGGACTGGCAATGAATCACAAGCATCAGAGTGGCATCACCTTGATTGGCTTCCTGGTCGTGCTCGCGGTGGTGGGGTTCGCCGCGTTCATCGCCATGAAGCTGTTCCCGATGTACCAGGAGTACTACTCGGTACGGACCGCGATGCGCGGCCTGGCCGCCGAACCCGGCATCGCCGACATGGATCCGCAGCGCATCCAGGACAAGTTCTTCCGCCACCTGGCGATCGACTACACCGAGAACGTCAAGCCGGCCAACGTCAACTTCGAACGCACCGACGGCGGCTGGCTGATGAAGGTCAATTACGAAGTGCGCCGCTCGATGGTCGGCAACCTCGACGTGGTCGGCAAGTTCGACACCACCGAGGAACTGACCCGCCGCGGCGGGTCGGAATAAGGTTTGAGCGTACTCCGGCTCACGCATGAGTTCGTCAATCAGGGTTTGCTGGGGCAGGCCCTGACCCATCGCAGCGCCGGGGCGCCGCACAACGAACGGCTGGAATTCCTCGGCGACGGCATCGTCAACCTGCTGGTCGCCGAGGCGCTGTTCCAGCGCTGGCCCAAGGCCGATGAAGGCGCGTTGACCCGCGCGCGCGCCGAACTGGTGCGCGAGGCGTCGCTGGCCACCATCGCCCGGCGGATGGAACTGGGCGCGCGGTTGACGATGGGGCCGGGAGAAATGAAGTCCGGCGGACATCGTCGCGACTCGATCCTCGCCGACGCGCTGGAAGCGCTGGTGGCCGCCATCTACCTGGACGCCGGTTTCGAGGCGTGCCGGGCGGTGGTGCTGCCGTGGTTCGAGGATTCGCTGGCCGCGCTGCCCGTCGGCAAACCCGAAAAGGATGCCAAGACCCGCCTGCAGGAATGGCTGCAGGCGCGCCAGCGGCCGTTGCCGCTGTACGAACTGGTGTCCGAGAGCGGCGACGACCACGCCAAGCAGTTCGTGGCCCGTTGCAGCATCCAGGAACCACCACTGTCGGCCGAGGGCGAGGGCACCTCACGGCGCATCGCCGAGCAGGCCGCCGCCGCGGCGCTGCTGGATCAACTGGCAGAGACCAAACGGAACACCGTCGAATGAGCGACACCCCCCAAACGCACAGCGGCAGCGTTGCCGTGATTGGCCGCCCCAACGTGGGCAAGTCCACCCTGACCAACGCGCTGGTGGGCGCCAAGGTCAGCATCGTCTCCAGCCGTCCGCAGACCACCCGCCATCGCCTGCTCGGCATCGCGACCTACCCGGCCGGGCAGATCGTGCTGGTCGACACGCCCGGGTTGCACAAGCAGCAGGGCAAGTTTTCCGCCTCGGCGATGAGCCGGGTGATGAACCGCGCCGCGCGCGGCGCGCTGGAAGGCGTGGACGCGGGCCTGCTGGTGATCGAGGCCGGCCGCTGGGAAGACGAGGACACCCTGGCCTACAACGTGCTCAGCGACGCCGGCATCCCGGTGGTGCTGGTGATCAACAAGGTGGACCGACTGCGCGAGAAGAGCGCGCTGCTGCCGTTCCTGGCGCAGGTTTCCGAGGGACGCAAGTTCGCCGCCGTGCATCCGATCTCCGCGCTCAAGCGCAATGGCCTGGAAGCACTGGTGAAGGACGTGCTGGCGCTGCTGCCGGAAGCGCCGCCGATGTTCGGCGAGGACGAAATCACCGATCGCAGCGAACGCTTCCTGGCCGGCGAACTGATCCGCGAGCAGCTGATGCGCCAGCTCGGCGCGGAACTCCCATACGCCACCACCGTGGAAATCGAACGCTTCACCGAGGAAACCTCGCCCAAGCAGGGCGAACTGCTGCGCATCGGCGCGGTGGTGTGGGTCGAGCGCGAAAGCCAGAAGGCGATCGTCATCGGCAAAGGCGGCGCGCGGCTGAAGGAAATCGGCAGCAAGGCGCGCATGCAGATGGAACACCTGTTCGGCCGCAAGGTCTTCCTAGAAACCTGGGTACGCGTGCGCGAAGGCTGGTCCGACGACGAAACCGCCCTCAAGGCGTTCGGTTATGAGTAAGCCGGGAATGGAGAATCGGGAGTCGGGAATCGTCCGGCTCCATCCGGTTCCCCTTCTCGCTGTTACCTCGGATGCCGCAGATGTCGGCAGACGATGCGACACGGCTTTCGATTCCCGATTCCCCATTCCCGATTCCCGCTGAATGCACCTCACCGGCGAACATGCGTTCGTCCTGCATGCGCGGCCCTGGCGCGAGACCAGCCTGCTGGTGGAAGTGCTGAGCGAGGACCGTGGCCGGCTGGGACTGGTGGCGCGCGGCGTGACCGGACCGAAGAAGCAGGCGCTGCGCGCCGCGCTGCAACCGTTGCAATACATCCGCCTGGATGCCGAATTGCGCGGTGAACTGGCCCGGCTGGTGGCCGCCGAGGCGCTGGACACCGCGCCGAGGCTGGGCGGCGACGCGATGCTGGCGGGCTTCTATCTCAATGAACTGGTGCTGCGGCTGGCGCCCCGCCACGATCCGCTGCCGGACCTGTTCCATGCCTATGCCGCCGCGCGCGAACGGGTTCGCGGCGGCCAGCCGCTGGCGTGGACGTTGCGGCGGTTCGAACGGGATTTGCTGGACGCACTGGGGTTCGGCTTCTCCCTGGAACATGACAGCGACGGCCGCGCGATCGATCCGGCGGCGCGTTACCAACTGGATCCGGAACAGGGACCGCGCCGGTTGCTCAGCGATCGCGGACACAGCGATCGCAGCGCCGCCGCGACCGGCCGCGCGCTGCTGGCGCTGGCGGCCAACCAGGCGCCTCCGGCCGAGGATCTGGCCAGCCTGCGGCTGGCCCTGCGCGGCGTCCTGGCGCACCACCTGGGGCCGCGCGGCCTCAAGTCCTGGGAACTGATCAGCGAACTGGGCCGGCTGAAGCCGCGCGCTTGAGGCGCGGAAAGCACTGCATCAGTCACGGAGCGACTCGGCCGCGGCGCGGAAATCCATCAGCGCTTCCAGCGAACCGGGCGCGTGATGCAGTCGCTGCGCGGCCGTCGCCAGGCGGCTGGCGCCAACGAAGCCACAGCTGGCGCGCAGCTTGTGCAGGACGGCGCGCAGGGCTTCCTGGTTGCCATCGCGGAAGGACTGTTCGACTGCGCCGACGCTGGCGGGCAACTCGTCCAGGAACAGTCGACGCAAGGTCGCCACGTGTTCCCGGTTGCCATTGAGCGCCTTCAGCGCGGCCGACTCGTCCCAGTCGTGCGCGGTCGACGCACCCGCCGGCAGATGCCGACGCACGGCCGCTTGCAGGTCCGCCGCGGACAGCGGCTTGACAAGCACCGTCGCGAAGCCGGCCGCGAGCAGGGATTCGCGCCGCTCGGAGGAAGGATCGGCGGTATGGGCCAGCGCCACCGTGCGCGCATGCAGCCGGCGCAGGCCATCGAGCAGCTGCGCGCCGCTGCCGTCGGGCAGGTTCGCGTCGATGAGCCAGAGATCGTGTTGATCTTCCCGCCGCAGGGCGTCGGCGACCGAATCGGCGCTGTCGACCTGGGCGGGCAGCGCCTGCAGTGCGGCCAGCATGAAGGCGTGGCTGATCGGGTCGTCCTCGACCAGCAGCAGGCGTGGCTTCATTCCTTCGTCCCCGGACATCGTTATGCTGCCCCCATGTGCGTTCGCATGTTAACGCTGCTGGTGCTGATCGGGTTGACACCGCTGCTCCCGGCGCAGGCCCGCGTCGCCAGCGTGCATATCGCGCGGGTGAGCACGCCGGTGGCGGTGCTGGAGGACGTGCACGTGCGCCTGGCCTGGCCGGCGGCCGCCGACACCGGCGAGCTGTCCCTGCGGGCACGTGGCCTGCGGGCGGACGATCTGGGCTATCGCTGGCACGACGTTCATTGGAGCTGTCCGTTGCGGCGCGAGGCCGGGGAACGGTGGCGGTGCGACGGACGGGTGACCCAGGCCGGCGGTTCGCCGCTGCGGCTGGACGTGGCCATCGACCTGACCCATACCCATGCCCGGCTGGCCGGCGGTCCCGCGTCGCTGGCGATGGAGCGCAACGCGGCCGCGCCGGATCTCACCCGGATCAATCTGGTGCAGGTGCCCGTGAGCTGGGCGCAGGCGCTGGTCGCGCAGGGCTGGGCGGATGCGCGCCTGAAAGACGGGCGCCTGGATGGCAGGCTGGACCTGCGGGTGCCCGAACGCGGTCCATTGCAGGTCTCAGGGCCGCTCCGGCTCGGCGGACTCTCGCTCGACACGCCGGACGGCAGCATCGCCGCCGAAGGCCTGTCGGCCGCCTTGCGGATCGACTACCGGCAGTTTCCGCGGCAGAGGCTGGTCACCCTGGACGGCGAGCTGCGTGGCGGCGAACTGCTCGCGGGCAACGCCTACATCGCCTTGCCGGATACGCCGGTGGGGGTGAACGTGGCCGCGCGGCGCTGGCCGGACGGGCGCTGGGAATTGCCGACGCTGGCCTGGGACGACGGCGCGGCCCTGCAAGTGACCGGCGGCCTGAGCCTGGATCCCGCCTTGAACCTGAGCGATGCCGCGCTGCGGATGCGCAGTGACGACCTGGCACCGTTGCAGGCGCGCTACCTGTCCGGCTGGCTGGGCCTGGCCGGCCTGTCGGATCTGCGCATGGGCGGGGCGTTGGTGGCGCGGGTGGATCTGCACGCCGGCGCGCTGCGCGAGGCAGAGATGGAGCTGCGCGATGTCGATCTGATCGATGGTCGCGATCGTTTCCGCCTGCTGGGCGTGCAGGGTAATCCGGTGCTGTCCGGCGGCAACCGGCGCGACAGTGTCCTGCGCTGGAGCGGCGGCGCCCTGCACGGACTGCCGTTTGGCGCCGCCGAGTTCCCATTGCGCAGCGGCGACGGGGCACTCGCGTTGCGCGAAGCGGTCACCGTGCCGGCGCTGGGCGGTGGCCTGACCTTCGAAGCCCTGAACCTGCATCCGCCGCGGGCGTCGGGCGGGCTGTCGTTCGACTTCGGCCTGAGCGTGAAGGACCTGGACATCGGCCAGCTCGCCACGGCGATGCACTGGCCCGCGTTCCAGGGCAACCTCAGCGGACGCATTCCACGCGTGCGCTATGCCGAGGATCGCCTCGACTTCGACGGCGCCCTGACCGCGCACATGTTCGGCGGCAGCGTGGAAGTTTCCGGCCTGTCGATGGAACGTCCGTTCGGCACCGCGCCCACGCTGTCGGCGGACATCGCGCTGGATGATCTGGATCTGCAGGCGCTCACCGGCGTGTTCGGCTTCGGCGAGATCACCGGCGCGCTGGATGGCCACATTCGTGATCTGCGCCTGGTGGATTGGAGTCCGCAGGGGTTCGACGCCGACCTGCATACCGATCCGCAGTGGCGCGGGCGCCAGCGGATCAGCCAGCGCGCCGTGCAGGATCTGTCCAGCGTGGGCGGCGGCCAGGGTCTGGGCAGCAGCCTGCAGGCGCAGGCGCTCAAACTGTTCGACGACTTCGGCTATCGCCGCATCGGCATCCGTTGCCGCCTGTCCGAGGAGGTCTGCCGGATGGACGGGCTGGGTTCAGCCGGAACCGGTTTTATCATTGTCGAAGGCCAGGGACTGCCGCGCCTGACCGTGGTGGGCTACAACCACCAGGTCGACTGGCCGACCCTGGTCAAGCGCCTGGGCGACGTGACCCGCGGCGAAAGCAAACCGGTATTCCAGTAGCCATCCAGGAGAGACACACATGCATCGTTGGTTGGGAACCTCTGTCGCCGCCGCGCTGCTGCTGACCGCATGCGTCACCATCAACGTCTATTTCCCGGCCGCCGAAGCCAAGGAGGCCGCGCGCGAGTTCGTCGAGAAGGTGATCGGCGACGACGCCAAGTCACCCGCCACGCCGGAGGCCAAGCCCGATTCCAGCGTGCCGACCACCCCGGGCGGCAGCGCATCGCTGATGCCGGTCTCGCGCCGCGGTTTCGATTGGCTGTCGCTGATCGGCATTGCCAGCGCGCACGCGCAGGAAAGCGCGGACATCAACATCAAGACCCCGGCCATCCAGGCCATCCAGGGTCGCATGGCCACCCGCTTCCGCAACCAGTTGCAGGCCGGTTTCGATGCCGGTGCGCTCGGACTGACCCGCGACGGCATGATCGAAGTGCGCGACGCCGGCAAGCTGGCACTCAAGGACCGGGTGGCGATCACCCAGGCGGTGGCCGACGACAATCGCGACCGCAAGGCCGTATATCGCGAGATCGCGGTGGCCAACGGTCATCCGGAGTGGGAAGCGCAGATCCGCCAGACCTTCGCCCAGCAGTGGATCGCCAGCGCCCGGGGGGGCTGGTGGTACCAGGATGCGGGCGGGTGGAAGCAGAAATAGGACGCCGGAGGCTGAGGAGCAAATCCCGCTCGGTCTCCCTTTTGCGCTTCAACAGCCGAATGGCTGGCCAAGGGGAGGCAAAAGCCAGGTTTTCTTGAGCATCTCGAACGCATCGGAGCTGGGAGATTGCTTTCTAGCCCCCTTTGAAAAAGGGGGCGGGCGGCCGCGCTGCGGGCGTCGGGGGATTTGCTTTTGGCGGGGAGTCGGGAGAGGCTCGCCCCGCTCATGCGACAATGGCGCCCCGTAGTCCGCACGCAGCTTTCGCCACGTGGCCCGCAGCCGTTCCCCCCGCATCGACAAGACCCCTTTTGAAGCCCAGATCCTCGACCTGACCCACGACGGTCGGGGCGTCGCCCGCCGGCCCGCCGCGCCGGGCGAGAGCGGCAAGGCCGTGTTCGTGGCCGGCGCGCTGCCGGGCGAGCGGGTGATGGCCGAGCAGACCGCCAAGAACCGCCATTTCGACGAAGCGCGCACGCTGGAGGTGCTGCAGGCATCGCCGGATCGGGTCGCGCCGCGCTGCGCCCATTTCGGTACCTGCGGCGGCTGCGTGCTCCAGCACCTGGACGAGGACAAGCAGATCCACGCCAAGCAACGGGTGCTGATGGAAAATCTGGAGCGCATCGGCCATGTCGCTCCGGGCAGCGTGCTGGCGCCACTGGTGCATGCGAGCTGGGGCTATCGGCGCAAGGGCCGCTTCTCGGTGCGCCGGGTCGACAAGAAGAACAAGACCCTGGTTGGATTCCGTGAGCAGGATCCGCGCTTCGTCGCCGATCTGTCCGAATGCCATACCGTCATCCCCGAGATCGGCGGACGCATCACCGCGCTGGCGGCGCTGGTCGATGGCCTGGACGCGCGCGCCGACATTCCGCAGATCGAATTCATCGCCGGCGACGCCACCGCGGAGTTCGGCGGTATCGCCCTGGTGTTCCGGCATCTGAAGCCGCTGGGCGATGCCGATCGCGCCGCGCTGGTCGCGTTCGGGCAGCAGCATTCGTTCGCCATCTTCCTGCAACCGGGCGGCGTGGACAGCGTGCATCCGCTGTGGCCGGAAGCGCCGGCGCTGGCCTTCGTGCTGCCGCAGTGGAACGTCGAATTGGCGTTCCGTCCGCTGGACTTCATCCAGGTCAACGCCGGGCTGAACCAGAAGATGATCGCGCGGACCTTCGAGTTGCTGGATCCGCAACCGCGGGATCGGGTGCTGGATCTGTTCTGCGGCCTGGGCAACTTCACCCTGCCGATGGCCCGGCTGATCGGCGAGGTGGTGGGCGTGGAAGGCGATGCCGGCCTGGTGGCGCGGGCGCGCGAGAACGCGCAGCGCAACGGACTGGCGAACGCGCAGTTCCATGCCGCCGACCTGACCCAGGATCAGCGCGGCACGAGCTGGATGCGGCAGGGCTTCGACAAGCTGCTGCTGGACCCGCCGCGCTCGGGCGCCATCGAAGTGCTGCAACAGCTGCCGCTGAAACAATTCAACCGTATCGTCTACGTCAGCTGCCACCCCGGCTCGCTGGCCCGCGACGCCGGCTTCCTGGTCAACGAACAAGGCTACGAACTGAAGGCGGCCGGTGTGATGGACATGTTCCCCCACACCGCCCACGTCGAATCGATTGCGTTGTTTGAACGACGGGAATAGGGAATCGGGAATGGGGAATCGAAAGCCAATGCGCTTGCTCCCCGCTCCTGCTTCAACGATTCCCGATTCTCCATTCCCCATTCACGGCTCCATCCCATGCCTGTAGAAATCGAACGCAAATTCCTGGTCACCGGTGACGGCTGGCGCGAGGCGGCGCACGAGGTGGTGCCGATGGCGCAGGGCTACATCAACGATATGGCGGCGATGGACGAGGGCCGGCAGAAGGCGTCGGTGCGCGTGCGCATCCAGGGCGACGAGGCTTATCTCAACCTCAAGTCGCGCGAGCTCGGCCATACCCGCCAGGAGTTCGACTACCTGATCCCGGTGCAGGAGGCGCGCGCGCTGCTGGACCTGTGCGTGGGCGGGCTGATCGACAAGCGCCGCCACCATGTCCGCCATGCCGGGCACCTGTGGGAGGTGGACGAGTTCCTGGGCGAGAACGCCGGCCTGGTGGTGGCCGAGATTGAACTGGCCAGCGCCGATGAAGCCTTCGTGAAACCGGACTGGATCGGCAGGCAGGTCACCGACAGCCTGCGCTATTACAATCTGGCCCTGGCGTCGCGCCCGTACTCGCAGTGGTCCGCGGCCGAACGCGACGCCAGCGACCTTCCCTGAGGATTCCACCATGCTCGTCATCGGCATCGCCGGCACCGAACTCAGCGCCCAGGAGCGCGACTGGCTGCAGCACGACGCCGTCGCCGGCGTCATCCTGTTCACCCGCAACTTCGCCTCGCGCGCGCAGGTCACCGAACTGTCCGCCGCCATCCGCGACGCGGCGCCGCACCCGCAGCTGATCTGCGTGGACCAGGAAGGTGGCCGCGTGCAGCGCTTCCGCGAGGGCTACAGCGCGCTGCCGCCGCTGGAAGGCTTCGGCAAGCGCTACGCAGAGGACCCGCAGGGCGCCCTGCAACTGGCGCAGGAACACGCCTGGCTGATGGCCAGCGAGATCCGCGCCAGCGGCATCGACCTGAGCTTTGCTCCGGTGGTGGATCTGGCGCGCGGCAACCGTGCCATCGGTGATCGCGCGTTCGACGCGGATCCGACGGTGGTCGCCGCGTTCACCCGCGCCTACGTGCAGGGCATGCACAGCGTCGGCATGCCGGCCACCCTCAAGCATTTCCCCGGCCACGGCACGGTGCTGGAAGACACGCACTTCGACGACGCGGCTGATCCGCGCACGCTGGAGGAACTGCGCGGGCAGGATCTGCTGCCGTTCGTGGCCGGCATCGAGGCCGGCGCGGACGCGGTGATGATGGCGCACGTGAAATACCCGGCGGTGGCGCCGGAGCCGGCCGGCTATTCGCCGCGCTGGATCCAGGACATCCTGCGCGCGGAAATGGGTTTCCGCGGCGTGGTGTTCTCCGACGACATCGGCATGGCCGCGGCGTTCTCCGCCGGCGGCGTGAAGGCGCGTATCGACCTGCACCTGGACGCGGGCTGCGACGTGGTGCTGGTGTGTTCGCCGAAGCTGGTGGAGGAATCGCTCAAGGCGGTGGAAGGGCGCGCCCTGAACACCGCGGCGCTGCTGGGCCTGATTGGCCGCGGCGCGCTGGGCTGGGACGGCCTGCTGGCCGATCAACGTTATGGGCAGGCGCAGGCGCGCGTGCTCGGCAATACAGGAGTGGTGTGATGAGCAAACTGGGAACGACGCGGCCGCCGCTGGCCGATGCACTGGCCAATGCGGATCTGCTGGTGGACCGCGCCACCCTCGACCAGGCGATCGCGCGCATGGCCGAACCGATCGCGCGCGACTACGCCGGCGAGGTGCCGGTGTACCTGACCATCATGCATGGCGCGCTGCCGTTCTCCGGCCAGTTGGCGCTGGAACTGGGCGCGCGCGGGTTGGACCTGGAATTCGACTATCTGCACGCCACCCGCTATCGCGGCGAGACCGCCGGCGGCGAACTGGTGTGGAAGCATCGTCCGGCCACCGCGCTGTACGGCCGCCGCGTGCTGCTGGTCGACGACATCCTCGACGAAGGCCATACCCTGTTGGCGGTGCGCCAGTGGTGCCTGGAGCAGGGCGCCACCGACGTGCGCATCGCCGCGCTCAGCGTCAAGCGCCACGACCGCTGCGTCGAAGGCGTGCAGGCCGACTACATGGGCGTGGAAGTCGCCGATCGCTACGTGTTCGGTTTCGGCATGGACTACTACGAGCAGGGTCGCAACCTGCCGGCCATCTACGCGCTGAAGGAAGAGGCATGAGCGGCATCGCGCTGGCCGTGATCGGCGGCACCGGTGTTTATCGCCTGGCCGCGCTGGCCGATGTCGAAACGCGCGAAGTGGATACCCGCTTCGGCAAACCGTCCGGGCCGATCCGCATCGGTCACCTGCTGGGGCAGAAGGTGGCGTTCCTGGCCCGCCATGGCGAAGGCCATTCGGTGCCGCCGCACCAGGTGAACTACCGCGCCAACCTGGCCGCGCTGAAGGACATCGGCGCCACCCGGGTGCTGGCGCTCAATACGGTCGGCGGCATTACCGAACGGTTCGGCCCGCGCGTGCTGGCCTGCCCGGATCAGATCATCGATTACACCTGGGGTCGCATCTCCACGATCTGCGAGGAGCCCGGCAGCGAAGTGCTGCATGTGGATTTCGGCGAACCCTATACGCCTTTGCTGCGGCACAAGATCGTCGCGGCCGCGCGCGTGACCGGCGTCAAACTTGTGGATGGCGGCTGCTATGGCGCCACCCAGGGACCGCGCCTGGAAACCAAGGCGGAGATCGCGCGGATGCGTCGCGACGGTTGCGATCTGGTGGGCATGACCGGCATGCCGGAAGCCGGCTTGGCGCGTGAATTGGGGCTGGATTACGCCTGCCTGGCAATCGTCGCCAACTGGGCCGCCGGTTGCGGCACCGGCGAGGAGATCACGATGGCCGAAGTGCTGGCCAACGTTGAAGCGGCCTCGTCGGGACTGCCGGAACTGATTGGCGAACTCGCGCGCGGGTGATTGTCAACGCGGCAAAGCCTTTGCATACTCGGCGGGTGCGGTTGTCGCCGCACGTCAACCACCCGCACCTTACAAAGGAAACGCAAGCGCTATGCCGTACGGTACCGTGAAATGGTTCAACGATGCCAAGGGCTTCGGATTCATCGCGCCAGAAGATGGCAGCGCCGATGTCTTCGTGCATCACTCAGCGATCAACTCCAAGGGCTTCCGCAGCCTGAAAGAAGGCCAGCGGGTGACCTATGAAGTGACCCAGGGCCCGAAGGGCGCACAGGCCGGCAGCGTCACGCCGTCCGACTGATTGCAACGCTGCGAGATTTCTCGAACCCCGCTTCGGCGGGGTTTTTTATGAGGTAAGGGAGACCACACGGATGCGGAAACAACACATCGCCATCGTCGGATACGGCACCGCCGGCCAGGCCCTGGCCCTGCTGCTGTCGCGCGACGGACATGCGGTGGAGGTGTTCGAACGCGCACCGCAGTTGGGGCCGGTGGGAGCGGGATTCCTGCTGCAGCCGACCGGCCTGCAGGTGCTGTGGGAGCTGGGATTGCTGGAGGCCGCGCTGGCGCACGGACGGCGCGTGCGCCGGTTGTACGGGGAGACGCCGTGCGGTCGCGCGGTGATGGACATGCGCTATGCGCGGCTGGACGCGGGATTGTTCGGCCTGGGCATGCAACGCGGCGCGCTGTTCGCGCTGCTGGCCGATGCCTGGCCGGGACGGACCGAAGTGCGCCAGGGCGTGTCCATCGAGGAGGTCGAAGAGGACACGCGCTGGCTGCGCGATCACACCGGCGCCCGTCATGGCCCCTACGATCTGATCATCGCCGCCGATGGTTCGGCCTCGCGGCTGCGCCGGCACACCGGCGCGGTCAGGCTGGATGCGCCGTATCCCTGGGGCGCGCTGTGGTGCCTGGTGCCGCAGGGGGAATGGCCATGGCCGGACGAGCTGCGCCAGCGCTATGTCGCCGCGCGCAAGATGATCGGCATGCTGCCGGTGGGCACGCGGCCGGATGACGGCACGCCAAGGCTGAGTTTCTTCTGGAGCCTGCCGACCGCCACGTTCGAGCAGTGGCACGGCCAGGGCATCGACGGTTGGCGGCGCGAAGTGGCGGCAATCTGGCCCGGGATCGAACCGCAACTGGCGGGATTGGTGGAGCCGGTGCAACTGGCGCGCGCAAGCTACCGCGATGCCGCGCTGACCCGCTGGTCGCGTGGCCGGCTGGTGATGGCCGGTGACGCGGCCCATTCGATGAGCCCGCAGCTCGGGCAGGGTGTGAACATGGCGCTGATGGATGCGTTGGCGCTGCGTGACGCGCTGCGCGCGGAAACCGAAATCGAGGCCGCGCTGGCGCGCTACCAGCGCGAGCGCGAAGCCCACGTGCGCATCTACCAGTTCTGGAGCCGCTGGCTGACGCCGATCTTCCAGTCCGAGCACGACTGGATCGCGCACGCGCGCGATGTCGCGTTCCTGCCCCTGGGACGCCTGCCGTGGGGAAGCCGGCACATGCTGCGCGTGCTCAGCGGTACCCAGCACGGCGTGTTCGGCAAGCTTCCGCTGCAGCCGGCGTTCCTGCGGGCGCTCGCCGGCCTGGGCTGAACCGGCGGGCCCGACGCCCACATCCGGCGCGCTTTTGGGGGAGAATCCAGACGCATGCCGTGATGGAGTCCACGCGATGAACGGATTGCCGCCCTTCGAAACCCATCGGGTCGAGAACCAGCCACCCGCGTTCGAGCCGCGCGATCTGTGGGCCGACGACATCGCCCTGCGCGAGGCGGTCGACCGCGAAGGCGGTGCGGCGTTCGCGGCGCGGCTGGCCGCGTATGGCGCGCTGGCGGGCGACGAGCTGTACCGCATCGGTTTCGACGCCAACCGCGATCGCCCGCGCCTGCGCACGCATGATCGCTTCGGTCATCGCATCGACGCGGTGGAATTCCATCCGGCCTATCACCGGCTGATGGAGGCGGCCAAGACGCATGGCGTGGCCGGCCTGTCCTGGCATGACCCGCAACCGGGTGCGCATGTGGCGCGTGCCGCGCTGAGCCACCTGCATCATCAGGCCGACGCCGGCACCAGTTGTCCGTTGACCATGACCCATGCGGCGGTGCCGGTGCTGCGGCGCGAACCGGCGCTGGCGGCCTGGGCGGACGCGGCCGCCGCGCCGCTGTACGACCCGCGCGATCTGCCGCTGGCCGACAAGGCCGGCATCACCCTGGGCATGGGCATGACCGAGAAGCAGGGTGGCTCGGACGTGCGCGCCAATACCACCACCGCGACGCCGCACGGCGAGGGCTACCGGCTGGTCGGGCACAAGTGGTTCTTCTCCGCGCCGATGTGCGATGGCTTCCTGGTGCTGGCGCAGGCACCGGGCGGGCTGACCTGTTTGCTGATGCCGCGTCGCCTGCCCGATGGCGAACGCAACGGCTTCGCGCTGATGCGGTTGAAGGACAAGCTGGGCGACTGGTCCAACGCCTCCAGCGAAGTGGAATTCCGCAACGCATTGGCCTGGCGGGTGGGCGAGGAAGGACGCGGCGTGGCGACCATCATCGAGATGGTGATGCTCACCCGGCTCGACTGCATGCTCGGCTCGGCGGCGGAAATGCGCATGGCGCTGGCGCAGGCGCTGCACCATGCGCGTCACCGTCGCACCTTCGGCAAGGCGCTTGTCGACCATCCGCTGATGGCGAACGTGCTGGCGGATCTGGCGATCGAATCCGAGGCGGCCACGGCTTTCGCGCTGCGGGTGGCGCGCGCCGTCGACCGCGCGCCGCGCGATGCGGGCGAGGCGGCTTTCGCCCGCATTGCCACCGCCATCGGCAAATACTGGATCTGCAAGCGCACGCCCGCCTTCGTCAACGAGGCGCAGGAGTGCCTGGGGGGCGCGGGCTACGTGGAGGAATCCATCCTGCCGCGGCTGTACCGGCAGGCGCCGCTCAATTCCATCTGGGAAGGCAGCGGCAACATCCAGTGCCTGGACGTCCTGCGCGCGCTGGCGCGCGAGCCGGACACCCGCGCGGCGCTGGCGACCGAACTGGAATCCGTGGCGGGCAGGGAGCCGGCTTTCGACAGCTTCGTGGCAAGGTTGATGATGGATCTGCCGCATGCCGCCGAGGCTGGCGCGCGCAATCTGACCGAACGGCTGGCAGTGGCCCTGCAGGCGAGCGTGTTGTTGCGCGCCGGCAGTCCCGCCGCCAGCGCCTTCATCGGCGGCCGGCTGGTGGACCAGGGGCACGGATGGGCCTTCGGAAGCCAGCCCGGGATCGCCGCCGCCGACACGCTGCTGGCCCGCGCGCTACCCGCGTAGACGCCAATTCATCACCATCCGGTAGGAGCGCCGTCCCCGGCGCGAGCTTTTCGCGCGATGGTTCGGCAAGGCGGAAGAGCTCGCGGCCGGAGGCCGCTCCTACCGCGTGGTGAGGGGCAAGGGGGGTAGGAGCGCCGTCCCCGGCGCGAGCTTTTTGCGCGATGGTTCGGCAAAGCGGAAGAGCTCGCGACCGGAGGCCGCTCCTACCGGAATCTTCCGAGACGGGAAGGCGGTGTTGTCCGATATCCAATTACCAATAATGTCGTTTGAATGAGGCGGACATTCCTGGATATGAATCATCCGCATGTCACCTGCTGCCTGTCGCTTGCGACATGGACGAGCTTCCGTTCCTTCGTCCTACTACCTGCTGACCATCTGCTGCCATCGGCGGCAACCGTGGCTTAGGAAATCAGAGGCGGCGAAGCTCGTCATTGATGCGGCACGATGGCTGGAGACACGCAACAGAATTGAACTCGGAGCAATCATGGTGATGCCGGATCACGTCCACATGGTCGTGCAGCTACGAACCGGAACATTGGCCGGATTGATGCACGGCTACAAAGGCTACACGGCTCATGCCCTGAATCGCGTGCTTTCCCGACAGGGGCGGCTCTGGCAGGCGGGCTATCACGACAGTGCTCTCCAGACCGAGGAAGCCCTGCATCAGGCCATATCGTATTGCCTGCAAAACCCGATGCGTGCACGGCTGGTGGAGGATTTCAGGGACTATCCCCATTGGTGGTGCCGCTGGCCGGTCTGAGAGCGGGGGCTTGGTGGATGCCGCGGCAAAGCGGAGGAGCGCGCGGCCGGAGGCCGCTCCTACCGCGAGGTGGGGAACAAGGGGTAGGAGCGCCGTCCCCGGCGCGAGCTTTTGGCGGGTGGTTCGGCAAAGCGGAAGAGCGCGCGGCCGGAGGCCGCTCCTACCGTGTGATGAGGGGCAAGGGGGTAGGAGCGCCGTCCCGGCGCGGGCTTTTTTGGCGGATGGTTCGGCAAAACGAAGAGCTCGCGGCCGGAGGCCGCTCCTACCGCGAAGTGGGGAACAAGGGGTAGGAGCGCCGTCCCCGGCGCGAGCTTTTGCTAGTCGAAGGCGGACCAGTCGCAGACAGGGTGAGCTGGCGTGCCGGGGAGGTAAGGGTGTCGTGGGCCGTGTGCGCGCAGTTCCAGCACATCGTCGAGCGGGTGCCGGTCGGCACGCCGATCCGAATAGTCCCCTGAGCCGCGCCCTGAGCGGCGGGGTCAGCGGCCGGCGGCCAGGGCGCGTGAGCCGGTGATGATCATGCGCACCATCTGCGAGACCTGATCGATCAGTTCCGGGTCCTTCTCCGGCGGCAGATCCATCGCGGTGGCGCCCATCGCGAACACCAGGCGGGTGATGGCCTTGGAGACGAGCGCCGGCTCGTGCAGCGGTGCGTTGTCGCGGATCGCCAGCCGGATCAGGTCGATGCGCAGTTCTTCCTCGAAGAATTCCAGTTCACGGTCCACCGCCTGCTTGAAGGCGTCGGAACCGACCGTGCCCTCGCGCAGCAGCACGTGCAGCAGCTTGTCGTCGGCGCGCAACTGTTCGATGAAGGCTTCCACCGAACTGCGCACCACGCTGCGATCACTGCTGGCCGCGCGCTGGCGGGCCTCGCCGATGATCTTGCGCAGCGAACTGCCGGCCACGTCGATCAACGCCACCGCCAGTTCGTCCATGTCGCGGAACTGCCGGTAGAAGCTGTTCGGGGCGATGCCGGCCTCGCGCGCGACCTCGCGCAGGCTGAGGGTGGAGACGCTGCGGTGCGGTCCGAGCAGCTTCAGCGCCGCCGCCAGCAGGTCCTCCCGGGAGATCGTCGCCTTGCGGCCGGGGCCGTGGTCGTCGTGCGGGAGGAGGGAGGTGGACATGGATGGAAGCGTACGGGGCTGAATGGAAAGGGACTGGCCGGCATCATAGCGGCAAGAATTAATATACGGTTGTATACACGACTGTATTGACACCGGTATAGTGCCCCCATGAACGCCCGTGTCCTTCCCGCCGCCCGCCGCCCATCGGGTGCGCTGCGGCGGCTGATCAGCCCGCTGGTCGCGCCCGATATCTTCGATTTCTGGGCCGGCAGGCTCAACCGCAACTGGACCTGGGACCGCCCGCGCGCGCGCCTGGTGGCCCGCGAGGACGCCGCGAAGGGCGCGGTGACACTCTGGCTCAGGCCCAACCGGCACTGGGCCGGATTCCGGCCGGGACAGCACGTCAACCTGGGCGTGGACATCGGCGGCGTCCGCCATACCCGCAGCTACAGCCTGACCGAACCGCCGCGCGCGGACGGCCTGCTGGCGATCACCGTCAAGGCGATCGAGGCGGGGCGGGTCAGCCAGTATCTGTACGGCCAGGCCCGGGCGGGCGAAGTGTTCGAACTGGGTCCGGCGTTCGGCGAGCTGTGCCTGCCGGCGCACCCCGAGGGCGGCTGGCTGTTTCTCGCGGCCGGCAGCGGCATCACCCCGCTGATGGCGCTGACCCGGCAACTGGCGGCCCAAGGCATGCCGGTGGATCTGGATCTCGCTTACTGGGCGCGCACCCGCGAGGAGCTGTGCTTCCTGGATGAGCTGCGTGCATTGGCGATCCGCCATCCGCGTTTCCGCGTGCATCTCGGCCTGACCGGCGAGGCCGCGCGGGAGGCCGACGAGCAGGCCGGCCGCATTGATGGCGATTGGCTGGACGCGCGGATTCCCGCGCTGGCCGGACGGCGGGCGATGGCCTGCGGTCCCGGCGGTTTCGTCGAGACCGCGCGGCGGTTGCTGGAAGGCCGCGTCGCCGGCTTCCAGGCCGAGGCGTTCAGCCCGCCGCCGAATGCCATCGAAGACAGCGGCGAAGTCGAAGTCCATCTGACCCGCAGTGGCCGCCGCCTGCAGGTGGCGCGCGGCCAATCGCTGCTGGTGGCACTGGAGGAGGCCGGGCTGAAACCCGAATCCGGCTGCCGCATGGGCATCTGCAACACCTGCGCCTGCGGCAAGGCCACCGGCGCCACCCGTCATCTGCCCAGCGGCGCGCTGGCGCAGGAACCCACCCAGGCGCTGAAGCTGTGCATCAACAGCGCCGTGACCGATCTGGAACTGGATCTCTGATGAGCGCTGCACGCAACCGGGCCCTGACCCCCACCGAACTGGATCGCTTCGGCGAAGAACTGGACGCGCTGCGCGCACGCACGGTGGCCACGGTGGGCGAGCGCGACGCACGCTACATCCGCCGCATCATCGCCGGGGTCCGCTATACCGAGGTGGCCGCGCGCACGCTGCTGTTCGCTTCCGCCCTGCTGGGCGGCCTGCTGGTGGCGGGACAGGCCTGGGCGTGGTTGTTCTGGCCCACCTGGATCCTCGGCGCGCTGCTGCTGGGCGGGGCCAAGATCCTGGAGAACATGGAACTGGGCCACAACGTCATCCACGGCCAGTACGACTGGATGGGCGACCCGCAGATCAACGGCCGGACCTACGAGTGGGACATCGTCGCCACCAGCGAGAACTGGCGGCATACGCACAACTTCCGCCATCACACCTACACCAACATCCGCGGCCTGGACGACGACATCGGTTACGGCCTGCTGCGGATCTTTCCCGAGCAGAAGTGGAAGCCGTTCTACCTGGTGCAGCCGCTCGTCGCGATCGTCTTCGCGCTGTATTTCCAGTGGGGCGTGGCCATCCAGGATCTCAAGCTGGGCCGCTGGTGGCACGGCAAGATGACCGGCGCGCAGCTGCGACGCAAGGCGCGTCCGGTGCTGCGCAAGATGTCGCGCCAGTTGATCAAGGACTACCTGGTGTTCCCGGCCCTGGCGGGCCCGTTCTTCCTGCCGGTGCTGCTGGGCAACCTGGTTGCCAACGGCATGCGCAACGTATGGACCTACGTGATCATCTTCTGTGGACATTTCACCGCCGATGCCGAGACCTTCCCGAAGGAATGCATCAAAAACGAATCGCGTGGCCACTGGTACCTGCGCCAGCTGCGCGGTTCCTCCAACATTGGCGGCGGCCGGTGGATGAACGTGATGTCGGGCAACCTGAGCCACCAGATCGAACACCATTTCTACCCCGATATCCCGGCCAACCGCTACGCGGAAATGGCGGTGGAAGTGCGCGAAATCTGCGCGCGTTATGGCCAGCACTACAACACCGGCTCGCTGCCACGCCAGTTCGGCCAGGTGGCCTGGCGGATCCTGCGGCATGCGTTCCCGAGCCGCGCCCGCATCAAGGTGCCGCTGGTGTTGCCGGAGCCGGAGCCCGCGCCGGAAGCGGCGTGATCCGTCACCGGTTCAGTCGAACAAAAGCGTTGCAACGGGGCCGCCGAGCCCTTTCCGGATACCGTCAGTCGCGACGCCAGGGCTGGCCGCGGTACCACGCCTCGTGCGCCAGGCCGAGCATGGCGTGATCCTCGTGGGTGTCGCCGTAGGCGTGGATGCGCTCGTAGCGTGACAGGTCGTAGCGTTCGCGGATGCGACGCGCCTTTTCCTCGCCCACGCACTGCGCGCCGCGATAGCGCCCGGTCATCCGGCCGTCGCGGCTTTCCAACTGCGAACAGAGCAGTTCCAGTCCCTGTGCCTGGCACCAGTGCGACAGGTAGACCTCCAGGCCGCCGGACACCACCACCACGGTGTCGCCGCGATCGCGGTGCCAGTGCAGGCGTTCCATTGCGTCCGCGCGCAGCACGCCGGGCAATACCTGATCGGCAAACGCCTTGCCGGCGTCGCGCAGGCGGCTTTCGGCGACCCGGCGGAAACCGAAATCCACGATGGTCGCGCGCACCCGGTGGCCCGACACCCAGCCGGCGCGATAACCGAGCACCATCGGTGCCAGCACCACCTGGCCCACGGCCAAGCGCACCGGCGGAACCGCGGCGCGCATGAAGTCCGGCATCATTTCGCGGACCGTGAGGGTGCCGTCGAAATCGAACAGGGCCAGGTTCATCGCCGCCTGTGCCCGGGAGTGGACATGTCCGACGCCGTTCGACTGCCGTGCGTGATCAACGGCACGCGTAGACGGGCTTTTCCGGGGTGGAGTTGGAGCGGCAGGCCGGACACCAGGACTGCACGATTTCCTGGCCATCGGCCATCGTGCGCATGCCGAAGTGGCCGACCGGATGGAAGACATGCCGACCCGCCTGGCTGGAACAGCGCGGGCAACTCTTGAGGTGCTGTCCGCCCCGTTCCATGTACTGGGAATCGTTGAGGGGATGTTCGCAGCTGCAGTCGGTCATGGCAGGTCCTTCGCAATGGAATCCGGTGGAACCGGGATGTTAACCGGGGCGCAGACCGATGGCATCCTCAGTCGAGGAACTGCAGGCGCGCCAGTTCCGCGTACAGGCCATCCTGTGCCAGCAGTTCCTCGTGCGTGCCTTGCGCGACGATGCGGCCGCGATCCATCACCACGATGCGATCGGCCTTGAGCACGGTGGCCAGGCGATGGGCGATGACCAGGGTGGTGCGGCCCTGCATGAGTCGTTCCAGCGCATGCTGCACGGCGCGTTCGCTCTGCGCGTCGAGCGCGCTGGTGGCCTCGTCCAGCAACAGGATAGGCGCGTCCTTCAGCAATGCGCGCGCAATCGCGATGCGCTGCTGCTGGCCGCCGGACAGGCGCGCGCCGCGTTCGCCCAATTGGCTGTCGAAGCCGTCGGGAAGCTCGCGCAGGAAATCGTCGGCCTCGGCCGCCTCGGCGGCGGCGCGTACCTGCTCGTCGCTGGCGTCGAGTCGACCGTAGCGGATGTTGTCGGCCGCGCTGGCGGCGAAGATGGTCGGTTGCTGGGGAACCAGCGCGATCCGTTCGCGCAGGCCGGTCGGATCCAGCTCGCGCACATCGACGCCGTCCACGCGGATCGCGCCGGACTGCACGTCATGGAAGCGCAGCAGCATGGAGAACACGGTGCTCTTGCCGGCGCCCGACGGACCGACCAGCGCGACCGTCTCGCCGGGCTTCACCGTCAGGTCGAAGCCATCGAGCGCGGGCAGGTCCGGGCGCGACGGGTAGTGGAACACCACCTGCTCGAAACGGATCTCGCCATGCAGCGGCTCGGGCAGCGCACGCGGCCGCGCGGGCGCGGCGATGCGCGGCGTTTCCTCGAACAGTTCGGCGATGCGGCCCATGCCGCCGGCCGCGCGCTGCAGCTCGTTCCAGACTTCCGCCAGCGCGCCGACCGAACCACCGCCGATCAGGGCGTAGAGGACGAACTGGGCCAGCGTGCCGGCGGTCATCGCGCCCTCGGCCACGTCGTGCGCGCCCATCCACAAGACCAGCACGATGGTGCCGAAGATCAGGGTGATGGCCGCCGCGGTCACCCAGGCCTGGGCGCGGATGCGCCGGCGCGAAGTGTCCACCGCCACCGACAGCGCGGCGTCGAAGCGGCCGCGTTCGTAGCTTTCACGCGCGTGCGACTGCACGGTGCGCACCGCGCCCAGGGTTTCGCTGGCCAGCGTGTTGGCATCGGCCACCCGGTCCTGGCTGGCGCGCGAGGCTTTGCCCAGCCGGCGCGAGCCCAGCACGATCGGCAGCACCGCCAGCGGGATGCCCAGCAGCGCGAATCCGGCCAGGCGCGGGCTGGTGACGAACAGCATCACCAGGCTGCCGATCACGGTCACGCTGCTGCGCAGGGCCACCGACATGCTGCTGGCGACCACGCTGCGCAGCAGTTCGCTGTCGGCGGACAGGCGCGAGAGCAGTTCGCCGCTGCGGGTGCGATCATGGAATTCCGCATCCAGGCCGATCAGGTGCGCATACAGGCGCTGGCGCAGATCCGCCACCACCTTCTCGCCCAGCAGCGAGACGAAATAGAAGCGTGCCGCGCTGGCCAGTGCCAGCACCACCACCACCACGAACATCGCGCCGAAGGCCTGGTTGATGCCGGCACCGCCGGCGCCGAAGCCCTGGTCGATCATCTGCCTGAAGGCGGTCGGCAGGCTCAGGGTGGCCGCCGAAGCGACCGCGAGGGCGACCAGCCAGGCGGTGAACAGGCCGGCGTGCTGGCGGATGAAGGGCCACAACGCGCGCAGGCTGCCCAGCTTGGCCTTGGGGCGGGCCGCGCGGGCATCGTCGGTGCCGGCGTCGGCCGGCGCTTGGGCAGCACTCATGAAGGTTCCATAGGAAACGCTGTGGAAGCGGTCCGGCGCCGGGCCGCTTCCACAATTCTTCCGGATTGGATTCGCCCGTGACCGGTGTCTTCCGGATCAGGCATCCCGATCAGGCATCCGGCTCCGGCCCGGACCAGCGCACCCGGTTACGGGTGGCGTCGCGCAGGTGGATTTTCAAGGCGTCCCCCTGTTCGGCCGGCAGGCGCAGGCGCAGGCGGGCACCGTGTTCGTCGAAGGATTCGTCCAGTTTCTCCGCGCCGAATCCGGCCAGGGCGGCATGCACGGCCCCCAGGTCCTCGAACGGCGCGGCCAGTTCCAGCGTCCGCATCACGATCAGCGGCCTGCGTTCGGCCAGCCGCAGGCATTCGGCGGCCGCGCCACCGTACGCGCGGACCAGGCCACCGGCGCCCAGCTTGATGCCGCCGTACCAACGGGTCACCACCACCATCAACTGGTCGTAGCCCTGGCCGTCGATCGCGGCCAGGATGGGGCGTCCCGCGGTGCCGGCGGGTTCGCCGTCGTCGCTGGAGCGGTACTCGGCGCCGATCCGGTAGGCCCAGCAGTTGTGGGTGGCGGCGGGGTCGGCGACGTCGGCCAGGAACGCCAACGCATCCTCCGGGCTGGTCACCGGCGCGGCGGCGACCAGGAACCGGCTGTGCTTGACCTCCAGCAGGTGCGAGGCCTGGGCGGCCAGGGTGTGGCTCATTCGCCCAGCAGTTCCTTCAGATCGTCGGGAACCTTCTGGAAGGGATGGTTCTGCTTGAAGCGCATCAGGCTGTCGGTCGCGCTGGCGCGATCGCCCAGGTCCCGGCGCAGGCGGATGCGTTCCAGCCAGTCTTCCGGCGGCAGCTTGGTGTCTTCGATGACCGGCAACTGCAGGTCGGTGCGCTTGAGCGCGTTGCGGGTGGCGCTGGCGGGGGCCGGCGCGACCGGGGCCGAGGTGGTGATCGCGGGTGGGGGCGGCGCGGGCTGGGTGGCGGGCTTGGGCGCGACGAGTCCGCGCCGCACGCGCGCCTCCGCGCCGCCACGGGCGGCCTCGGCCGCGTCGGCGGCATCGCGGGCCTGTTCGGCGCGCGCCTTTTCGCGACTGGCGGCAATCGCCGCGGTGGTTTCCGGATCGGCGACGAAGCCCGGGCGGTCGGCGCTGCTGGCATTTCCATAGGCCTGCACGGACGCGGGTGGCATGGCGACGCTGTCCAGGGCGGTGGCATCGGCGCGGGCTGTCGCGGCGACAGGCGGAGGGGGCGCGGGCGGCGCGGCCAGCGGGCGGCCGTATTCGACGGTGGGTGCGGATGCCGGCTCGGCCGCGGCTTGCGGAGCGGGAGCCTGCCGTCTGGCGGGCGGGGTGGCTTCACGCGTGGCCACGCGTTCGGCCGGGGCGCGACGGGGCATGGCCATCGGCTTGGCCACCGTGGGTGGCTGCGCGACCGAGGCCGGTGCCGGCGGGGCGGCTTGCCGGGCGGATGCGGGCGGGTCGTCTGCCGGCGCGGCGGCCGCGGCGTCCGCCGCCTGGGGTTCGTCGGCGATCACGAGGCGAGCCTCGGGCAGCGCGGTCTGCTCCGCCGAGGGGATTTCGTCGACCGGCCGAAGCTGCCAGGCGATGCCCACCGCGAGCAGGGCGCTGGCGGCCAGGCCCATCGCCACGGGCCAGCGCGGTTTGCGCCGCGCGGCCGGACGGGCCACCACCGCGTCGTGCGCGGCCGCCAGGATGCGGGCATCGAGGGCGGGCGAGGGCTCGCCGTGCGGCCCCAGCCGCGCCAGCTGATCGGCCAGCTGGCGTTCTTCGGCATTCAACGGTTCGGGGGGACGGCGGTTCATTCGTTCAGTCTCGCGCGCAACTTGTCCATCGCGTAGCGCAGCCGCGATTTGACGGTTTCCCGACCCACGCCGGTGATGTCGCCGATTTCCTCCAGGCTCAGTTCCTGTTCCAGTCGCAACTGCACCACCTGGCGCTGGTCCTCGGGAAGTTCGGACAACGCCATCTGCAGCCGCCGCCGCTGCTCGAACTCGGAGAGCTGCCGCTCGGGCGTGTCCGGATCCGGCACCCGCGCGGTGCGCTCGTCCGCGTCCTCGGGGGCCGGCGGGCGATGGCGGGCGGCCCGCCAATGGTCGTTCAGGCGATTGTGGGCGATCCGGAACAGCCAGGTGGTGAAGGCCGCCTCCGGTTTCCAGCCCTGGCGCGCGCTGATGACCCGCTGCCACACATCCTGGAAAAACTCGTCCGCCAACGCGCCGTCGCGCAGATTGCGCAGCAGGAACCGGTACAGCGGTCCCCGGTGGCGGGCGTAGAGCCGCTCGAAAGCCGATGCATCGCCGGCGGCATAGGCCAGCATCAATGCTTCATCGGCGGGTTCGGCGGCGTCGTTCACTGCGATCAGCGTAAGGGCTTCGCGCTTTTCCGGGAAGCGGCCGAGCGTCAGGTTGCTGAACGAAAACGCATCCGGCGCAGGGCGGGGCGCATCGAAAAGCAGGGCGGGGACCGGAACGAAATGCATGTCCGTGAAAACGGATGGACGGCCATTGCGGGGTTCGCACGGAGTTTGTGGCGCGGGTTGCCGTTCACGGACCGCATTGGCGTTATGCTCGGCACGGGGAACTTTCATTTGAAGCCAATGCTGTCCGGAACCGGGGTGCCCAGCCAGAACGAGCGTGTCGGCACCTTGCCCGGCGAAGGAGAGGCGGTGGCACCCGAACGGATCCTGGGCGTGCTGCTGGAAGGCCTGCCGCCAGGCGCCGAACTGGCGATCAGCTGGCGCGACTGGGCGCTGGGCGCGGGCGGCGTCGCCACGGCCGAAGCCTCCGCTGGCCTGCGCCGGCGCGCCGAACACGCGCTGGGCGAGGGTTCGCCGGTCGACCCGGAGGATGGCTGGCTGCTGGCCTGGGAAAACGCGGACGGCAACGCGCGGATGGCGTTGGCGGTGGCATTGCCGCAACCGGTGCCCGAGGCGAGGCGTGACTCCTGGTGCCGGCTGGCCAAGGCGATGATCGGCGCGACCCTGGACACGGCGCGCGCGCATGCCCGGATCGTTTCGCTGGAAAAATCCAAGCGCCTGCAGCAGGCGCTGTACGAAATCGCCGATCTGGCCGGCACCGGGCTGGAGATGAGCGAGATGCTCCGCCGCATCCACGCGGTGGTGAATTCGCTGATGTACGCGGAGAACTGCTACATCGTTTCCTACGACGACCAGCGCCGGACCATCCGCTTCCTGTATTTCGCCGATCAGAAGGACGCCTACGTCGCCGAGCCGGAGCGCGAGTTCACCGAAGAGGAAATGGCCAACAGCATGACCTTCGCGCTGCTGCGCCACGGCCAGCCGTTGCGCGGACCTTCGGCGGTGATCCGGCAGAAACTGGGGGTCATCCGCGATCCCAGCCATGGCCCGGACAGCCTGGACTGGCTGGGCGTGCCGATGCGCCGCGACGATCGCGTGTGCGGCGCCATCGTGGTGCAGAGCTACGACACTCCGGCCAGCTACGCCGACGAGGATCGCGCGCTGCTGGGCTACGTGGCCCAGCACATCCTCACCGCACTGGATCGCAAGCATGCGCACGCGGACCTGGAACACCGGGTGGAAGCGCGCACCCACGAACTGCAGCGCGCCAACCGCGAGTTGCAAGCCGAAATCATCGAGCGCAAGCGCGCGGAGAAACTGCAGAGCGCGCTGTTCCGGATCGCCGACCTCGCCATCACTTCCGAAAGCCTGGAGCGCTTCTACGCCGACGTGCACGCGGTGGTGGACGAGCTGATCGACGCACGCAATTTCTACATCGCGCTGCTCAGCGAGGACAGGCAGACCCTGACCTTCCCGTACTCGATCGACGAGCGCGACCCGCTGCGGCGCTCGCGCCGGATCGGCAACGGCCTGACCGAGTACGTCATCGAGACCGGGAAGCCGCTATTGGCCGATCGCGTAGTCATCGGCCAGCTCAGCGGGGAGGGCAAGGTCGTCCAGCACGGGCCGCCGGCACACAGTTGGTTGGGCGTGCCGCTGTTCCAGGGCGACGACGTGCAGGGCGTGGTGGTGGTGCAGAGTTACTCGCCGGAGGTGAAGTTCACCCAGCACGACCAGAGCCTGCTGAACTTCGTCGCCCACAACATCGGCAACGGCCTGGGCCGGCAGCGGGCACAGGAGAACCTGCGCGCCGCGCACGCCGAGCTGGAACGGCGGGTGGAGGAACGTACCCGCGAGCTGGCCGACGCCAACACCCAGCTGCGCGCCCAGATCAACGAACGCCTGCGCGCCGAACAGCGCCTGACCTACCAGGCCACCCACGACGCGCTGACCGGACTGCCCAATCGCCCGCATCTGCTGGACCGGCTGTCCGCGGCCATCGAGCGTGCCCGGCATGGCGACGGCCAGGCGTTCGCGGTGCTGTTCCTGGATCTGGATCGTTTCAAGTTGGTCAACGACAGCATCGGCCACGCGGCCGGCGACGAATTGCTGATCGAGGTGGCGCGCCGCATCACCATGACCGTGCGCGGCAGCGACGTGGTCTCGCGCCTGGGCGGCGACGAGTTCGCCATCCTGATGGAATACGCCGACGGCGAGGAAAACATCCGCGAGCTGGCGCAGCGGCTGCTGGCCGTGCTGAGCCGGCCGATGTGGGTGGCCGGGCGCGAGCTGTATCCCTCGGCAAGCCTGGGCATCGCGGTCTGGCACCCGCGCTACCGCAATGGCGAGGAACTGCTGCGCGACGCCGACGCGGCGATGTACCGGGCCAAGGAGCAGGGGCGTGATCGCTGCGCGATGTTCGACGAGGCCATGCGCGAGGCGGCGATGCACAGCCTGGATCTGCAGGCGGACCTGCGGCGCGCGATCAACAACCGCGATTTCGTGCCGTACTACCAGCCGATCCTGCGGCTGGATGACGGCGAGGTGGTCGGCTACGAGGCGCTGCTGCGCTGGCAGCACGAGCGGCGCGGCTTGCTGGCGCCGGCCGAGTTCATCAGCCTGGGCGAGGACAGCGGACTGATCGAACAGGTCGACTGGCTGATCTACGAACAGGTGGTGAACCAGATTGCGCGCGGCGGCGAGGGCTACGTGTCGGTCAATGTGTCGCCACGGCATTTCCGCTCGCCGGACTTCGCCGACCGCCTGCTGGCGTTGTTCGAGGCCCAGGGCGCGGATCCGGCGCGGTTGCGGGTGGAAATCACGGAGGTGGCGCTGCTCGACGACGCGCCGCGCACCCTGCGCATCCTCAGCACGCTGCGCGAGCACGGCATCCTGGCGCAGCTCGACGACTTCGGCACCGGTTTCTCGGCGCTGTCGTACCTGCACCGTTTTCCGATCTCGGTACTGAAAATCGATCGCAGCTTCGTGGCCGGCATCGGCGACGAAACCCGGCCCGAGAGTCCCGGCCTGGTCCGCGCCATCCTCGCGTTGGCCAGCACCCTGGGCATCGACACCATCGCCGAAGGCATCGAGACCGAGGAGCAGCGCGGCGCCTTGCTGGAACTGGGCTGCAACTTCGGCCAGGGCTACCTGCTGGGACGGCCCGCCGCGCACATGGGCGCGCGCTGAACGTTTCGCCGTCCCGGGGGAAGCTCGCGCCGGGACGGCGCTCCTACCGAAGGAATGTTTTTACCTATTCGCCGGCGGCGATGGCGGGGGTGTCCGTCGCCTGCGCCGTGGCGAGTTGCCGCGCTTGTTCCACCATGCCGGTGAATTCGCGGCGAAGGCCGAACCGATCCGAACCTTCGGCACCGCGCGCGGCGGCCAGCACCTGGGCCCAGCTCCAGTTGTCGATGTGCTGCCCGCCGCGCAGCAGATCGGCGTACGCCGCCACCGCGGTGGCGAAGCGGAAGCCTTCGCTGGGTTTCCGGCTGAGGGCATCGGCCCGGATTGGCGTCGCGATCAGGCGGCTGGTCTCCTGGCCCGGCGGTTTGTAGCGCAGTTGCAGGTGGGCGATCTCGCCGCCGGCCACGCCGCGCGATGCGGCTGCGGAACCGGCCTGGCCATAGCGCAGCGGCGGCAGGCGATCGGCGCCGGAACCGGCGGGTGTGATCTCGTACAGCGCGGTGACTTCGTGGCCCGCGCCGATATCGCCGGCGTCGACCTTGTCATTGGCGAAGTCCTCGCGCTTGAGCAGGCGGTTTTCGTAACCGATCAGGCGATACTCGGAGACGTGGGCCGGATTGAATTCGATCTGGATCTTCACGTCGCGGGCGATGGTCAGCAGGGTGGACTGCATTTCCTCCACCAGCACCTTGCGCGCCTCCTGCAGGGTATCGATGTAGGCGTGGTTGCCGTCGCCCACGTCGGCCAGCCGCTCGGCCATGGCATCGTTGTAGTTGCCCTGGCCGAAGCCCAGGGTGGTCAGCGCGACGCCGGATTTGCGCTGGTCCCCGACCAGCGTCTCCAGCGCGTCCTGATCCACGGTACCGACGTTGAAATCGCCGTCGGTGGCCAGGATCACCCGGTTGACGCCGTCCTTCACGAACGCCTGCTTGGCCATCGCGTAGGCCAGCCGGATGCCGTCGCCGCCGTTGGTCGAACCGCCGGCCTGCAGGCGGTCCAGCGCGCCGAGGATCTCGTCGTGGCGGTCGCCCGGGGTAGGCGGCAGCACCAGTCCCGCGGAGCCGGCATAGACCACCACCGACACGCGATCCTGCGCGCGCAGCTGCGGCACCAGTTGCGCGAACGCCTGCTTCAGCAACGGCAGCTTGTCCGGCGAATCCATCGAGCCGGAGGTGTCGATCAGGAACACCAGGTTGGCGGGCGGCAGGGTCGCCTTGGGCACGTCGTAGCCCTTGATGCCGACCATCAGGATCTGGCGCTTGCCGTTCCAGGGCGCGGCGGCGAGTTCGGTGGTCACCCGGAACGGGGTGTCGCGGTTGGCCGGCGCCGGATGGTGATAGTCGAAGTAGTTGATGAACTCCTCCGCGCGCACCGCGTCGGCGGGAGGACGGACGCCGTCGCGCAGCATCCGCCGCACGTTGCTGTAGCTGCCGGTGTCCACGTCGATGGAGAAGGTCGACACCGGCTGCTCGCTGGCGCGGTGGACGGGGTTGTCGTCGCGCGCGGCGTAGCGTTCGGTGTTGGCCGGTTCCGGCGAGGAGACGAGCCCGGGGCTTCGCAACGCCACGTAGCCGGCACTCATTTTCATCGCGGCGGGCGGGGGAGGCGCGGCGGCCGCGCTGGGTAGGGGGCGACCGTACTCGATTCGCGGCCGGGCACCGGCCTGTTGACGGACCCGGACCGTGTCCAGGGTGGCGCTGGTGGCCGCCGCGTCTGCGGCGGCAGACGCTTCGGGCTCGGCCAGGTTCGCGGTGATGTCGGCGTTACCGGGGCTGGAGGAGGTAGACGACGGGGACTCCGCCACCGGCTGCGACTGGCAGGCGGCGAGCAGGGCGACGGCGAGCAGGGTGGGGCTGGGACGAGCGTGGCGCATGGCGATTCTCCCGATGGGTCGGGAAGGTCAAACGCACGCGGAAGAAAAACGGGGTTGAGGCCGGTTGGCGGGACGGGAAGAAAGCGGGTGGGCAGACCCAAGGCCGGCCCGGCCAACGCCGGGGCGGACCAGGCGCGCTACTCGACGCGCAGTTTCAGATCACCATCGGCCAGGCGGGCCTGCACGGTATCGCCCGACTGTACCTGCGCGACCGAGCGCACCAGCGCACCGTCGCGGGTGACGATGGCGTAACCGCGTGCCACCGTCGCCAGCGGACTCACCGCTTCCAGCGAACGGGCCAGTCCGCGCAACCGCAGGGCGTCGCGCTGCAACTGGCGGGCCACCGCGGCCTGCGGGCGGACGCGCAGCGCTTCCAGCCGCGAGCGCAGTTGCGCCAGTTGGCGCTGCGGTTGCGCGGCGCGCAGGACGGCCGCGGCATGGCGCAATCGTGCGCGCTTCTGTTCGGAACGTTCGCGCCACAGTGCCTGCAGGCGCCGCATCGCCTCGTCCTGGCGGCGGCGGATCAGCGCCAGTCGTGCCTGCGGGCGCAGCGCGTTCAGGCGCAGCGCCGCGCGATCGGCGCGTTGCATGGCCTGGCGCAGGTGGTGGCGCTGCAGATCGTGCAGGCGTCGCTGCAAGGTGCGCAGGCGGGTCGCGAGATCGCGGACGTCCGGCACCAGCAGTTCGGCCGCGACCGACGGCGTGGGCGCGCGCAGGTCGGCGGCGAAGTCGGCCAGGGTGAAGTCGGTCTCGTGGCCGACCGCGGACACCACCGGTACGGGGGATGCAGCGATCGCGCGCGCCAACTGTTCGTCGTTGAAGGCCCACAGGTCCTCCAGCGAACCCCCGCCGCGGGTCACCAGGACCGTGTCGTAGCGACCACTGTCGGCGGCGCGCCGGAGCATCGATACGATCTGCGCGGGCGCGGCCTCGCCCTGGACCTGCACCGGCAGGATGTCCACTTCCAGCAACGGAAAGCGCCGGCCCAGCACGCTCAGCACGTCGCGCACCGCCGCGCCGCTGGGCGAGGTGATGACCGCCAGCCGGCGCGGGTGCGCGGGCAGGGCGCGTTTTCGGCCTTCATCGAACAGCCCCTCGGCCGCGAGCCTGGCCTTCAGTGCTTCGAACGCCCGCCGCAGCGCGCCTTCGCCGGCTTCTTCCAGATGGTCGATGACCAATTGGTAGTCGCCGCGTGCTTCGTACAGGGTCAACCGGCCGCGCGCGAGCACCCGCAGCCCTTCGCGCGGAACGAAGCGCAGCCACTGGCTCTTGGGTTTGAACATCGCGCAGCGGACCTGCGCGCGAGCGTCCTTGAGGGTGAAGTACAGGTGTCCGGAGGCGGGACGGGTGACATTGCCGAGTTCGCCTTCCACCCAGATCAGCGGGAACGCGCCTTCGAGGAGGTCGCGGGCCAGGGTGTTGAGCTGGCTGGGGGTGAGGACGTCGCGGACAGGGTCTTGCATGGGGCATACCGTAGCGCAGCAGCGCGGTTTCATAAACCCGGCGTAGAGCGGAGCTTGCTCCGCTGCGGTGGCCGGTTCTTGTCTTTCACCTTGTGCGCCACCAGTTTCGCGCGCTGGCGCCCGATAACCATTCCGGATGAAAGCGAAAGGCAAAAGCAAACGCCACGGCAGCGGAGCAAGCTCCGCTCTACTCGTCGACCTGTCGGCGTTCGGGGCCGGGGCGTTTCAGCAGCTTGCGCTGCAAAGATCGCCGGTGCATGCCCAACAGACGCGCGGCGGCGGAAATATTGCCATCCGTCTCCGCCAGCGCCTGCTGGATATGCTCCCACTCCAGCCGGTGTAGCGGGGTCATGGTTTCCTCGGGCTCCAGCGGCTCGCTCTTCTGCTCGATGCCGAGCGCGCGCAGGATCGATGACAACGAGGCCGGCTTGGGCAGATAGTCGTCGGCGCCGCGCTTGATCGACTCCACCGCCGTGGCCACGCTGGCGTAGCCGGTCACCAGCAGGATCCGCATGTCCGGACGCAATGCGCGCAGGGGTTCGATCAGGGTCAGGCCGGACGATTCGCCCAGCTTCAGATCGACCAGGGCGAAGTCGGGCGCCTGCTCACGTGCCAGGCGCAGCGCCTCGCGGGGATCCAGGGCGATGCGGGTCTCGATGCCGCGCCGCGCCAGGCTGCGCTGGAGGGTGCGGGCGTACAGTTCGTCGTCGTCGATCAACAGGCCGTTCATGGGAAATCCTTGGTGCCGCGCAACGGCAGGCGGAACCTGACCCGCACGCCGCGTGGCGAGGCGGTCTGCAGGGTCAGCGAACCGCCCAGGCGTTCGACCGTCGCGTGCGAAAGCGCCAGACCCACGCCCATGCCGTCGGGCTTGCTGCTGCGGAACAGGGTATCGGATTGGAAGCGCAGGGTGTCCTGGAAGCCGTCGCCCTCGTCGCGCACTTCGCCGATCAGTTCGCCGCCATCGCAGCGCAGGCGCAGTTCCACCCGGGTGGAACCGGCCTGCTGGCTGGCGTCGGCGGCGTTGTTGAGCAGTGCCTGCAACAGGTGGCCGATCGAGGGATCCACCCGCAGCCGCGGCGGCAGTTCGCCCTCGCGTTGCAGTTCGATGGTCGGACGCACCAGTTGCCAGCGGTGGATGACACGCTCCAGGTCCGCGCCGGTGTTGCGGCCCATCTCGGCGGAGGCGGCCAGCTCGCGCACGCGGTCGCGGCAGATGTCCACCAGTTCGCGCAGGGTGGTGGCATCTTCGCGGATGGCCTCGTCGTCGCACTGCTCGGCGATCTCCTCGCTCAGCAGGGTCATCGTCGCCAGCGGGGTGTTGAGTTCGTGCGCGACCGCCGCGGCGTGGGTGGCCAGGGCGACAATGCCTTCGTTGCGGGCGAAGCGTTCGCGCAGCACCGCCAGTTCGCGTTCGCGCTGGCGCAGCGCGGCCACCAGGCGGGTGGAGAAGTACAGCACCACGCCGACCGACAGCAGGAAGTTCACCGCCATGCCCCACAGGTGCAGGTTGAACGCATTGCCGTGGAAGGCTGGCAACGGCCGGCCGAACACCGCCATCAGCGCATAGCCCACCAGCGAGGCGGCGGCGGTGGCCAGCACCCAGCGCAGCGGCAGGGCCAGCGCGGCCACCGCGATCAGCAACAGGAACATCGGGCTGAACGGGTTGGTGATGCCGCCGCTCCAGCCCACCAGCCAGGCCAGCACCGCCACGTCGACCAGCATGTGCAGGAACGCCACCCCGGCCGAATCCGGCGCCAGCCGGTGGCTGCGCCAGGTGGCGTAGACGTTGAACGCGGCCAGCAGGCCGATGCCGCCCCACAGCGGCGCGACCGGCAGCGGTATGTGCATCAGCTCGGTGGCGACCAGGACGGCCACGGCCTGGCCGATGATGGCGACCCAGCGCAGGTTGCACAGGGTCCGCAGGAAGCTGGGAGAGGAGATCGGCATGCCGACATGCTAGACGATGCCGCAAGCGCGGCCATCCGGTGGACGGCGGTCAGGAGCGCGTCGGGTGAACGGCAGCGTGCCGGCGGGCGCTGCCCGACCCGGTTCCCGGTCTAAAATGGGCGTCATGCACGACGCCGTCAGCCGCCCCACGCCCCCCGCCAACGCCGCCGCCTGGCCCCGCCGCATCACCCATGCCGTCGACATCGGCGGAGTGAAGGTCGGTGGCGGGCAACCGGTGGTGGTGCAGTCGATGACCAACACCGACACCGCCGATATCGCCGGCAGCGTACGCCAGGTGGCCGAGCTCTGGCGCGCCGGTTCGGAAATGGTCCGGCTGACCGTCAACAATCCCGAATCCGCCGCCGCCATCCCGCGCATCCGCGAGAAGCTGGAGATGATGGGGATTACGGTGCCGCTGATCGGCGATTTCCACTACAACGGCCACCAATTGCTGGCCGGCGAACCCGCTTGCGCCGAGGCGCTGGCCAAGTACCGCATCAATCCGGGCAACGTCGGCTTCGGCAAGAAGAAGGACACCCAGTTCGCCCAGTTGATCGAATTCGCCATCCGCTACGGCAAGCCGGTGCGGATCGGCGCCAACTGGGGATCGCTGGACCAGGCGCTGGCCGCGCAGCTGATGGACGAGAACCACCAGCGCGAGCAGCCGTGGGACGCCGGCCGGGTGCTGCGCGAAGCGCTGATCCGCTCGGCGGTGGATTCGGCCGAGCGCGCGGTGGAGCTGGGCCTGCCGCGCGATCGCATCGTGCTGTCGGCCAAGGTCAGCGGCGTGCAGGAACTGATTGCGGTGTATCGCGACATGTCGCAGCGCTCGGAGTTCGCCCTGCACCTGGGCCTGACCGAAGCCGGCATCGGCAGCAAGGGCATCGTCGCCTCGGCGGCGGCGCTGTCGGTGCTGCTGCAGGAGGGCATCGGCGACACCATCCGCATTTCGCTCACGCCCGAGCCGGGTCAGCCGCGCACGCAGGAAGTGATCGTCGCGCAGGAACTGCTGCAGACCACCGGCCAGCGCGCCTTCACGCCGATGGTCACCGCCTGCCCGGGCTGTGGCCGCACCACGTCGGAGTTCTTCCAGGAACTCGCCAAGGTGGTGCAGAACCATGTGCGCGGCAAGATGCCGGAATGGAAGATCAGCCACCCCGGCGCGGAGAACATGACCCTGGCGGTGATGGGCTGCGTGGTGAACGGTCCCGGTGAATCGCGCCACGCCAACATCGGAATTTCCCTCCCGGGCACCGGCGAGGCTCCGGCCGCGCCGGTGTTCATCGACGGCGAGAAGGCGGTGACCCTGCGCGGCGAGAACATCGCCCAGGAGTTCATCGCCCTGATCGACGGCTACGTCGAACGCAAGTACGCGCGTGGCGCCGTCTGAGGTCCTGGCCCAGGGGCTGAACGCCCTGCTCGGATTGTTGCGCGAGCGCGGCCTGCGGATGCTGCTGCTGTTCGCCGGTGTGCTGGCGCCGCTGTGGCTGTTCGTGGAACTGGCCGACGAAGTCCACGAACTGGAGAACTTCTTCTTCGACGATCCGCTGCTGTGGCGGATGCACGCACTGGCCTCGCCGGCGCTGGATCGCTTCTTCGTCGGGATTTCGGCGGCCGGCTACCAGTACGGGGTGATACCGGTCGACATCGCTATCGTGCTGGGCCTGCTGGCCTGGCGGCGCTGGCGCGAGGCGTTGTTCGCGGCGTCCTCGTTCATCGGTTCGGCGCTGCTGAACCTGGCGACCAAGCAGTTCTTCCAGCGCGACCGGCCGTCGCTGTGGGATTCGATCGCGCCCGAGCACACCTTCAGTTTCCCGAGCGGGCACGCGATGGGGTCGATGACCCTGGCGATGGTGGTGTTCCTGCTGGCCTGGCGTACCCGTTGGCGCTGGCCGGCGGCGCTGGCCGCGCTCGCCTTCGTCCTGCTGGTCGGCCTGTCCCGGGTCTACCTGGGCGTGCATTACCCCTCGGACATCCTTGGCGGCTGGGCCGCGGGCATGGCCTGGGTGGCCGGCCTGTATATCGTGCTGTACCGCAACGGCGGACCCTGGAAGCGCGTCGCTCAGGCGAACTCGTAGAACTGGAAGCACACCCCTGGCGGCACGATCAGGTGGAACTCGCGCCGGCCCCATGACTTCATTTCCAGTGGCCCGATCTGCGCGGGCAGATCGCGGTACTCCGCGTACAGCGCGTCCAGTCCGGCCACCCCGATGCTGAAGCTGGCATTGCGCGCCCACAGCGGTTCGTTGTTGCGGACCAGGTGGAAGCCGATGCCGTCGCGTTCGATGCCGGCCATGTCGCCTTCCTGCCAGAGCGCCTGGAAACCCATCCGGCCGACGTAGAAATCCAGCGCTTCGGCCAGTGACGGCCCGGCCGGCACCATGGGGGTGACGCTCGCGAATCGGGTGGTCATCGGCGCTCCCTCCCTGCTGACCGCCTCCAGACTAGGAGAACCGCTGGTGGCGTCGCAAGCCGGCGGGCGCAGAACGTAACGGATTGTTGCGATCCGCCCGGCTTGTGGTTGTCCGCGCGCGGCGGGAGGATGGCGGCCTGTGCAAATACCGCGTGGCGCGGATGGATACCGATATGCAGGAGCTGGTCGAGCGGTTCGGCGTCGGACTGGTGTTCGTCAACGTGCTGGCGCTGTCGCTGGGCTTGCCGGTGCCGGCGATGCCGACCCTGATCGTGGTGGGGGCGGGCATCGCCCTGCACGCGGATCCGGCATGGCCGGCGCTGCTCGGCGTGCTGGCGGTCTCCGTCTCGGCCAGCCTGCTGGGCGACGCCGCGTGGTTCTTTGCCGGCCGACGCTACGGCAGCCGCACCCTGCAATCGCTGTGCCGGCTGTCGCTGTCGCGCGACAGTTGCATGAAGCAGACCGAACGCGTCTACGGCCGCTTCGGCATCCGCGTGCTGGCGGTGGCCAAGTTCGTGCCCGGCCTGTCGATGGTCGCGGTGCCGCTGGCCGGCGCGATGCAGGCGGGCCTGCCGCGGTTCCTGCGCTATGACGGGCTGGGCGCGGCGCTGTGGGCGACGGTGGGCCTGGCGCTGGGCGTGATCTTCTCCCGCCAGGTGGAAGGCGTGCTGCTGGCGCTGTCGCAACTGGGCGTCGGCGCGCTGGCGCTGGTGGCGGCGGGGCTGGTCCTGTACGTCGGCTATCGCTGGTGGCGCCGGCGCGCGCTGTTCCGGATGCTGGAAGCCGCGCGCATCGAACCGGCCGCGCTGGACGCGCTGGTGCGCGCGGGGCAGGCACCGGCAATCCTGGACATCCGCGCGCCGGGTTTCCGCGATGTCGATCCCTTCATCATTCCCGGCGCGGTCTTCGCCGATGAGCGCAGGCTGGATGACATCATGGCGACCGTGCCGCGTGATCGCAGGGTTGTCATCTACTGCGCCTGCCCGGACGAAGTGTCCGCGGCCTGGCTGGCCGGCCAACTGCGTCGGCGTGGTTATCTCGACGCGGTTCCGCTGCGCGGTGGCATCGACGCCTGGCGTGCGGCGGGATTGCCGGTCGCGCCGATCGGCGGCGAGGGGACGTTCGGGATTGGGGATTCGAGATTGGGGATGACGGGATGACGGGACAGGGTAGGAGCGCCGTCCCCGGCGCGAGCTCTTGACCTCAGCGTCCCGCGAAAAACCAATACCCCGAAAACTCAATACTGGATGCAGACCCGGTTGCGGCCTTCGCTCTTGGCCCGGTACAGCGCGGCGTCGGCCGCGGCCATCATCCGGCTGCAGGTGTCGCGGCTGGGGGTGAGCGCGGCAATGCCGATGCTGACGGTGATCGACTGTTCGTCGCCGCCGGGCTTGAACACCGCCTCGGCCACCGCCTGGCGCAGGCGCTCGGCGAAACCGAACGCGGCGTCGCCGTCGCATTCGGGCAGCAGCACCGCGAACTCTTCGCCGCCGATGCGCGCGGCGGCATCGTCGTTGCGCACGTGCCTGCGCAGGATGCCGGCGATCTGGCGCAGCACGTTGTCACCGGAGATGTGCCCGTAGCGGTCGTTGATGGGCTTGAACAGATCGACGTCGATGATGCACATCGCCAGCGGACGCTGGTGGCGCATCGCGCGGGCGATTTCGCGCTCGACCGCCTCGATGAAGTGGCGGCGGTTGTAGAGATCGGTCAGCGCGTCGTGGGTGGCGAGCTGGTAGATCTCCTCGTGGTAGTGCGCCTCGACGCTGGCGTGGCTGATGAACTTCAGGATGCACTCGCCCAGGGTCAGGTGATCGCCATCGGTCAGCGTCGCCTCGTGGATTGGCTGGTCATTGAGGCGGGTGGGATTGGTCGCGTCCAGATCGCACACGCGGTATTCGTCGCCTTCGCGCCAGATCCGGCAATGCAGGCGCGACACGCTGCGGTGAGGGATGTGCAGGTCGGCCTCGCGCGAACGTCCGACCACCACCGGTTGCGCGTCGATGTCGGCGCGCCGGCCCAGGCCCTCGCCCTGGATCACCACCACGCAGGCCGAGCGCGAGCCGGACGGACGCGGTCCGTCGCTCAGGATCGTGCGCTGGGTGGTCTCGTGATCGGGCGCCATGCTGCGGCCGCGGGGAGGGAAGGCGTTGAGTGTAGCGGGTCCGCGTGGCGACTGCCGGCGCTTCCGCTACCATGGAGGCACTCCAGGGGGATGTGCCATGAATCCAGCACCGCCATCGGCGGACCCGGAAGCCACCGAGCTTCTGGCGACGCGCCTGTCCGGGCACATGCCCGCGGACGGGCAGACCTTCGCGCCGGGCGCGCGGCTGGGACGCTACCGGCTTGAGGGCCTGCTCGGACGTGGCGGCATGGGCGAGGTGTACCGGGCGGAACAACTGGAACCGGTGCGCCGGACCGTGGCGCTGAAACTGTTGCGCGGCCATCGCGTGGAAGCTCGCCACCTGGCCTATTTCGAGATCGAACGGCAACTGCTGGCACAGATGCGGCATCCGGCCATCGCCCAGATCTACGACGCCGGCGCCACCGACGACGGCGTGCCGTTCTTCGCCATGGAGTTCAGCGAGGGGCGGCCGGTCACCGTGTTCTGCGCGGAGGAGGGACTGGATCTGCGCGAACGGCTGGCATTGTTCATCCGCATCTGCGAAGGCGTCCAGCACGCCCATCACAAGGGCGTGATCCACCGGGATCTGAAACCCGGCAATATCCTGGTCGACCGCATCGACGGCCGCGCCGCGCCCAAGATCATCGACTTCGGCATCGCCACCGCCACCTCGCGCGCGCTGGCCGGCATGCAGGAGCGCGCCGGCACCCCGGACTACATGAGCCCGGAACAGGCCGAGGGCGACCTTGCCACGCTCGATACGCGCAGCGACGTCTACTCGCTGGGCGTGCTGCTGCACGAACTGCTGACCGGCAGCCGACCCGGCGTGCGCGACGGCGGCACCGCCGATGGCGGCGTCCTGCGCCTGCCGTCCGAGCAACTCGCCGCGCAGTCGACCGCGGCCACGCCGGCGGGCGATATCCACCGCCTGCGGCGCGCATTGCGCGAGGAACTGGACTGGGTGGTCGCCAAGGCGATGGCCCATGATCGCAATGCACGCTATGCATCGGTCGCCGAACTGGCCGCGGAACTGCAGCGGTTCCTGGAGGGCGCGCCGCTGGCGGCGGTGCCGCCGACCCGCCGCTACCGCTGGTCGCGCTTCTTCGCCCGCCACCGCACCGCGCTGGTGGCCGCGGCGGTGGTCGGGCTGGCGCTGCTGGGTGGTCTTGCGGTGTCGGTGTATGGCCTGATGCAGGCGCGTGCGCAACGGACGATTGCCGAGCAGCGCAGCGCGGAACTGGAGAAGGTAGCCGCGTTCCAGCAATCGATGCTGGAAGGCATCGACATCGAGGCCATGGGGGGCGGCCTGGCCGGCGGCATGCGCGACCAGATCGCCGCAGCCGATCCATCCGTCCGCGCCTCGCTGGAACAACTGCTGGCCGGGATCAACACCGCCGATCTGGCACGCGGCATGATCGATCGTGATCTGCTGGCCAGCGCCGAGGCCGCCATTGATCGCGACTTCGCCCGGCAGCCGGCGCTGGCCGCCAACCTGCGTGAATCGGTCGCACGCGTCTATGCGGCCCTGGGCATGAGTCCGCAGGCCGCGCGGGAATTCGGCAAGGTCGCCGACTACCGCGCCGGCCAGTCCGGCGAAGCCGACCGGACGACGCTGGCCGCGCGCCTGGAGCAGGCAGAAGCGCTGCTCGGCGCGGCCGAGGTGGACGCCGCCGCGGCCATCATCGAACGCGCGCAACCGCTGGCGCGGCCGCTGCCGTTGAACGATCCCACCCGCGCCGGACTGGAGATCGCCCAGGCCAGCCTGCTGTCCGCGCGCGGCGAGCGCGAACGGGCCAAGACCCTGCTGCAGTCGCTGCACGAGCGGTTGGCGAAGCAGGCGGGCGATCGCGATCCCGCGGCGATGGATGCCCTCAACGCGCTGGCCGACATGCAACGCGCGGTCGGCGAGATGGCCGATGCGCGGGCGAACATGGAAAAGCTGCTGCCGTTGCGGGTGGCGGTGCAGGGCGCCGAACACAAGGACACCCTGGCGGCCACCGGCAACCTGGCGGTGATGCGGATGATCACCGGCGAGAAGGAAGGCGCGGTCAAGTTGCAGCGCGAACTGCTGGCGATACAGACCCGCCGGCTCGGCAACGATCATCCGCTGACGCTGCATGCGCGCGGCACGCTGGCCAGCATGCTGGCGGACTCCAACGCCGCCGAGGAAGCGTTGCCGATGATGAAGGCGGTGCTGGCCGGGCGCGAGCGCGTGCTCGGGCCGCTGCACCCGCAGACCATCCGCGCGCGGCTGAACCTGGCCACGACCTACGCGCGGCTGGACGACTACGCCGCCGCGCTGCCGCTGGAGCGGCAGGTGCTGGAGCAACGGACCCGCTTGTTGGGCGCCAATCATCCGGACACCCTGTCGATCCTGATCAACCATGCCGGCACCCTGCTGCGCGACGGCCATCCGCAGCAGAGCCTGGCGCTGCTGCGCGACGGACTGCCACTGGCGCGCGATGTGCTGGGAATGAAGCACCCACAGGCCCAGCGCGCCTTGCTGATCCGTGGCGATGCGGCGCGCACGCTGGGCGATGCGCCGCTGGCGCTGGCGTCCTATCGCGAAGTGGTCGAGGTCCGCAGTCGCCTGCTCGGGGAACAACACCCGGAAACGCTGCATGCGATCTGGACGCTGGCCACCGCCGAAGCGGGCTTTGGCCACCGCGAACAGGCGCAGGCGCTGCGCCGGCAATACCTGGAGCCGCTGCTGGCGGCCAGCCCCGATACCCTGAGCGAACCGCTGGCCGCGCTGGCCGATGCCATCCGCGAAGGGCGCCCGCCGACAGGATTCAAGTAAGGCGGGAGAGCATGCGCGTCGCGTCGTCGCGGACGCGCCTCACTCGCCCGGCTTGGCCGCCGAACTGGCCGCCTCGGAGGCGGCCTTGCGCGACAGCACCGCCTCGCGATGGGCGATGTAGGCGTTGGCGCCGAAAATGATCGCCGCGCCCAGCAGGGTCCAGCGATCCAGGCTTTCGTCGAACAGCCACCAGCCGAACACCGCCACGACCGGCAGCTGCATGAAGCTGATCGGCGTGAGCGCGGAAACCTCGCCCAGCTTCAGCGCACGGGTCCACAGCATGTGCCCGCCGGTGCCCATCACGCCGGCGGCGATCACCCACAGCCAGGTGATGCCCTGCGGCCATTCCCACACGCTCAGCGCGGGTACCAGCGACATCGGAACCCACAGCAGGGTGGTGTAGAGGACGATGCGATCGGCCGGCTCGGTCTGCGACAACTGCTTGATCTGGATCGCCACCAGCGCGCTCATCACCGCTGCCAGCACCGCGATCATGGCGTCCATGCTGAACTCGGCGGTGCCGGGACGCACGATGATCAGTACGCCCAGGAAACCCAGCACCACCGCGGTCCAGCGGCGGGCGCGGACCTTTTCGTTGAGCATGGCCGCCGCGGCCAGGGTGACGAACAGCGGGGTGGAGTAGGACAGCGACACCGCCTGCGCCAACGGCAGGTGGCCGATGGCCCAGAAGCCGGCCAGCATCGAGCAGATACCGATCACGCAGCGGAACAGGTAGCGCGGGAAATGCTGGGTCTTCAGCAGCCCCGGCCCGTGCTTGACCAGCAGCGGCAGCGCCGCCAGCAGGCCGAAGAAATTGCGGAAGAACGCAATCTCGAAGGTGTGCAGGCTGGCCGAGGCCAGCCGGATCGCGACCACCATCATCGCGAAGAACATCGTGCTGGCCAGCATCAGCGCTGCGGCGCGGAAGTGGACGGGAATGGCGGGCATCAGGCTTCCACGAAGGCGGGGCACGCCGGGCCGAATGCCGGCATGCGCGGGAGAAAACGACGAAGGAAACACAGCCATCGCGCGGCGACGCGGTTTGGACGCCACGCGCGGATCCCGCCCCGCCCTCCGCTCCGCGCGCTCCGGGGGAGCGGGCGGGAACGACGCGGGGCGGGAGCGGTGACGCGCATGGCTACCAGCGCGCTCCGATGATGCGGGGCTCGGGTTCGATGGCGACGCCGAACCGCGTGGCGACCGAGTCGGCGATGCGGCGGGCGAGGGCGAGCAACTGGGCGCCGGTGGCGCCGCCATGGTTGACCAGGACCAGCGCGTGCGAGGCGGCCACGCCGGCATCGCCGTCGCGGTGGCCCTTCCAGCCGCAGGCGTCGATCATCCAGGCGGCGGAAATCTTGCGGGTGTCCGGCGCGTCGCCGCGGAACACCGGCAGGCCAGGATGCGCGGCCTGCAGGGTTTCGGCCAATGCCGCCGGCACGATCGGATTCTTGAAGAAGCTGCCGGCGTTGCCGATCACCACCGGGTCCGGCAGCTTGCGGCTGCGGATCGCGATCACTGCTTCGGCGACGTCGCGCGCATCCGGCCGGGCGATGCCCATCGTCGCCAGTTCCTCGCCGAGGCCGGCGTAGTCCAGCCGCAGCGCGGGCGCGCGCAGCAGGTCCAGCTCCACCGCGGTGACGATGTAGCGGTCCGGCTGGTGCTTGAACACGCTGTCGCGATAACCGAACGCGCAGGCGCCGCGGTCCAGCCGGCGCAGGACGCCTTCGTGGCGATCCCAGGCTTCCACCGCGTGGATGAATTCGCCGACTTCCACGCCATAGGCGCCGATGTTCTGGATCGGCGCGGCGCCGGCGGTGCCGGGAATCAGCGCGAGGTTTTCCAGCCCGCACAGCCCCTGTTGCAGCGACCACATCACCAGCGCGTGCCAGGGCACGCCCGCTTCGGTGCGCACGCGCGCGTGGGTGGCGTCCTGGGACAGCACGCGGGTCGCGGCGGCGGTCAGCGCCAGCACCGGTCCCTCGGCGTCGCCGGCGAACAACAGGTTGCTGCCGCCGCCCAGCACCAGCAGGGATGTCTCGGCGATTTCCGGCCGCGCCAGCAGTTCCGGCAGCGCGGCGGTGTCGTCCAGTTCGATCAGCCAGGGCGCGCGCGCTTCCACCCCGAAGGTGTTGCGATTGCGCAGCGAGGCGTCGCGGATCAGGCGCCAGGGAAGACTCATTCCGGCGCCACCGCGCCACGGCTGGGTGCCTCGCGGCGGCGGCGGATGGCATCGACGCACTCGCCGATGAGTTCCGGCCCGCGATAGACCATGCCGGAATAGACCTGCACCAGCGAAGCGCCCGCGGCCATCTTGGCCACCGCATCGGCGCCCGAGAGGATGCCGCCCACGCCAATCAGCGGAATCCGGTCCGGCAGGCGGGTGCGCAGCCGGCGCAGCACCAGGGTCGACTGTCCCATCAGCGGCGCGCCGGACAGGCCGCCGGTCTCGTGGGCCAGCGGATCGTCCTGCACGCTGATGCGCGAGACGGTGGTGTTGGTGGCGATGACGCCGTCCACGCCCAGATCGCCGAGCACGCGTGCCACCGCGTCGATGTCGTCGTCGGACAGGTCCGGCGCGACCTTGACCAGCATCGGCACCCGCCGGCCGTGTTGTGCGGCCAGATCCTCCTGCGCCTCGCGCAGGCTGCCGATCAACTGGCGCAGTGCCTGCTCCTCCTGCAGTTCGCGCAGGCCGGCGGTGTTGGGCGATGAGATGTTGACGGTGATGTAGTCGGCCAGCGGATAGACCCGTTCCAGGCAATACAGGTAGTCCGAGGCGGCGCGTTCGTTGGAGGTGTCCTTGTTCTTGCCGATATTGATGCCGAGCACGCCGCTGCGGCGGCGGATCCGCTCGATATTGCGCACCAGCGCGTCGACGCCTTCGTTGTTGAAACCCAGCCGGTTGATCACCGCCTGATGCGCGGGCAGCCGGAACATGCGCGGTTTCGGGTTGCCCGGCTGCGGGCGCGGCGTGACCGTGCCCACCTCTACGAAGCCAAAGCCCAGCCCGAACAGCGCCTCGACGTGGGCGCCGTTCTTGTCCAGGCCGGCGGCCAGGCCGACCGGGTTGGGGAAGGTCAGCCCCAGCAGCTTGGTCGGCAACGGCTGCGGCGGCCGCGCCAGCAGCGGGATCGTGCCGGTCCGGTAAGCCGTCTCGATGGCCTTCAGTCCGAGGCCGTGGGCGCGTTCGGCGTCAAAGCCGAACAGGAAGGGGCGAGCGAGTTTGTACATGGATCAGTGCAGGGTGCCCACGAACACACGGGTCAGGTAGTCGAAGTGGATCATGCCCTGTTCGGCGTGCGTATCGAATACCCGGCGCAATTCCGCCCGCATCGGCTCGTGCCGGGGATCCCCGGGCGGGGGTGTGGAGGAGGAGGAGCGCAGGCGGCCGTACAGGGCGTCGAAATCCAGCGGCTGGGCATGCGGGAAGCGCGCCATCGCGCGGAAACCCGGCCCGAACCAGGCCTGCATGGCGTCGTCGTCGGGGTGGCGTTCGGCAACCCGCGCATAGTCCTCGCCGTGGGCGTGCAGCAGGGCCTCGTAGTCGCGCAGGAACGGCGAGGCGTCGGGGAGGCGGCTGTTCCAGAACACGCAGGCCAGGCCGTCGGGGCGCAGGATGCGCGCCCATTCGCGGCGGGTCGCATCCGGTTCGAACCAATGGAAGGCCTGGGCGCTGGATACCAGATCGATGCTGGCCGGCTCCAGTCCGGTAGCCTCGGCGCTGCCGTCGGTCGTGCCCAGGCCGGGCTCGCCGGCCAGATCCGCCACCAGCGCCTCGCGCATGGCGGCATTGGGTTCCACCGCGATCACCGGGTGGCCGCGCCGTAGCCAGGCGCGGGTGGCGATACCGGTGCCGGCGCCGATGTCTGCAACCCGCGCGCCGGGTGGCACGCCCTGTTCGCGGTGCAGCCAGTCGAACAGGGCGTCCGGGTAGCCGGGCCGGTAGCGGACATAGTCCGCGACCCGGTTGCTGAAGCGTAGTGCGCTGTCGCCGGCGCCGGTCACCGGGCCCGGCTCACTGGCTCAGCGTGCCCAGCCACACCAGGCCGCCGAAGAACAGCACGAACACCAGGATGCCGATGATCCACAGGACGACCGACAGCCAGCCCAGGATCAGCCCGGCCACCGCGAACCCGTCGCCGTCCAGGCGCTGCGGCTCGCGACGGATTTCGGCCCGCGCCATGTGGCCGGTGATGATCGCGCCGATGCTGCCCAGGAAGGGCAGCAGGCTCCAGCCGAGGATGCCGGCGATCAGGCTGATGATGGCCAGGGTGCTGGTCTGGCGGGCGGGTGCGTTCATCGGCGTCCTTTTCCTTTCTCGGGGCTCAGAGGTCGAACTTTATACCCTGCGCCAGCGGCAGCGAGTCGGAATAGTTGATGGTGTTGGTCTGGCGGCGCATGTAGACCTTCCACGCATCCGAACCGGATTCGCGGCCGCCGCCGGTTTCCTTCTCGCCGCCGAACGCGCCGCCGATCTCGGCGCCGCTGGTGCCGATGTTGACGTTGGCGATGCCGCAGTCCGAGCCGGCCGCCGACAGGAACTGCTCGGCCGCCTTCAGGTTCTGGGTGAAGATCGACGAGGACAGGCCCTGCGGCACGCCGTTCTGCATGTCGATGGCCTCGTCCAGGGTCTTGTACTTCATCACGTACAGGATCGGCGCGAAGGTCTCGTGCTGGACCACCTCGTCGGAGTTCTTCAGGCCGGTGACGATGGTCGGCAGGACGAAGTTGCCGGGGCGATCGATCGCGGTGCCGCCGGTCTCGACCTTGCCGCCGCTGGCCTTGGCCTTCTCGACCGAAGCGAGGAACTGCTGCACCGCGCCCTGGCTGTTGAGCGGTCCCATCAGGTTGGCCGGGTCGGTGGGATCGCCGATCTTGCCCTCGACCTGCTTGTAGGCCTTGATGAGGGTGGACAGCACGGTGTCGTAGATGGATTCGTGCACGATCAGGCGGCGGGTGGTGGTGCAGCGCTGGCCGGCGGTGCCGACCGCGCCGAACACGATGCCCGGGATCGCCAGCTTCAGGTCGGCGGTTTCGTCCAGGATGATCGCGTTGTTGCCGCCCAGTTCCAGCAGGCTGCGGCCCATGCGGCGGGCCACGCGCTCGCCGACGGTGCGGCCGACCTGGGTCGAACCGGTGAAGCTGATCAGCGGGATGCGCTTGTCGTCGACGAACTGCTGGGCCAGCTCGATGCCGGCGTCGTTGATCAGGAAGAAGATGTCCGGGAAGCCGCCGGCCTTCAGCGCGTCATTGCAGATCTTCATCGACGCGATCGCGGTCAGCGGGGTCTTGTTGGACGGCTTCCAGATGCATACGTCGCCGCAGATCGCGGCCAGGAACGAGTTCCACGACCACACCGCGACCGGGAAGTTGAACGCGCTGATGATGCCGACCAGGCCCAGCGGCTGGTACTGCTCGTACATCCGGTGGCCGGGACGCTCGGAGTGCATGGTGTAGCCGTACAGCATGCGGCTCTGGCCGACCGCGAAGTCGGCGATGTCGATCATTTCCTGCACTTCGCCATCGCCCTCGGGCTTGCTCTTGCCCATTTCCAGCGCGACCAGCGAGCCCAGCGCGTCCTTGTGCTTGCGCAGCGCCTCGCCGCACAGGCGCACGGCTTCGCCGCGGCGCGGGGCCGGGGTGGTGCGCCAGACCTTGAAGGCTTCCTGCGCCCGCGCGACCACGGTTTCGTAGTCGGCCTGGCTGCTGGCATGGACCTCGGCAATCACCTCGTTGGTGGTCGGATTGATCGACTGCAACAGGCCGGCGTCGGTGGTCGTCGACCACTCGCCGCGGCCCAGGTAGGTGCCGGAGTTGGTCTTGCCAAGGCCGAGTGCCTTGAGGATGTCTGCGGGCATGGAGCGCTCCAGAAAAGATTCGAAAAAGGCGCGGCGCGACCTGCGCCGGCGGGCCGCCGATTTTAGCAGAGCGATCCCGTCGGCCCGCCTGGATCCGGGCCTTCCGTGGATGTGCTGAGCGGCTTGTTCGATTCGCCGAGTCTGCGGGCTTCCGGCAACCCGGATTTCGGCGATTCGCCGAGCGTGACGGCGCATCGATGGTGTCGCGATGCGGACCGGTGGCGCATGGCGGAGCGGCTACCTCGCCCCGGACCCGGGCATGACCCGCCGGGATCGATGTCTTCGCGGCGGTGGCATCGAGTGGGGTGGCGGGAGGGGTTTCCTGCCCGTGGGCGCCGCGACCGCGCGAACTGCCGGCATCGCTGCGGCTCGCCCCGGCAGGGCCGGAAGGGCGCCGCTAAGTGCTTGAAAGATGGCGGCCCCGGCGCGATTCGAACGCACGACCTTCCCCTTAGGAGGGGGACGCTCTATCCAGCTGAGCTACGGGGCCATGGCCGGCATTCTCGCATGAAGGGGCGGATGGGGCGACCGGCCCCGGCATGGCGTGGCCGCGCCGCGCCGGCGGGCATTTCAGAAATGACGCCCAGCTTCGTCTCAATGCCGAGCGACTCCCCGACGGGAGGAGATGGGACGCACGCCGGGCACGACCATCCGTGTCGTGGATGTCCGGATGTCATTTCTTCCTCATCCAGTGTCGCGACGTTTCCTCGCGCGAATGCGAAGTGCGGGAGCGGCTTTTCCGCCTCGCAGCGAACGAAAATTCGCTGCGAGGCGAAGTCGTGCCTGGACAAAAATTGACCACATCGAATTGTGCCGAATTCCGTGCGCAATCCCGTCATCGCCGACTAGATGTCGAATGCATGACAAAAAGAATATTGAAGACGGGGCAGCGCTGACAGCGCAGGAAACGCACCCGCCATGCGACGGAGCCCGGGATTCGTGAGCGGCTCCGGACGCGTTCCGTTTCTACATTCGATATTCCAGGAGAGAGTCGCCGTGGTATCCCTTTGCCATCCGCCATCAGGAACGCTTCGCCATGGACCGGCGCTTACCCGCATCGCCGTCGCACTGGCGATCGCCATCGCGCCGCCATCGGCGCTGGCCCAGGCGGCCGACAACCCGCCCACGCCTGTTGACGCGCAAGCGGGCGTTGCCCGGGCCGCCGACGAGCAGGCCGTGGATCTCGGCTCCGTGACGGTCACCGCGCGCAAGCGCGACGAACGCAACCTGGACGTGCCGATCGCGGTGACCGCGATCACCGGCGAACAGATCGATGCGATGGGCATCGACAACGTCGGCGACGCGATTTCGTTCTCACCCGGCGCGGCGGCGTACGATGCCGGCGGCGCGTTCACCTACATCCAGATCCGCGGCGCGTCCGCGCGCCAGGGCAGCAACGAGAACGGCTACTACCTCGACGAAGTGCCGTTCAACGGCGTGACCGTGCCCTGGTATCCGGAAACCCGCTCGTTCGACATCGAGCGCATCGAGATCCTCAAGGGGCCGCAGGGCACCCTGTTCGGCGAGGGATCCATGGGCGGCACGGTGCGGGTCATCACCCGCAAGCCCGAGTTCAACAGCTTCCGCGCGGGCGTGGAAACCTCGTACAGCAACACCGAGGGCGGCACCGACGGCTGGGGTGTCAAGGCAATGGTGAACGTGCCGCTGGTGGACGACACCCTGGCGATGCGCTTCGGCGTCACCGACGAGTCCCTTTCGGGCTGGCTGAGAAACCGCCAGACCGGCGAGGAGAACATCAACGAACAGCGCATCAGGACCGGCCGCGCCAAGCTGCGCTTCGCGCCGAACGAGCGCTTCAACCTCGATCTTTCGTACTGGAAGTTCAAGGCGCATTCGCCGGGCGGATTCGAGGCGGCCTACGACGACATGAGCGTGGATTCCTACTACGACGTGCGCAACGAATGGGATTCCGGCAGCCTGACCGCCAGCTATGCCTTCGACGATTCGCAACTGCTGTACGTGTTCTCGAACGGCAGCCTGTGGCGCGGGCTGAGCGGCATGATCAACCCGACAACGGCCTATGCGGGCACGGTCGACATCGGCGTGCGCACCCATGAACTGCGCTGGTCCTCGACCGGCGACCGCGCGGTGGACTGGACGATGGGCTACTACCTGCGCAAGGCGATACGCCGGGATTCGTCCGCCATGACCGGTCTGTCGCCGACCCGGTCCTCGCAGACCAATGACTCGTTCTCGCTGTTCGGTGAGGCTACCTGGCACATCAACGAAAAATGGGCCGCGACCGCCGGCGTCCGCTACTTCGAGGACAAGGTCGATTCGATGGATGTCAGCGACACCACGCGCAATACGCTGCAGAAGACCTTCACCAACACCAGTCCGCGCTTCAGCCTGTCCTACGCGCTGAACGAAAATTCAACCCTCTACGCGAGCGCGGCCAGTGGTTACCGGTCCGGCCAACTGCAGCCGATTACCTCGATCGAACTGGCCGAGCAGGCCGGAATCGATCTGCCGGTCGGCACCAAGCCGGATGCGATCTGGAGCTACGAGCTGGGCTACAAGGCCGTGTTCGACGAGGGACGGCTGTTGCTGGAGACCGCGGTGTTCTACAGCGACTGGAAGGACGTGCCGGTCTACATGTCGCTGGCCGACGGCCTGTACAGCGGCATCCTCAATTCCGCCGGCTCCACCCAGAAAGGCGTGGAACTGGGGATCACCTGGATGCCGAACCGTTCGTGGGCGTTCAACTTCGGCGGCAGCGTGATCGACGCGGTCTACAAGGAGGACCTGGAAGGCACCCAGTTCCACAAGGGCACCCCGGTGTTCAACGTGCCCAGGACCACGTTCAGCGGCGGGGTGGCCTACAACTGGCCGGTCGGCGATTCGCTCAAGGGCATCGCCCGCAGCGACCTGATGTACCACTCGCGGCGCGAGACCTCGGCCACTGCCGGCACCGAAGGCGGCGATGCGATCACCCGGCTGGCCGCGCGGGTCGGGCTGGAATCGCCCAGTGGCTGGTCCGCCTACCTGTTCGGCGAGAACCTCACCGACGAGGACGGTGCCACCGACGCCCGCAGCATGACCGGCGCGGCGACCCGGCTGCGGCCGAGGACCTTCGGCGTCGAGTTCCGTTACAACTATTGACGGAACACCCCTCCCGGCCGGGCCGGGAGGGGGACGGGCAGGGCTGTCGACGTCATTGATGCAACGCAGCACTTGACAGCCCGCCCGCTCTTCGTGTCCTCTACGGACATGCGCCCGAACGCCCCGTCCACCGTCGATTCCGCACGCCCGGCCCCGTCGCCGGCGGGGCGTTTCGCGTGCACCGGGGCTGCCTCGGCCGCCACCACTACCACCACCATTACCACCCCGATTAGCAGGGTGCGGCTGGTTGTGTTCGCGTAATTCGCAAATCACGGCCCCGCACCCGAATCAGGATGCGGGGGAGCCCAAAGCCTGATCCGTGTACCGGGCCTCCTATCGAGGTTCCGTCCATGTCGTCCAGCGTCGCCGCTCCACCCCAGCTTCCGTCCAAAACGCCGCAGTCCGCCACGGTCGTGCACAAGTTCGGCGGCACTTCCGTGGCCGACGCGGAACGCTATCGCCATGTCGCCCAGTTGCTGCTGGCGCGCGAGGAGGTCCAGCAGATCACCGTGGTCTCGGCGATGAAGGGCGTCACCGATGCGCTCATCGTCCTGGCCGAACTGGCGTCCGGCAATCTGGCCGAATGGCGCGATCGCTGGCACGAACTGCGCGCGCGCCACCGCGGCGCGGCGGTCGCGCTGCTGGCCGAGGACGCGGGTCCCACCCTGGAATGGATGGACGCGCGCTTCGACGAACTGGCCGAAATCCTCGGCGCGCTGGCGGTGATCGGCGAGTTGCCGCGCGAGGTGCTGGATCGGGTGCAGGGCCTGGGCGAAGTGTTTTCCGCGCATCTGCTGGGCGAGTACCTGCGGGGGCGCGGCGAGGATTGCGCGGTGCTGGATGCGCGCGACGTGCTGGTGGTGGACCGCGGCGATCTGGGCGTGGACGTGGATTGGCTGCAGAGCGCGCAGCGATTGTCGGACTGGCGCGCCGGACACCCGCAGCGGCGGCTGGTGGTCACCGGTTTCGTCGCCCGCGATCGCTCCGGCCGCATCACCACGCTGGGCCGCAACGGCAGCGACTACAGCGGTGCGATTTTCGCGGCCCTGTTCAACGCCGACGAACTGCACATCTGGACCGACGTGGACGGCGTGTTGTCGGCGGATCCGCGGGTGGTGCCGGAGGCCGTGCAGCTCAGCGCGCTCAGCTACGACGAAGCCTGCGAACTGGCCTATTTCGGCGCCAAGGTCGTGCATCCGCAGACGATGTCGCCGGCCATCGAGCGTGGCCTGCCGATCGTCATCCGCAACACCTTCCATCCCGAGCATCCGGGCACCCGCATCACCGCCGCCAGCGACGCGCACGGCCCGGTGAAGGGCCTGACCCTGAGCCCGGATCTGGCGGTGCTGAACCTGGAAGGCACCGGCCTGATCGGCGTGCCGGGCACCGCCGAGCGCGTGTTCGCCGCATTGCGCGACGCGCGGGTGTCGGTGGTGATGATTTCGCAGGGGTCCTCGGAGCATTCGATCTGCTGCGTGGTCAGGAGCGCCGAGGCGCAACGGGCGCAGAACGCGCTGCTCAATGCGTTCGCCCATGAACTGACCATCGGCCAGGTCCAGCGCGTGCAGCGCACCGACGGGGTCAGCGTGCTGGCCGCGGTCGGTGACGGCATGGCCGGCCAGCCCGGCGTGGCCGCGCGCCTGTTCGAGGCGCTGGGACGGGCGCGGGTCAACATCCTGGCGATCGCCCAGGGCTCGTCGGAACGCAACATCTCGGTGGCCATCGACAGCGCCGACGCGACCAAGGCCTTGCGCGCCGCGCACGCGGGCTTCTGGCTGTCGCCGCAGACCTTCTCGGTCGGCGTGATCGGCCCGGGCAACGTCGGCGCCACCCTGATCGAACAATTGCGCGCGGCCCAGCCGCAATTGCTGGGCAAGGCCAACCTGGATCTGCGCCTGCGCGCGATTGCCTCCAGCCGCAAGATGCTGCTGGACGAGCGCGGCATCGGTGCCGACTGGCGCGAACGCTTCGAGGCCGGCACGCAGGAGGCCGATCTGGATCGCTTCACCGCCCATCTGCTGTCGGCGCACCTGCCGCACGCGGTGATCGTGGATTGCAGCGCCAGCCCGGAAGTGGCCGAACGCTACGCCAACTGGCTGGCCGCCGGCATCCACGTGGTCACCCCGAACAAGCAGGCCGGCGCCGGCCCGCTGGCCCGCTACGAGGCCATCCGCGAAGCCACCGCCGCCAGCGGCGCGCGCTTCCGCTACGAAGCCACGGTCGGCGCCGGCCTGCCGGTGATCTCCACCCTGCGCGATCTGCTCGATACCGGCGATGCGGTGGTGTCGGTCGAAGGCATCTTCTCCGGCACCCTGGCGTGGCTGTTCAACAAGTACGACGGCAGCGTGCCGTTCTCGCAACTGGTCACCGAGGCGCGCGGGCTGGGCTATACCGAGCCGGATCCACGCGACGACCTGTCCGGCACCGACGTCGGCCGCAAGCTGGTGATCCTGGCGCGCGAGGCCGGGCGCTCGCTGGCGCTGGAGGACGTGGCGATCGAGAGCCTGGTGCCGGAAGCGCTGCGCAACGCCAGCGTGGAGGATTTCATGGCCCGGCTGCCGGAAGTGGACGCCGCGTTCGCCCAGCGCCTGGCGCAGGCGAAGGCCGCCGGGCAGGTGCTGCGCTATGTCGCCCGGCTGGACGGCGAGGGCCGGGCGCGGGTCGGGCTGGTCGCGTTGCCGGCGGCGCACGCGTTCGCCAACCTGCGACTGACCGACAACATCGTGCAGTTCACCACCCGGCGTTACTGCGACAATCCGCTTATCGTGCAGGGGCCGGGCGCCGGTCCGGAAGTGACCGCGGCCGGCGTGTTCGCCGATCTGCTGCGGGTGGCCGCCGGACAGGGAGCCAGGCTGTGAAGGAGGAACAGGTGGGAGCAACGGCAATGACCGACACGGCGAGCGCGTTCTCGCCGGCTTCGGTGGGCAACGTGGGGGTGGGATTCGACATCCTGGGCCACGTGATCGAAGGCGCGGGCGATACCGTGCACGTACGGCGCATCGCCGCGCCGGAAGTGCGCATCGCCGACATCCGCGGCGCCACCGTGGATCTGCCGCGCGACGCGCCCGGCAATACCGCCGGCGCGGCGCTGATTTCGCTGCTGGAGGCGGAACATCCCGGCTTCGGTTTCGAAATCGAGATCGAAAAGGGCATCCCGCTGGGATCCGGCATGGGTGGTTCGGCCGCATCGTGCGTGGCCGCGTTGGTGGCCGCCAACGCGCTGCTGCCACGGCCGCTCTCGCGCGAGGCGCTGTATCCGCATGCGCTGGTCGGCGAAGCCGTCGCCAGCGGCGGGCGTCATGGCGACAACCTCGGGCCGATGCTGCTGGGTGGTCTGGTGCTGTCGACCGCGGATCGGCTGGTGCCGATTCCGGTGCCCGAGGCGTGGCATTGCGTGCTGGTGCATCCGGACGCGGTGCTGGAAACCCGGCGCGCGCGTGCGGCACTGGCCGGCGCCTACGAACTGAAGGAATTCGTCGCCCAGAGCGCGCATCTGGCGCTGCTGCTGGCCGGCTGCCAGCGCGGCGATGCGACGCTGGTGCGCGAAGGGCTCAACGACGTGCTGATCGAACCGCGCCGCGCGCCGCTGATCGGCGGTTTCGACGCGGCCAAGGCGGCGGCGCTGGCGGCCGGTGCGATGGGCGCCAGCATTTCCGGCGCCGGACCCAGCGTATTCGCCTGGTTCGAGTCCCGCGCCCGGGCCGAAGCGGCGGCGCCAGGCATCCAGGCGGCGTTCGCGGCCGCGGGTTTCGACAGCCAGGCCTGGGTGTCGCCGATCGCGGCGCCGGCGGCGCGGTTGCTGTAGCGCGCGGATCTTTCGCTGACGGCGCGGCCGGTGTTAAGCCGCCGCCGCCCGCGATCACCGCCAACACGCGGTCGGCCACTTGGGCCACCGGCAATCTCTTCCCCTACGGAAAAACGATGAATTTCATCTCCACCCGCGATGCTTCCGAACCTGCCAGCCTGAGCGCGGCGATTGCCGCGGGCCTGGCGCCCGATGGCGGCCTGTATGTGCCCATGCGACTGCCGGCGTCGCGCACGCTGCGCGCCGGTGCGAACCTGGCCGATACCGCGACCGGGTTGCTGGCGCCATTTTTCGAAGGCGATGCGCTGGAGCCGGAGCTGCCGGCGATCTGCCGCGAAGCTTTCGATTTCCCCGCGCCGCTGAAGCCGCTGGCCACCCCGGGCGATCACGTGCTGGAGCTGTTTCATGGCCCGACCGCCGCGTTCAAGGATTTCGGCGCGCGCTTCCTGGCCGCCTGCCTGGTCCGGCTGCGGCAAGACGGCGCGCAGCCGCTGACCATCCTGGTGGCGACCTCGGGCGACACCGGTGCCGCGGTCGCCGCCTCGTTCCATCGCCAGCCCGGCCTGCGGGTGGTGGTGCTGTATCCGGACGGACGGGTCTCGCCACGGCAGGCGCATCAACTGGGATGTTTCGGCGACAACGTCAGCGCGCTGCGGGTGGCCGGCGCGTTCGACGATTGCCAGGCGTTGGTGAAGCGCGCCCTCAACGACGGCGCGTTGCAGGCGCGAGTGCCGCTGAGTTCGGCCAACAGCATCAGCCTGGGCCGGCTGCTGCCGCAGATGAGCTACTACGCCGACGCGGCGCTGCGCCATCAGGCGTCAACCGGCGAATCGCTCAACCTGGTGATTCCGACCGGCAACCTCGGCAACGCGCTGGCCGCGATCCTGGCGCGCGCGCTGGGCGTGCCGCTGGGCCGGATCGTGCTGGCGACCAACGCCAACCGGGTATTGCCGGATTACTTCGGCGGCGGCGACTACGCACCGCAGGCAAGCGTGGCGACGATCGCCAACGCGATGGACGTTGGCGCGCCAAGCAATTTCGAGCGGTTGCGCTGGCTTTATCGTGACGATGACGCCACATTGCGCGCCGCATTCACCGCGCGCAGCGTGGGCGATGCCGCGATTCGCGAAACCATCGCGCGCCGGCATGCCGATTTCGGCGAAGTGTTCTGCCCGCATACCGCCACCGCGGTGAACGTGCTGGAGCAATTGCGCGCGGCGGGCGAGGGCGGGCACTGGGCGGTCGCCGCGACCGCGCATCCGGCCAAGTTCGAAAGCATCGTCGAGCCGTTGATCGGCCGACCGGTCGAAGTCCCATCGGCGTTGGCGAATCTGCTGGCGCGGCCGGCCCACGCCGATCCGATGCCGGCGGATTACGACGCCTTGCGCGATCGGTTGGCGGCCCTATCCTGAGCGGCATGAAGAAAAGCCTCGTCATCTCCCTGGCCCTGGGCGTCGCCCTCGGCCTGGCCACCACCGCCAGCGCCCAGACCGCGCAGGATGCCAGCCGGCTGAAGCCGGGCGAATACATCTGGGCGCCGCAGGTCGCGCCGGAAGGCCCGGTGGTGCTGGTGGTCAGCCTGGACGAGCAGCGCGCCTACGTGTATCGCAACGGCATCGCGATTGGCGTGTCCACGATCAGCTCCGGCAAGCCAGGCAAGGACACGCCGACCGGCGTGTTCACCATCCTGCAGAAGAACAAGGATCACCGCTCCAACCTCTACAACAACGCGCCGATGCCTTACATGCAGCGGCTGACCTGGGACGGCATCGCCCTGCATGGGGGGCATCTGCCCGGTTATCCGGCCTCGCATGGCTGCGTGCGCCTGCCGCAGGCGTTCGCAGAACAACTGTTCGGCATCACCCAGCGCGGCGACACCGTGGTGGTGGCCAACGCCAAGGCCGCTCCGGCCAGCGTGGTGCACCCGGCGGTACTGGCGCCGGTCACCCGCAGCGGCCAGGCGGTGGCGGCGCCGTTGGGCGAGTTCGAGGTCTATTGGGACGAGGCGGCGGCGCCGCGGGGACCGGTCAGCATCCTGGTCAGCCTGTACGACCGGCGGGTATCGGTGCTGCGCGACGGCGTCCTGATCGGGTCGGCGCCGCTGCAGCGGGTCGGCGATCTGGAACTGAACGGCACCGTGCTGTTCGTGATGACCACGGAGATGGAAGACATTCCCAGCCTGCTGGATCCGCAGCGTCACCAGCACCGCTGGGTCGCCCACCGGGTGCTGGGCGAGGATGGCGCGGCGATGCCCACGTTGCAGGCGCTGGGCCAATCCTTCTGGGTACCGGAGGCGTTCTCGCGCCGCCTGTATGGCATCCTGCAGCCCGGTACCACCGTGCTGGTCTCGGATCTGCCCGGGGTGCGCGCAACGCCGGCCGAACAGCCGGCCGAGCCCGTCTTGGAATCGGATCCCGGCGGCCCCATCCAGCCCTGACGCGATGGCCAGCGGAACGGCGCTCGCTACTTTCCTCCGTTGCCCCGTGGTTCCGTATGCCGCCCCGTTTCCGCCTGCTTTCCCTCGCCAGCCTGCTCGCCAGCGTCGCCTTGCCGGGGCACGCGCAGAACGCACCCGCCACGGGCCTGGTCGACCAGCTCGCGCGCACCGCGCCGAAACTGGATCGCAAGGTGCTTTCGCTCGCCACCCAGGCGATGTCCTGCGCACTGCGCGGCACCGCGCTGCCGCCAACCCTGAGCGTGATCGACTATTCGCGCCCGTCCACCCAGCCGCGCCTGTGGGTGTTCGATCTGGCGCGGCAGCGCCTGCTGTTCGAGGAGTGGGTGGCGCATGGCCGCAACACCGGCGAAAACCTGGCCAGTCGCTTCTCCAATGAAAACGGCAGCTACATGTCCAGCCTGGGCGCCTTCCGCACCCAGGAAGCCTACGTGGGCGGCAATGGCTATTCGCTGCGCCTGGAAGGGCTGGAACCGGGCATCAACGACCGCGCGCGCGAACGCGCCATCGTCATCCACGGCGCGCCCTATGTCAGCGAAACCCTGATCCGCCAGCAGGGGAGGCTGGGCCGCAGCCTGGGCTGCCCGGCGGTGCGCACGGCGGTGGCGCGGCCGCTGATCGACACCATCCGCAACGGTTCGTTCGTATTTGCCTACTATCCCGACCAGGACTGGCTGCGTCATTCTCAGTTGCTCGGCGCGGCCTGCGAAGGCGGCACGGCCGGCACCACCGCCGCGCGCGCCCAACCCTGATGTCCTTCCGGAGCCCTTTCGATGAGCGAGAACCCGCGCCTGACCGTCACCCTGCACCAGGAGCAGGATTTCCAGTTCCGGGTCCGTTTCGACGGCACCGCCATTCCCGAATTGCTGACCGATGAAGCCGAACCGCTGGGCCAGGGCGCCGGTCCCAGCCCGACGCTGATGCTGACCACCGCGATTGCCAACTGCCTGTCGGCCAGCCTGTTGTTCGCGATGCGCAAGTTCAAGAACCAGCCGGGACCGCTGGTGACCACCGCGACCACCGAACTGGCGCGCAATGAACAGGGCCGGTTGCGGGTCGGCCACGTGCAGGTGGACATCCAGTTGGCCGAGGCGGCCGAGGCGTATCAGTCGCTGGAACGGTTGCTGGCCCAGTTCGAGAACTTCTGCACGGTGACCGAGAGCGTCCGCCAGGGCGTGGAGGTTTCGGTCAGCGTCCGCGATGCCGATGGCGTGCAGTTGCACGGCATCGAGGTGCCGGTCGGCGCCTGAACACCGCCGGCGCATCGGCCGGAACCCGCCGCGAACGCTTATCCGCCGGCCTGCGCTGCTGCCGGCGCGGCCACGTGGCATGATGCGGGGGTATGCCGAACATGCCCCGTCCCTCGTGATCGCTCCCATCAAAGGCAAGGCCACGTCGCTGGACATCGCCCATTTGGCGGGCGTGTCGCAGCCGACCGTGTCGCGCGCGTTGCGCGGCAGCCCGATGGTCAACGAGGAAACCCGCAAACGCATCCAGGCGATCGCCGCGGAACTGAACTACAAGGTCGACAAGAACGCCTCCAACCTGCGCCGCCAGCACTCCGGCACCATCGCGCTGCTGTTCTTCGAGGACCCGACCCCCGACGATTCCCAAATCAATCCGTTCTTCCTGTCGATGCTGGGCTCGATCACCCGCGCCTGCGCGCTGCAGTCCTACGACCTGCTGATCTCGTTCCAGCAGCTGTCGACCAACTGGCAGGCCGACTACGAGGACAGCAACAAGGCCGATGGCCTGATCCTGCTGGGCTATGGCGATTACCTGGAAGCGCAGTCGCGGCTGGAGCAACTGGTCCAGCAGGGCACCCATTTCGTGCGCTGGGGCGCGGTGCTGCCCGGACAGCCCGGCGTCTCGATTGGCTGCGACAACTTCCAGGGCGGCCACGACATCACCGTGCACTTGATCGGGCAGGGGCGGCACGACATCGCCTTCCTCGGCCATGCCTCCAACCACTACCCGGAGTTCTTCGAGCGCTATCGCGGTTACGCGCAGGCGCTGCAGGCCGCCGGCAGTCCCTCGCAGCCGTCATTGCAGGTGGACGCGGTGACCAGCGAGCAGTCCGGCTACGAGGCGGTGCAGGAACTGCTCAGGCGCAAGGTCCGTTTCGATGCCATCTTCGCCGCCAGCGACCTGATCGCGATCGGCGCGATGAAGGCGCTTCACGAACACGGTCGACGGATTCCGCAGGACGTGGCGGTGGCCGGTTTCGACGACATCCCGCTGGCCGCCTTCGTCACCCCGGGCCTGTCGACCGTGCAGCAGGACACCAAGCGCGCGGGCCAGATCCTGGTCGACAGCCTGCTCCGGCTGATCAATGGCGAGGCGGTGGAAAGCCAGTCGATTCCCGCGCGGGTGATCCTGCGCGGATCCACCGGCGCCTGATCACCAGCGGCTTCGCGCGCGCCACGCGGCCGTCAATCCGCTTTCGGTGTCTTGCGCTGCATCAGTTCGCGCAGGCGCTGGCGGGTGTCGGCGCGGGTGATGGCGCCATCGTGGAAGAACACGCGGACGCCGTGGGCGGGCACCTCGGCGCGCAGTGCTTCCCCTACCTGCTGGCGAGCGCCGGTAAACGCGTCGCGCCATTCGCCGGGTTGCAGGTAGTCGCCCACCTTCATCGTCGCCGGCCGGTCCGCCTTGTTCAGCAGCACCAGCGCGGTCTGGCGCTGGCCGCCGTGATAGTAGACACGGTAGAACACGGCCTCATCGCCCTTGAGCGTCACGTTCAACTGCAGGCCGCGTTGCAAGGCGATCGAATCGCGGCGCAGCGTGGCGATGCGTTTCAGCGCGGCATGGATGGCATGTGCCGGTGCGGCGTCGATGCGTTCCTGGCCGAAGTAGTTGCGGTTGCCCGCGTGTTCAGCGCGCCCGCGCATGAAGCCGGTTTCCGAGCCGTAGTAGATCACCGGGATGCCGCGCGCGGTGAACAGCCAGTTGTGCGCATCGATGAAACCGCTGTCGGCGGCGTTCATGCGCGCCATGTCGTGGTTGTCGTAGAAGGTCATCAGATCGTACGGGTTGGCGTACGGACCGTCCTCCAGGTACAGCGCCTTGCCCAGTTCGGCGAAATCGCTGCCAGGCTTTTCGAACACTTCCGTCAGCTTCGCCTTCAGCGGGAAGTCGAGCACGCTGTAGCCGCCGTTGCGACGCCAGGTATGCCCGGCGATGCTGGCGGCGTCGTAGTTGAAGTTCTCGCCGAACATGAAGAACCCGGGCCGTTTGGCGCGGATGCGGTCGGCGAACCGTTTCCAGAACCCGTGTGGCATCCAGGCGATGGTGTCGACCCGGAATGCGGCCGCGCCCTGATCGATCCACTGTTCGTAGGCGCCCACCAGATAGTCGAGCACGGCGGGATTGTCCTGGTCGAAGTCGGACAACTGGGCCAGGCCGCCACCGGTGTTGTAGAAGGCATGCAGCGGATTGCCGGCCGGATCCAGATCTTCCGGTCGCAGGTTCTGGTGATCGGCGACCAGCCGGCCGTCGCGGTCCCACAGCCTGCCGTACTGCGCCTGCGGCGTGGGCATGGTGTAGGACGGCGAGCCGTGGTTGGCGACGATGTCCAGCACCACGTCCAGTTGCTGATCTTTCATCGCGCGGGTAAAGCCGGCGAAATCCAGGCCCGGGCTCGGAAGATGTTCATCCAGCCGATAGAAGTTGATGCCCCAGTAGCCGTGATAGCCGGTCTTGCCGCGATCGGTGAAGGCGCCGTTCCAGATCACCGCATCGCCGCCGGTGAACGCCTCGTCGGGATTGTCGACGATCGGCGTGACCCACACCGAAGTGAAGCCGAGGTCGCGGATGTAGCCGGCGTTGTCCAGCACGCCCTTGAAATCGCCACCCAGGTAGCCGACGTTGTCGGACTCGCCGGCCGGCGCGCCCGGTGTCGGCAGGTCGAAGCTGCGATGGGCGCCGCCCTGGTCGCGGTGATCGTTGCCGGGATCGCCGTTGACGAACCGGTCGGTCAGTACGAAGTACACCGCCTCGCGGGCGAAGGGTTCGGTGGTGCCGTGGAAATCGTCCGCGCGGACCGCGCCGGAAAACGACAGGGCGGGCAGCAGCGCCGCCAGCAGCGCGCATGCGGGATGTCGCATCAATGCACCTGGGGAGAAAAGGAGGCGGAGTCCGCCGGAGCGGCGTGTTCCTGCACGCGCAGCAGCGACAGCGCCGCCAGCAGCAGGCTCGCGCCGCTGATCACCAGCGCGAAGATCGGCTGGTTGCCGAAGAACGCACGCAGCACCGGACCCAGCAGGGTGGCCGCGACGATCTGCGGGATCACGATGAACATGTTGAAGATGCCCATGTAGATGCCCATCCGGTCCGCCGGCACGTGGCTGGACAGCAGCGCATAGGGCATCGACAGGATGCTGGCCCAGGCCACGCCGACCAGCGCGAAGGACAGGATCAGCCAGCCCGGCTGCGGCACGAACCACATCGACAGGAAGCCCAGGCCGCCCAGGACCAGCGAGCCGGCATGGACCGCCCTGCGGTTCAGCGGCAGGCGCGCGGCATACAGCGACAGCAGCAGCGCCACCAGCATCGACGACAGGCCGTAATAACCCATGTAGGAACCGACCAGGTCGGCCGCGTCCTGGAACGCGGCGTTGGCGCTCTGGAAGGCGGCGGCCTGCGCGGGGACGGCCATGTCGAACGCGGCCGGATCCGGTGCCGGTGCCTTGAACACATGCTCGGTCAGGCCGGGCGTGGCCATGCTCCACATCGCGAAGAAGGCCAGCCAGCTGAAGAACTGGACCGCGCCGAGGCGGCGCATCTGCGCCGGCATGTGGATCACGTGGTGCACGACTTCGGCGACCAGTCCTCCCTGGGCGTTTCGATTGGCCCGGAACCCTGCTTCGTCCTCAGGCGGATATTCCCGTGTGCTCAGTACCGTGACCAGGATGCTGGCGAGGAACACGAACGCGCCGATCGCGAAGGCGATCTTCACCGATGGCGGCACCACGCCCGGACCGGCCTCGTTGGGAACGCCCAGGTGGGCCACCAGCCACGGCAGGTTGCTGGCCAGCCAGGTGCCGATGCCGATGATCAGGGTCTGCAGGACGAAGCCGTAGGAGCGCTGGCTGTCCGGCAGCTTGTCGGCCACCAGCGCGCGGAACGGCTCCATGCTGACGTTGATCGAGGCATCCAGCACCCACAGCAGGCCCGCCGCCACCCACAGGGCAGGCGAGTGCGGCATGAACACCAGCGCGATCGAACTGAGGATCGCGCCGGCGAGGAAGTAGGGCCGGCGCCGGCCCAGCCGCGGATGCCAGGTGCGGTCGCTGAAGTAGCCGATCACCGGCTGCACCAGCAGGCCGGTCAGCGGCGCGGCGATCCAGAGCAGCGGCAGCGAATCCTTCTCCGCGCCCAGGGTCTGGAAGATGCGCGACATGAAACCGCCCTGCAGGGCAAATCCGAACTGGATGCCGAGGAAGCCGAACGACATGTTCCAGATCTGCCAGAAGGACAGGCGCGGCTTCGGGGTCATGCGGGATTCCTGTGCGGCAACGGTGGTCGCATCGCCGGCGGCGTGCGTTTCTGGTGCGGCGATTCTTGCAGCATCGCCCGCCGGTTCCATGCTGCACTGCAAACAGGAAATGGCGCTGGCGGAGACTTCCGGATGGCGCGACGCGTGCGCTAGGAAGTTGCAGGAAACAGCTTGTTTTCAGCGGCCTGGTGCGTATGAAAGAGCAGTCTTTCCGCGAGCGGGCTCGCCCGGTAGAGGTCCGCCGCGGTGCATCCATGCATACGTATTCATGCCGGTCCCGGCGCGTGCCGGCGCAACGCCGATGCGCGGACGTGGAATAGTGGCGCCCGTTGCGTGACCGGCCGGCACGCCGAAACCACGAGTTCCGGGGAAGCGATGGACAACAAGCATTGGTGGCGTGGCGCGGTGATCTACCAGATCTATCCACGCAGCTTCCTGGACACCGATGGCGACGGCGTGGGCGATCTGCCCGGCATCGTCGATCGGTTGGACTACATCGCCCGGCTGGGCGTGGACGCGATCTGGATTTCGCCGTTCTTCAAGTCGCCGATGGCCGATTTCGGCTACGACATCGCAGATTATCGCGACGTGGATCCGCTGTTCGGCACGCTGGCCGACTTCGATCGCCTGCTGGACAAGGCGCACTCGCTCGGCATCAAGGTGATGATCGACCAGGTGCTGAGCCACTGCTCGGCCGAGCACGCCTGGTTCAAGGAAAGCCGCGAGAGTCGCGACAATCCCAAGGCCGACTGGTATGTCTGGGCCGACCCGAAGGAAGACGGCACCGCCCCCAACAACTGGATGTCGCTGTTCGGCGGCGTGGCCTGGCGCTGGGAACCGCGCCGCGAGCAGTACTACCTGCACAACTTCCTGGCCGCGCAGCCGGATTTGAATTTCCACAATCCCGACGTGCGCGCCGCGACCCTGGACAACGTGAAGTTCTGGCTGGACAAGGGCGTGGACGGCCTGCGCCTGGATGCGATCAATTTCTGCTTCCACGATCGTCAACTGCGCGACAACCCACCCAAGCCCAAGGAGAAGCGGGTGGGGCGTGGTTTCAGCGCCGACAATCCCTACGCCTACCAGTATCACTACTACAACAATACCCAGCCGGAGAACGTCGCGTTCCTGGAGGAACTGCGCGCGCTGATGGACCGCTATCCGGACGTGGCCGCTCTGGGCGAGATTTCGTCGGAGGATTCGCTGGCGACAACCGCCGAGTACGTCAGCGAGCACAGGCTCCACATGGGCTACAGCTTCGAACTGTTGACCGACGACCACAGTGCCGGCTACATCCGCGGAACGGTCGAGCGGCTGGAAGCGGCGATGACCGAGGGCTGGCCCTGCTGGGCGGTGTCCAACCACGACGTGCAGCGGGCGGTGACGCGCTGGGGGCAGGGCGATGCCTCGCCAGGACTGGCGGCCCAACTGGTGGCGCTGGTGTGTTCGCTGCGCGGTTCGGTGTGCCTGTACCAGGGCGAGGAACTTGGACTGCCGGAAGCCGATGTGCCCTATGCGGATCTCCAGGACCCCTACGGCAAGACCTTCTGGCCGAATTTCAAGGGGCGCGATGGCTGCCGCACGCCGATGCCCTGGACCACGCAGGAAAGCGCCGGTTTCAGCGATGGCCGGCCGTGGTTGCCGATTCCCGCCGGGCATCGCGCGATCAGTGTCGCCGCGCAGGAAGCCGATCCGTCATCCGTGCTCAACCGGGTGCGCGCCTTCCTGGCGTGGCGCCGCGGGCAACCGGCGTTGACGGCCGGTTCCATCACCTTCCTGGATGCACCGGAACCGGTGCTCGCTTTCCGTCGCGACGGCGAAGGACAGTCGCTGCTGGCGGTGTTCAATCTGTCCGCGCAGCCCGTGCACTGGTCCTTGCCGGATGGTCTTGCGGTGCGGCCCATCGATGGACCGGGCGTGATCCCGGGCCAGCTGGCGCAGGGCCGGATCGCGCTGCCCGCGCGCGGCGTGTTCTACGCGCGCATCGACTGACAAGGACAAATCCGATTTCCCCGCGAGATCCACGGCGCCGCTCATTCAGGTGAGCGGCGTTCGCGCACGCATGCGTCGTTCCCGCGCCATTCCATGGAACCCCGGTTACACGCGTCGGAAAACGCGATGAATACGTATGCAGGCCGATTTGTGCGGGCTTTCCGGCCACTACCATTGCCGCACGTTCCGGTGCGATCACCGCGTCGGCGCGCCAGACCCGGACGATCGCCCGCGACGCATCCGGTTCATCGCATACAACGTCCTTGGAGAGGGGAACATGTTGCAACACAAGCGCAATCTGCTGAGCGCGGCGCTGGCTTCCGCCATCGCACTGGCCGCGACCGGCGTACAGGCCCAGACCACCACCGGCCAGGATCCGCAAGCCGAGGCCACCGAGCTCGATACGGTCACCGTCACCGGCATCCGCCGCGGCATCGAGGAAGCGATCTCGGTCAAGCGCGATTCCACCTCGATCGTCGAGGCGATCTCCGCCGAGGACATCGGCAAGCTGCCCGACATCAGCATCGCCGAGTCGCTGGCGCGCCTGCCCGGTCTGGCCGCGCAGCGTGTCGCCGGCCGTGCCCAGGTGATCAGCGTGCGCGGCCTGTCGCCCGACTTCTCCACCACGCTGCTCAACGGTCGCGAGATGGTCAGCACCGGCGACAACCGCAGCGTCGAGTTCGACCAGTATCCGTCCGAGTTGATGAGCGGCGTCACCGTCTACAAGACACCCGACGCGGGGCTGGTCGGGCAGGGCCTGTCCGGCACGCTGGACATGCAGACCGTGCGCCCGCTGAGTTTCGACGAGCCGGTCGGTGCGATCGGTTTCCGTGGCCAGCGCAACTCGCTGGGCAAGGCGGCGGACGCGTCGGCCTATGGCGAACGCATCAACGCCAGCTACATCACCCAGTCCAAGGATCGTCGCTTCGGTTTCGCGATTGGCTATTCGCACTCCAAGACCCCGATCCAGGAAAATCAGGTCGGCCTGTACGAGCCGTGGCAGGCGATTGGAGACAACTGGCGTCCGGGCGTGCCGGCCGGCACGTTCTATTCGGACGGCATCAAGGCGCTGCGCCGTACCGGCGAGACCAAGCGCGATGGCGTGATGGCGACCCTGCAGTTCCGCCCGTCCAATGCCTGGACCAGCACGCTGGACCTGTTCCACTCCGAGGCCGAACAGGTCAACACGGCGAACCAGTTCGAAGTGCATATCGGGGATTACAACGGCGGCTACGGGCGGTTGAACGTCACCAACCCGGTCATCAACGGCAACAATACCTTCACCGGTGGCACCGCCAACAACGTGTACCCGCTGGTCCGCGGCATGTACAACTACCGCGAGGACGAGATCAACGCGTTCGGCTGGAACAACGAATTCAACGTGGGGCAGGTTCGCCTGGTCGCGGATATCAGCTATTCCAAGACCAAGCGCGACGAGATCAATCTCGAGAACAACACCCAGTTGCTGCCGGCGCCGCAACTGGATTCGATCGCGCTGGCCTATCGCCAGAACAACTTCTCCCAGCTCAACCCGGGCCTGGATTATTCCAATCCCGAAACGCTGTTCCTGACCAACACCATCTATGGCTCCGGCTACGGCAAGACCCCGAAGGTCGAGGATGAACTGAAGGCCATCAAGCTGGCGGCATCGCTGCCGCTGCCCGAATCATGGGGCTGGTTCTCCGATCTCGACGTGGGCGTGAACTACGCCGATCGCCACAAGTTCAAGCGCCAGCCCGAAGGCAACATCAACCTCGGTGCGCAGGGCGTCACCGCGATCGGTTCGGATCTGCAGTACGGCCTGGTGGATCTGAACTTCGCCGGCGTCGGTTACATCCCGTCCTGGAACGTGCCGGCCGCGGTCGCGCGCTACATGGTGTTCAACCCGGTCGACAACCTGTCCTACCTGATTCCGAAGGCGTGGGACGTGGACGAGGAAATCTCCACCGCGTTCGTCCGCGCCAACATCGATACCGAATGGGGTGGGGTGCCGGTACGCGGCAACATCGGCGTGCAGGTCCAGCACGTCGACCAGGCCTCGCAGGCGCGCTACTGGGACAGCACCCAGCCGGCCGGCAGCAACATCCAGCCGCTCGACGGCGGCAAGAGCTATACCGACGTGCTGCCCAGCCTGAACCTGGCATTCTCCTTCCCGAACGAGCAGACCCTGCGCGTGGGCCTGGCCAAGCAGGTGGCGCGTCCGCGCGTGGACGAGCTGCGCTCCTCGCTGGAGTTCGGCGTCAACACCGCCACCGGCGAGCCGGGCGCGAGCGGCGGCAATCCGAACCTGGATCCGTGGCGCGCCTACGCGTTCGATCTGTCCTACGAGAAGTACTTCGGCACCAAGGCGTATGTCTCGGCCGCGTTCTTCTACAAGGATCTGCGCACCTACATCTTCACCGAGAAGCGCTACGGCTACGACTTCACCGATTTCCTGGTGGACTACGTGCCCGGCCCGAACGAGCCGCCGACCCTGACCACCGGCCCTTTCACCGCGCCGTACAACGGCACGGGCGGCACCCTGAAGGGCCTGGAGCTGACCGCCTCGCTGCCGCTGGATCTGTTCAGCGATGCGCTGCAGGGCTTCGGCATCATCGCCAGCGCCGGCTTCAACGACAGCGACATCACCATCCCGCCGCCGCCGAACGCGCAGAGCAGCGTGGGCAGCCAGAACATCATGCTGCCGGGCCTGTCCAAGCGCGTGTACAACCTGACCGCGTACTACGAGCGCAATGGTTTCGAGGCGCGGGTCAGCCAGCGTCGCCGTTCCGACTTCATCGGCGAAATCGGCAACTTCGATGGTGACCGCTCGCTGCGCTACGTGGTGGGCGAGGACATCACCGACGCGCAGGTCGCCTACAACTTCGGTGACGGCAGCGCGCTGTCCGGCCTGAGCATCCTGTTCCAGGTCAGCAACCTGACCAACTCGCCGTACCAGACCTACGCCGGCAGCAAGGACCGGCCGCTGGAATACATCGAGTGGGGCCGCACCTACCTGTTCGGTGTGAACTACCGGTTCTGATGCCGGCGCGCATCGAGGGAAACGGAGACTGCCGGCGCAAGCCGGCAGTTTCTTTTTGTGCGGTGCCGAAACGACCCGGTTTCATTGGGACAGGTGTGGTCAAATTTTCGCCAACCACCTTGACAGCCTTGCGGGGACTGGGCGCGCGCGGGTTATCCACATCTTTGTGCAGATTTCATCCACACCGGTTGTGGACAAGCGGAACGGCCGCGTCGTGAGCGGCAGGTTGGCAAGCGGCAGGCGCGAACATCGACGCGCGAACGAAGGGCGCAAAAAGAAAGGGCCAGGCTCGCGCCTGGCCCTTCCGATATTTTGGTGGAGAGGATGGGGATCGAACCCACGACCTCGTCATTGCGAACGACGCGCTCTCCCAGCTGAGCTACCCCCCCACGAGGGTGAGACAAGTCTAGCGCCTCGCGCTCCGGTTGCCAACCGGGAGGGGATTCAGCCCAAGTCGCGGGCGATTGCCGCCTGCAGCCGCATCAGGCTGTGGAACCGCGCCGCGTCGGGTGCCTCATCCGGCCGTGGTGGCGGCTTCGTCGCGCTCAAGCAGCGGTTCCAGCTCGGCCCGGCGCCAGCCGGACAGGGCGCCGGGCCATTGTCCGGATTCCAGCAGGACTTCCAGGTAGCGACGCGAGGCCAGCACGCCGTCGGGCAGGCCCAGTTCCGCGCTGCGGCGGGCCACCGCGTCCTGCAGCTTGCGCAGCGCGGCCTTGTCGCGATCGGTGGCGGCGCGGGCCAGCGGTGCTTCGGCCTCGTCCGCCAGCGGAGTGGACAAGCCCTCCCAGAGTGCGTCGGCCAGCTTGCGTGGCGCCTTGGGCTGGGCGTCCAGCCAGCGACCCAGCGCGGCGCGATCGGCCGGCGGCGTGCGTGCCAGCGCCACCGCCATTTCATTGTCCAGAATCCAACTGCGTGGCTTGTCGCTGCGACGGGCGGCGGCATCGCGCCAGCGCAGCAACCGCAGCAGGCGATGCTGGGCGGGCGCATCCAGGAACTGCGCGCTGCGCATGGCCAGGTGCGGCCAGCGATCGCCTTCTTCCTGGGTCGCGTTTTCCAGCAGGCGCCGGCTGTCCTCGACCAGCCATTCGCTGCGTCCGCTTTCATGCAGCCGGGCGGCGAGATCGTCGTGCAGCGCGAACAGGTAATGCACGTCGTCGGCGGCGTACTTGAGTTGCGATTCGCTGAGTGGACGGCGCAGCCAGTCCGACCGAGTTTCACCCTTGGCCAGGGCGACGCCGGTGATCTGTTCGACCAGCTTCTGGTAGCCGATGCCGGCGGCGACGCCGGCCAGGGCGGCGGCGATCTGGGTGTCGAACAGCGGTTGCGGCACGGCGCCGCAGGTGTAGCCCAGGGCGACCAGGTCCTCGCTGGCGCTGTGCATGACCTTGAGAATGCGGGTATCGCCGAGGATCGTCGCCAGCGCCTGCGGCATGCCGGGTTGCAGCGGATCGATCAGGAGGATTTCCTCGCCCACGGCCATCTGGACCAGCGCCAGCTGGGGCCAGAAGGTGCGCTCGCGGACGAACTCCGTGTCCAGGCCGATGCGGGCCGGGGGCGTGGCGAAGAACGCGGCGAGGGCGTCCGGGGTTTGAATCCAATGGGGCACGAAATCTCCGCTGAATGCATTGGTTGCCGAGTCGGGAGACAATAGCCTACCGTCGCGGGACGGATTTCGGTGAGTGTGGAGGGCGGTTTGCGCGCGTTTGGCCTGCTGGTGCTGACCGGTCTGGTGCTGTGCGGTTGCTCGCGCGAGCCCGCGGCGTCGCGCAATGCACGCGGCGATGCGGCCGATGTGCGCATGCCCCGGATTACCGTCACCGGTGACGACAGCGTCAACGCCGCCCTCAACTGGCAGCCTCCGGTGGTCCTGCTGGCGCAGGAGGGCGTCGCCGATGCGCGCAGGCGCGCGGCGCGGGCGCTGGAAGAAGGACGCCTGTATGCCGGTCCCGACGATGCGATTCCGCTCTACCTGGCCATCCGCCGGCTCGACCCGGAGGACGCCGTGGCCCGCAAGGGTCTGGACCAGGCCCTGGATCGCCTGCTCGAACGCGGCGAACGGGTGCTGAAAACCGCCGAGGACCGCGACGAGGACGCGCGCGAGGCGGCCCAGATCGCCGCCGTGGCGCGTGCCATCGATCCGGACGACGAGGCCGTGCTGGCCTATCTGTCGCGGGTGGATGAAGTCGAACAGTTGACCCGTCTCAACCTGGCCAGCGAGCGCGCGCTCAACGGTGGGCGGTTGGGCGAGCAGGGTGGCGGCGCGCTGGCGGGCTTTCGCGAAGTGCTGAAGTGGAAACCGGGCCAGGCACGTGCGTTGCAGGGCGTGGCGGCGGTGGAGAGCGCGCTGATCCGGCGCGCAGAGGATGCGGCGCTGGCCGGCGATTTCGACGGCGCGCGCAACTGGCTGGCGCATGCGGGCAAGGTTCGCGGCGGCGACGAGTCCGTGACGGTCGCCGACGCGCGCCAGCGGGTCGAAGCGATCCGCACGGTGCGCATCGCCGGGCTGCGCGAATCGGGCGTGCAGGATCTGCAGTCGCCGCTGGGCCTGAAGGCCGCGCGCGAAAAGCTCGCGGAAGTGCTGCGCATCGCACCGCCCGGCGATCCGGTCGCGGCCGATTTCCGCCAGCGGATCGAACTGGCCACCCACTACGGGCTCTTCCGTCCCGGCCAGGCCTTCACCGACGCGCTCGGCAACGGCGGCCGCGGGCCGGAAATGGTGATCGTGCCGCACGGTGCGTTCCGCATGGGCGCGGACGACAACGAACTGGGCTCCGCCGATGCGGAAAAACCGGCCCACTATGTCCGCTTCGACCGCGGTTTCGCGATGGCGCGCAATGCGGTGACGGTCGGCGAATTCCGTCGCTTCGTGCAGGCGACCAGCTATCGCCCGCGCGCGACCCGGCGCGGGCATTCCATCGTCTACGACGAGCGGAGCGGCAACTTCGTCCGCCGCAGCGGCGTGGACTGGCAATCCGACCATAGCGGGGCGCCGGCGCGCGAGGACATGCCGGTGCTGCACGTCAGCGTCTACGACGCCGAGGCCTACGCCGACTGGTTGACCCGCCAGACCGGGCATGGCTATCGCCTGCCCAGCGAGGCGGAGTTCGAGTACGCCCTGCGCGCGGGCGTGCAGGGCCGCTACCCCTGGGGCAACGGGGTGCCACCGGCCAAGGTGGAGAACCTGACCGGCGGCAACGACGCCTCGCCCAGCGGCCGCCATTGGAACAACGCCTTCGTCGGCTACGGCGACGGTTACTGGGGACCGGCGCCGGTGGGCAGCTTCCGGCCCAATGCCTGGGGGCTGCACGACATGGGCGGCAACACCAGCGAGTGGGTGGCCGATTGCTGGCACGCCAGCTACCGGCGGGCGCCGGCCGACGGCGCCGCCTGGTTCAATCCCGGTTGCCGTTCGCGGGTGGTGCGGGGCGGCTCCTGGGCCAGCGCGCCGGTGCAGGCACGGGCGGCATGGCGTTCCTCCTCGGATTCGGATATGACTAATGCGCGGGTGGGCTTCCGCGTGGTGCGTGGCATCTAGCCGGCAACTGGGAGAAGGCGATGAGGAACGATCCGTTCGGGCAGGGACAGTACGAACAGGGTGGCGCGCCCCGGCGGCGCGGCCTGTTCGGCAACGTGCGCTGGCTGATCCTGCTGGGGTTCGCGGGCTATGCTGCGTTCTACTGGTTCTCCAACCGCGTCGTGGACCCCTACACCGGCGAGAAGGTGCTGATCGACAGCTCGATCAGCGTGGAGGAGGAAAAGGCGCTGGGCCTGCAGGCCTACCAGGAAATCCTCTCGCAGGAACGCCCGGTCGATCCCGATTCGCAGATTGCCCAGCAGGTGCGCGCCATCGCGCAGCGCCTGATCGAAAAGATCCCCGAAGTCGAAGCGGCCATCGCCCAGGAGCGGGGCACCCAGGCCAGTGGCAACTGGCGCACCTTCGACTGGGATGTCAACGTCATCCAGTCAGACCAGGCCAATGCGTTCTGCCTGCCCGGCGGCAAGATGGCCGTCTACACCGGGCTGATCCCGGTCGCCAAGAATGCCGATGCGGTGGCGGTGGTGATGGGCCACGAGATCGCGCATGCCCTGTTGCGTCATGGCGCCCAGCGCATGTCCCAGCAGAAACTGACCCAGATCGGCCAGATGGCCGGCGCGATGAGCGGCATGGATCCGCAACAGCAGCAGATGGTGATGGCGGCGATGGGCTACGGCTACCTGTTGCCTTACGCGCGCACGCATGAAACCCAGGCCGACGAAGTCGGGCTGATGCTCGCCGCCGCGGCCTGCTTCAATCCGCAGGAAGCGGTGCCGCTGTGGGAGCGCATGAGCGAGGCCAGCGGTGGACAGGCGCCGCCCGAGTTCTCCTCCACCCATCCCAACCCCGGCACCCGCATCCAGAACCTGACCGCGCTGATGCCCAAGGCGATGGAATACCGCAACCGGTACTGCAAAGAGGCGGCGGCGCAATGATCGCGCGCCGGTGGGCGGCGATGCTGCTGGCCGGCGGACTGGCGGTATCGGCGCAGGCGGCGGTCAAGGACCAGGCCGCCAATGGCTTCACCGTCGAGAACAGTCAATGGGTGCCGGTGACGCCGAAAGCGGCATGGAAGGGATTGGCCGAGATCGGGCAGTGGTGGCCGAAGGATCACACCTGGTGGGGTGACGCCTCACGCCTGAGCCTGGAGCCGCGCGCCGGCGGCTGCTTCTGCGAAATCGACGGCCTGCGCCAGGCCCGGCACATGACGGTGGTGTTCGCCGAGCCAGGCAAGCTCCTGCGCCTGACCGGCGGTCTTGGACCGCTGCAGGGAATGGGATTGTCGGGGGCGATGGAATGGCGCCTGGCCGAGGAGAACGGCGGCACCCGTATCACGCTGTGGTATCGCGCCGGCGGTTACACGCCGGACGACCTGCGCACGCTGGCCCCGGTGGTGGACCGGGTGCAGGCACAGCAACTGGGTGGATTGGCGGAGTACCTGCGCAAGGGCGGGTAAACGCTCGCCGAGGAATCGGAACCGCGCGTAGAGCGGAGCTTGCTCCGCTGCTTTTGTGGGATGTTGCAACGTTGTCTGCCTTCGTTTCCCGCCTTCGACAGCTTGTGCTTCAGCGTCCGATACCGATGACGCATGAGAAACCAAAACCAAGGCAGCGGAGCAAGCTCCGCTCTACCTCAGAGCTTGCTGAAAACCGTCGCCGCCACCAGCAACCCGAATCCCGCCACCACCAGCCAGAACGCATGCGGCGCCAGCACCGGGATGTAGCCGAAACGCGCGGCGATGCCGCCGCTGCCGAGCAGCAGTGCGATGAGCCAGACGCCGAAAGTGGGAGGAGTGAGTTTCATCCGGTTTCCTTGGTTGTGCGATCGTGCAATGGAATGCGCAGCATAGCCGCGGCTCAGAAGCTCATGAAGAGGCCGCCGTTGACCGGCAGGTTGGCGCCGGTGATGTAGCCGGACGCATCGTCGGCAAGGAACGCCACCGCGCGGGCGATGTCCTCCGGCGCACCGATCCGGCCGACCGGGACCGAGGCGATGGTGCGCGACCGCACGTCCTCCGGCATCGCGCGGGTCATCGGCGTTTCGATGTAGCCGGGCGACACGCTGTTGACAGTGATGCCCTTGGCCGCGACTTCGCGCGCCAGCGACATGGTGAACCCGTGCAGGCCGGCCTTGGCGGCGGCGTAGTTGGTCTGGCCGAAGTTGCCGGTCTGGCCGCTGACCGAGCTGATGTTGATGACCCGGCCGAAGCCGCGCGCCTGCATGCCGTCGATGGCGTGGCGCGAGAGGTTGAACACGCTGCCCAGGTTGACGTCGATGACCGCTTCCCACTGCGACTCGTCCATCTTGCGCAGGGTGGAGTCGCGGGTGATGCCGGCGTTGTTGACCAGGATGTCCAGCCCGCCGTGCGCGTCCTGCACATCGCGCACGAACGCGCCGCAGGCGGAAAAGTCGCTGACGTCCAACGGCATGAAATGGACGTCCAGTCCGACGGTGGCGTCGGCGAAGGATGCCCGGTGCGCATCGTCGGCGGGCAGGTCGGCAGCGATGACGGTATGGCCGGCGCCGGCCAATTGCTTGCAGATGGCGGTGCCCAGACCGCCGATGCCGCCGGTGACGACCGCGACGCGTTTGCTCATGGAGGGGATCCTCGGAAATCGGATGGCATGAAAAAGCCCGCGCCACGGGGCGCGGGCTCGTTCACGGAAACGGGATTCAGCGGGCGCGGGTCTTCGGCGTCTCGCGCGGGGCTTCCTTCGGCTTGGCGGTGGCCGGACGGCCCAAGCCGCCGCCGCTGAGGTTGCGCTGGAATTCCTGCCACAGCTCCAGGTTGCGCTCGGTCAGCTGGTTCATCATGGTCCAGGGCGTCTGTCCCAGCAGGTTGCCCATCTGGCTGCGGAACTGCTGCTGCTGCTCCATGAAGATCTGCATGCTGCGCTCCAGGTAGTTGCCCATGAAGCCCTGCAGCGAATCGCCGTAGAAGCGGATGATCTGGCTCAGCAGCTGGGTGGACAGCACCGGTTCGCCATCCTGTTCCTGCTCGCTGATGATCTGCAGCAGGACGGTGCGGGTCAGGTCCTCGCCGCTCTTGGCGTCGCGGACCTCGAAGTCCTCGCCATCGACGATCAGCTGGCGGACGTCCTCGATGGTGATGTAACTGGAAATCTCGGTGTCGTAGAGACGGCGGTTCGGGTACTTCTTGATGATGCGGATCGCAGCCATGAAGCAATCACTCTAAAACGCAGTGCCGGGCAGCATGACGCAGCGCAGCAGCCCTTGCAACAGGCCGCAGGTCAGGGGTGCCCTGTTCAGGAACAACGCCGGGCAAAAAAAATGCTGCGGGCCGGACCCGCAGCATTTTTGGATCGTGGCGGGCGCCGGAACCGGTCACCAACCCATGTGGTGGCCGCCGTTGATGTCCAGGTTGGAACCGGTGATCCAGCCGGCCTCGTCGGCGACCAGGAACGCCACCGCATAGGCGATCTCGTCCGGGTTGCCCAGGCGGCCGGTCGGGATGTCCGCGGCGATCTTGGCGCGCACTTCCTCCGGCACCGCCATCACCATGTCGGTGGCGACGTAGCCCGGCGACACCGTGTTGACGGTGATGCCGAGCTTGGCGTTCTCGCGGGCCAGCGAAATGGTGAAGCCGTGCATGCCGGCCTTGGCGGCGGCGTAGTTGGCCTGTCCGTACTGGCCCTTGAGGCCGTTGATGGAACTGATCTGGATGATCCGGCCCCACTTGCGATCGCGCATGCCCTCGATCACCGGGCGGGTCATGTTGAACACCGAATTGAGGTTGGTGTTGATGACCTCGTTCCACTGCAGTGAACTCATGCGGTGGAAGGTGGTGTCGCGGGTGATGCCGGCGTTGTTGATCAGGATTTCCACCGGGCCGAGTTCGGCCTCGACCTTGCGCACGAGGGATTCGGCTTCCTCGGCGGAAGTGACGTCGCCGGGGAACAGCGCGACATCGTAGCCGTCGGCCTTCATCTGCTGCTGCCAGGCCTTGGCCTTTTCCTCGTTGCGGTAATTGGTGGCTACGCGATGGCCCATGCCGGCCAACTTCTTGCAGATGGCGGTTCCGATGCCGCCGGTGCCGCCGGTGACCAGCGCGACGCGAGAACTCATGTGGGGCTTCTCCTGTGGGGACCGCCCGCAAAAGGCGGTTGCTCCGGATTCTAGACAGCGTGCGCGTCAGGCGCGTTGTGCGGCGCAGCGAATGGGATGCACGCCTGGCGGGGAAGGCGTTCCGGAACGAACTCATCGGCCGCCGTCCGCAGCAGTCCGGTCACCCCGCCACTGGCCGGCAGGCGATCCGCCGGCTGTCCGAGCGCGGCCCAGGCGACGCGCAGCGCGGGCAGGGGATCGGTGGCGTCGATCGGCAGCGCGGCCATCGATTTGGACAGCTTCTGGCCTTCCCCGTCCACAACCAGCGGCAAGTGCAGGTAGCGTGGCGTCGGCAAGCCAAGGGCACGCTGCAGATGGATCTGCCGGGGCGTGGAATCCAGCAGATCGGCGCCGCGCACGATGTCGGTGAAGCCCTGGGCAGCATCGTCCACCACCACGGCCAACTGATAGGCCCAGTAGCCGTCGGCCCGGCGCAGCACCACGTCGCCGGCTTCGGCATGGACATCCTGTTCGAAGTGGCCTTGCAGGCCGTCCTCGAACCCGGTCACGGTGCCGGGTCCGACCCGCAGCCGGACCGCCGGATGCGCGCGCGCTTCGGCCGCCACGCAGCGATGGTGGATGCCGCCGGCCGCGGCCAGCTCGCTGCGGCTGCAATGGCAGAAGAATGCCTGGCCCCGCTCCAGCAGTTCGTCCAGCGCGGCCTGGTACAGGACGCCGCGTTCGCTCTGCCGCACCACCGGGCCGTCGGAAACCAGGCCGAATGCGGCCAGCGTGGCCAATTGGAGATCGGCGGCGCCGGCGACTTCGCGAGGCGGATCCAGATCCTCCACCCGCACCCACCATTCGCCGCCGGCATGGCGTGCCAGCAGCCAACTGCCCAGCGCGGCCAGCAGGGAGCCAAAGTGCAGCGGGCCGGTGGGCGAGGGCGCGAAGCGGCCCCGGTAGGGGCGCGCGGATTCAGGGCGTGCGGACATGCGTGCGGTGCGTTTCCAAAGCTGAATCGTCGGTCAGGAACGTGCTTGAATTCAACCGCGCACGGCCGCAGATTCGCTCAACATTTCACACTGAAAGCCTGCGGAGTCTCCCGTGTTCAGCCGTATCGCCCTGTTCCTCGCCACCAACCTGGCCGTGCTCGTCCTGGCGAGCGTCGTCATGTCGATACTCGGGGTCAATCCGAACCAGATGTCTGGGCTGCTGGTGATGGCCGCCATCTTCGGCTTCGGCGGATCGCTGATCTCGCTGCTGCTGTCCAAGACCATGGCCCTGCGCGCGACCGGCGCGCAGGTGATCGAGCAGCCGCGCAACGAAGCCGAGCAGTGGCTGCTGGCCACCGTGCAGCGCCAGGCCCAGGGCGCCGGCATCGGCATGCCGCAGGTGGCGATCTACGACGCGCCGGAAATCAACGCCTTCGCCACCGGCGCCAACCGCAACAACGCGCTGGTGGCGGTGTCCACCGGCCTGCTGCGGGCGATGAATCGCGACGAAGCCGAAGCCGTGCTCGGCCACGAAGTCAGCCACGTCGCCAACGGCGACATGGTGACGATGGCGTTGCTGCAAGGCGTGCTGAACACCTTCGTGATCGTGCTGGCGCGCGTGGTCGGCGGCATCGTCGACAGTTTCCTGTCGGGCAATCGCGAGGGCGAGGGCCGTGGTTTCGGTTATTACATCATCGTGATGGTGCTGGAAGTGGTGTTCGGCCTGTTCGCCACGATGATCGCGATGTGGTTCTCGCGCCGACGCGAGTTCCGCGCTGACGCCGGCGGCGCCAATCTGGCCGGTCGCCACAAGATGATCGCCGCGCTGGAGCGCCTGAACGCGCAGCATGCGCAGAGCACGCTGCCGGCGCAGGTGGAGGCGTTCGGCATCGCCGGCGGCATCGGCCAGGGCTTGAAGCGCCTGTTCCTGAGCCATCCGCCGCTGGAGGAGCGCATTGCCGCGCTGCGGGCTGCACAGGGCACCTTTGCCTGAGACGACTCGCAGGAGCACGCGAAACCCGCCGCAAGGCGGGTTTCTTTTTTCCGTTCCGTAGAGCGGAGCTTGCTCCGCTGCCTTCGCTCTGGCCTTTGCTTTTGNCGGGAAGCGGAAAACCAAGGCAAGGGCAGCGGAGCAAGCTCCGCTCTACGGCAGAACGTCGGGCGTGACGGGGAGGCTGGAAGGCCTGCCCCGTGCAGGCATCACGAGAAGTCGTAGCTCATCTGCGGTCCTGGCGGCGCCAGGAACTCACCTTCGACATAGTCCACCATCGAAGTGAACAGGAAGCTCATCGTGGCCGCGTCGGCGACGTGATCGGCAATGGTCAGGATGCCCTGCGACTGCGCGCGCTCGGCGATCTCGCGGATCTTCAACTGGTGTTCCGGGGTCTTCGCCAGGTCGGTGCTGAACACGCGATCGATCTTCAGGAACGCCGGCTGGAAATGGGCCAGCAACTGGAACGAGTCCAGGCCGGCGCCGAAATGTTCCAGGCCGACCTTGCAGCCCAGCTTCGACGCGCCGGACTGGAACGTCTGGGCCTGGCGCAGGTGGGTGAACACCTTGGCCTCGGAGGCTTCCAGCCACAGGCAGTCGCCGGGCACGTCGTGCGCCGCCAGCTGTTTGGCGATGAGTTGCAGCAGGCGTTCGTCACCGAACGAGGTGGGGCTGACCTTGACCAGCAGGCGGGTCAGGTAGCCCTTGCGGCGGCGTTCGCCCAGCACCTCGATGGCACGGTTGACCACCCAGCGGTCGATCGCATCGAGCAGGCCGTGTTCCTCGGCGATTCCCATGAACACGGGCGGCATCACCGTTTCGCCGTTGGAATCCAGGCGCAGCAGCGCTTCGTAGAGTTCGCCGGCCTCGCCCTGCAGGCTGACCACCGGCTGGTAGTACAGCAGGAAATGATCGTTGGCCAGCGCGTCCTGCAGGCGCGCGATCCAGTTCTGCACCCGCTCTTCCTCGGCCCGGTCGACCGCGCCGGGATCGAAGATCTCGATACGGTTTCCCCCCAGGCTGGTCGCGGTCTGCAGGCTGTCGGTGGCGCGGGTGAGCACCAGGCCGACGCTGGCGATCTTCTCGCCGATCTGGACGCCGCCGATGCTGGCGGTGACCGCGGTGGAGCGATCGCCGGCGTTGAACACGTGCGAGGCGAAGGCCGCGCGCAGGGTCTCGGCCAAGGCCGACGTCTGCGCATGATTGCCCTTGAGCAGCACCGCGAAGGTGCGCTCGCCGAAGCGGGCGGCAGTGGTGCGGCTGTCCAGCTTCTCGGCCAGGCGTTGCGCCATCGCCGCGATCAGGGCGTCGGCCGAGTCGATGCCGATGTCCTGCAGCAGGCGCTGGTAGTGGTCGGGCTCCAGCAGCAGCAGCGAATAATGCTCGCCGCGCGCGACCTGGCTGACCGCTTCCTCCAGCGCCTGCAGGAAGGTCGGGCGGTTGAACAGGCCGGTGACCACGTCGCGCTGGCGCAGATCCTCGACCTCGCGCGCCAGCTCCGGATCGAATTCCTCGCGGCGGCGGAACACCACCTGCACGCAAGGTTCGCCCTCGTAGGTGGCGGTGGCGAACTCGAGCGTGGCGGGGAACTGGTCGCCGTCCAGGCTGCGCGCCTCCAGCTCGAAGCGCGGCGGCGGCGGCTCGCCCTTGCTCAGGTTCTTGAGCAGTTGCTTGAAATCGTTGACGTACTGCGGCGCCACCAGATCCAGCAGCGACAGGCCCTCGACCTCGTCGAAGGACTCGAAGCCGAGCATTTCCAGGTACGCCTCGTTGGCGCGGATGTGCATGCCTTCGTGGATGTAGGCGATCGGGTCGCGCGAGGAGGAGATGAGCGCGTCGCAGCGGCGCTCGATTTCGCGCAATTGCACGTCCAGCCGGCGGACCGCGCGGCGCGTCTCCAGATCCGACCATTCGCTGCGCAGGACGTGCAGCAGGTGTTCGGGACGGCCGCGCAGCACCATGCCGCGTGCTCCGCCGGACTGATCGCTCAGCCAGTCGGCTTCGCTGATGCCGTCGGCCAGCACGATGACGGGGATGTCCTTGCCGCTGGCATCTACCGTGGACAGGACCCCGGCCAGCGGAATTCCCCGGGCCGAACGGGCGGCCAGCACCAGATCCATGGGTTGCGCGGCCACCATCTGCGCCAGTTCGTCGGCGTCCAGCGGGCGCAGCGGCCGCACGGCGATGCCTCCATTCCGCAACGTACTGACAATCGCCTCGGCGTCCTCGCCGCTGTCATCGACGATCATCAAACGGAGGGTGGAGTCTTTGCCGATCTGCATGCAGCGGTTCCGCCTTGGGAGCGCGTTTAATACACGAAGGGGCCGGAAGCGTCCAATGCCGGCGTCGCAAAAAGGCGGGACGGTCGCTCCATCGCGGCCGGCTCAGAGCGGCCGCTTGCCGGTGTCGCCCGGGATCTCGCGGACCAGCCGCGGCACCAGGTAGCCGGACAGGCGGGCGCGCAGGCCGGCGTGCAGGGCCAGGGCCTGTTCGTCGGGAACCTCGAAATGGGCCACGCCCGCGACCCGGTCCAACTGGTGCAGGTAATAGGGCAGGACGCCGGCGGCGAAACTGCGCTCGCCCAGGGCGGCCAGCGCGTCCACGCTGTCGTTGACCCCGCGCAACAGCACGGCCTGGTTGAGCAGTTGCGCGCCGGCCCCGCGCAGGCGGCCCAGGGCGGCGTCGACGCCGGCATCGAACTCGTTGGCGTGGTTGGCGTGGATGACGAACGCGACCGGCCAGGGCAGCCCCGCCAGCCAGCGGACCAGGCCGTCGTCGACCCGTTCCGGCAGCACCACCGGCAGGCGGCTGTGGATGCGCAGGCGGCGAAGATGCGGGATACCGGCGAGCGCGTCGGTCAGTTCGGCCAGCTTGGGCGTGGCCAGCGACAGCGGGTCGCCACCGGAGAGCAGGACCTCCTCGATGCCCTCATCGGCGCGGATGGCGTCCACGGCCTCGCGCCAGCCGTCGCGGGCGGCGGTTTCCTCGGCATAGGGGAAATGCCGGCGGAAGCAGTAGCGGCAATGCACCGCGCAGCTGCCGGTCGCGACCAGCAGGGCGCGGCCCCGGTACTTCTGCAGGACCCCGGTGGCGGTCCGGGCGGCCGCGTCGCCGACCGCGTCCAGGCCGAAGCCCGGCACCGGCCGCATTTCCTCGTCCAGCGGCAGCACCTGGCGCAGTAGCGGGTCGTTCGCGTCGCCCGGGACCATGCGGGCGACAAAGCCGCGCGGCACCCGCAGCGGGAACTGGGCGGCGGCGCCTTCCGACAGGCGGCCGGCCAGGTCTTCCAGTCCCAGCATCGCCAGCAGCTCATGCGGGTCGCGCACGGCGTCGCGCCAGGCTTCCTGCCAGCGGGCGCGGGGCAGGGGGGCGGGCTGCATGGGGAGGGGGGCTGCGGTTATCATGTGCGGGTCTGAAAACAAAACGCCCGCCGGTCCCGGCGGGTTCCCCATTCTATCCGGCCAGCCGCCTCCCGCGGCGGGTTTGTCTTACCCCAAGGAGTACCCCATGGCCAGTTACGGCATGAACGACGTCAAGAACGGGATGAAGATCCTGGTCAACAACGAACCGTCCATCATCACCGACACCGAATACGTCAAGCCGGGCAAGGGCCAGGCCTTCACCCGCGTGAAGTACCGCCAGATCCGCACCGGCCGCGTGCAGGAAATCACCATGAAGAGCACGGACTCGGTCGAGGCCGCCGACGTGGTGGATACCGACATGCAGTACCTGTATTCGGATGGGGAGTACTGGCACTTCATGCAGCAGGAAACCTTCGAGCAGGTCCAGGCCGACAAGGCAGGCATGGCCGGCGCCGAGAAGTGGCTGAAGGGCGAGGAAGAGTGCGTGGTGACCCTGTTCAACGGCACCCCGATCCAGGTCACCCCACCGAACTTCGTCGAGCTGAAGATCGTCGAGACCGACCCGGGCGTCCGTGGCGACACCTCCGGCGGCGGCGGCAAGCCGGCGACCCTGGAGACCGGCGCGGTCGTGCGCGTGCCGCTGTTCGTCGGCCAGGAAGAAATCATCAAGGTCGACACCCGCACCGGCGACTACGTCAGCCGCGTGAAGTGACGCGACGGCGCGCCCGCACGCGGGCGCGCCTGCCGTTGCGCCATTCCGGCGAAGGCCGGGCTCGATTTTGCTTGCGGTTGCTTTTGCGTTTGAAAGCCCGAAGCACAGGCAACATCAAGATGGATCCCGGTTTCCGCCGGGACGACGAGAGATTCCCGGTGGCGGCGAGGTGAGCGCACCGATGCGAGCCGAGCCTCCTCCGACCGGAAGCACCGACGCCGTGAATCGCTTGCCTGATTCCGGCTCCCCGCGGAACCACGGATACGAGGACGCATGACCCACGACACCCGCCCCGAAGCTTGCGATCTCCTCATTGAGGCCGGTTTCGTCATCCCGGTGATGCCGCATGGGGTGGTGCTGGAAGACCATGCGGTGGCGGTGAAGGGCGGCGACATCCTCGCCATCCTGCCAATTGCCGATGCGCGCCAACGCTTCGTGCCGGAGCGGGTGGTGTCGCGACCGGATGCGGCGCTGCTGCCCGGTCTGGTCAACGCGCATACCCACAATCCGATGACGCTGCTGCGCGGCATCGCCGATGATCTGCCTCTCATGGAGTGGCTGCACAAGCACATCTGGCCGGTGGAAGCGGCGGTGATCGGCCCGGAATTCGTCGCCGACGGTACCACCCTGGCGATCGCCGAGATGCTGCGCGGCGGCACCACCTGTGCCAACGAAAACTACTTCTTCCCCGATGTGCAGGCCGCGGTCTACAAGCGCCACGGCTTCCGCGCGCGGGTCGGCCTGCCGGTGATCGATTTCCCGACCGCCTGGGCCAAGACCAGCGACGAATATTTCGACCGCGCGGGCGAGGTCCATGATCAATGGCGCGGCGATTCGCTGGTCGACACCGCGTTCGCGCCGCACGCACCGTATACGGTCAGCGACGCCAACTTCGAGCGCGTGCGCATGCTCTCGGACCAGCTCGACGTGCCGGTGCACCTGCACACCCACGAGACCGCGCAGGAAATCGCCGATTCGCTGAAGCAGTATGGCCAGCGTCCACTGGCGCGCCTGGATCGCCTGGGCCTGGTCAACGACCGCCTGATCGCGGTGCACATGACCCAACTGACCGAGGCCGAGATCCACCTGTGCGCCGAGCGTGGCGTGTCGGTGGTGCATTGCCCGGAATCCAACCTCAAGCTGGCCTCCGGTTTCTGCCCGGCCTGCGCGTTGCAACGCGCGGGCGTCAACCTGGCCATCGGCACCGACGGCTGCGCCAGCAACAACGATCTGGACATGTTCAGCGAGACCCGCACGGCGGCGCAGCTGGCCAAGGCGGTCGCGAACGACGCCACCGCCCTGGACGCCGCGACCGCGCTGCATGCGGCCACTCTCGGCGGCGCGCGCGCGCTGGGCTATGGCGATCGCATCGGTTCGATCGAGCCGGGCAAGCAGGCCGACCTGATCTGCGTGGATCTGGGTGCGCTGGACACCCAGCCGCTGCACCACGTCGTTTCCCAGCTCATCTACGCCACCGGCCGCCACCAGGTCAGCGACGTCTGGATCGCCGGCCAGCCGCGGCTGGTGCAGCGCGAACTGGTCGACATGGACACGGCCGGCCTGATCGCCAACGCGCGCCAATGGCGCGAGCGCATCCGTCTGCTGCATGGCGGATGATGTCCGTTCCCTACCGATTCCCCTGCCAGGTGTCCGCACGCCGATGCGGCCACCGGCTCCTGCCGAGGTGACCCCATGACCTCCACCGCTTCATCCGCGCCCTCCGGCGACAACTTCGATCAGGCCGAACTGGACAAGTTCGGCGCGCTCGCCAATCGCTGGTGGGACGAGCAGGGGCCGCAGAAGGCACTGCACGCGCTCAATCCGGTGCGCCTGGACTACGTGCGCCAGCGCGCGTCGCTGGCCGGCGCGCAGGCGCTGGACGTCGGCTGCGGCGGTGGCCTGCTCAGCGAAGCGCTGGCCAAGGCCGGCGCGCAGGTCACCGCGATCGACCTGGCGCCGGAACTGATCAAGGTGGCGCGCCTGCACAAGCTCGAGTCCGGCGTGCAGGTCGACTACCAGCTGCGTCCGGTCGAATCGCTGGCCGAGGAGCGTCCCGGCAGCTTCGACGTGGTCACCTGCATGGAAATGCTGGAGCACGTGCCGGATCCGGCGGCGATCATCGAGGCGTGCGCGCGCCTGCTGAAACCCGGCGGCCGGCTGTTCCTGTCCACCCTCAACCGCACCCCGGCCGCGTTCGCCCTGGCCATCGTGGGCGCCGAATACGTCGCCCGCCTGCTGCCCACCGGCACCCATCACTACCAGGACTTCATCAAGCCGTCCGAACTGGCCGCCTGGCTGCGCCAGTCCGGCCTGCAGCTGGAGGACGTCAGCGGCCTGGCCTACGAGCCGTGGCGGCAGCGCGCGCGGCTGGCGCGCCGCACCGACGTCAATTACCTGGCCTGCGCGGTGAAGGCGGCATGAGCCGGATGGATGGCGACGCCCCCAAGACCGGCCCCGGATTCCCTGCGGTGGCCCTGTTCGATCTCGACGGCACGCTGCTGGACAGCGCGCCGGATTTCGTCGCCACCGCCAACCGCATGCTCGCCGCACGCGGCCGCGCGCCGGTAACCCTGGCCGACCTGCGTCCACACGTGTCCAAGGGATCGCGGGCGATGGTGGGCGCGGCGTTCCCGGATATGGACGTCGCCGCGCGCGACGCGCTGGTGCCGGAATTCCTGGTGATCTACCAGGAGGAACTGGGCCGCCACAGCCATCCGTTCGAAGGCGTGGAAGCGATGCTGGCCGCGCTGGAAGCCGCCGGCACGCGCTGGGGCATCGTCACCAACAAGCCCGAGTACCTCGCCCGCGACGTGCTGCCGGCCGAAGGCTGGCAGGAACGCTGCGCGGTGCTGATCGGCGGCGACACCCTGGCCGAGCGCAAGCCGCATCCGCTGCCGTTGCAGGTGGCCGCCGAGCGGCTGGGCGTGGCTTGCGGCGACTGTGTCTACGTTGGAGACGACGAACGCGACATCGTCGCGGCGCGCGCGGCAGGCATGCCGTCGATCGCGGCGCTGTGGGGCTACCGTCTCGATGGCGACGATCCCGAAAGCTGGCAGGCCGAACGGATGTGCGACCAGCCCGCCGAACTGCTCGAACCGGACGCCTGGCCGACCGCGGTCGGCGCCTGAGCCATCTTCACGACCGACTTCCAGCACGTTCCCGTTCCCGTGTCCGATTCCTCCGCCCTCGAAAGCTTCCTCGACAAATGGCGCCAGCGCTGGCCGGAATGGCAGGTCGCCGAGATCTTCGTCGCGCCGGAACGACGCGCGCTGGCCGAAGCGTGGTTCTCGCTGCTCCAGGAATTCGACGACATCCTCAATATCGCAGGCGATCCGTTGCCGGCCGATGCCAAGTTGGCCTGGTGGGGCGAGGAATTGCGTAGTTGGGCGGATCGCCGCTCGCGTCATCCGTTGGGGCGGCGGCTGGAGCCGGTGCCTGCGCCGTGGGCGGAACTGGCCGATGCGCTGCCCGCGCTGATCGCGGCGCGCGATGCCGCCGCCGACGGCGACGACGCCTTCGCCCAACTGCGGGTTTACGGCGCGGCGGTGGCCGCGACGGAAGCCGCGGTCCTGGGCGGGACACCGGGTGCAGCGGCGGTGATTGCCCGGACCCTGGCGACCCGCTTGGCCGACACCGCGACCGCGGCGCTGCCGCGGTCGGCCGCGGGCAACGACGATCGCACGCGGCTGCGTGACTGGGCGCGCACGCTGGACCGGCGCTGGCCGGCGGCATCCGGCGCAAGCCGGGAGCGGCGCATCGTCGACGCCTTCGCCCACGCCCGCCTGCGCCGGTTCGCCAGGGCAGGGGAGGCCACCGCGCTGCCGTCCCGCCTGCGCCTGCTGCTGGGCGCCTGGAACGCCGCACGCGGCTGAGCGGGAAGCCCGCGATGGACGCGATCCATCGCTGCGATAGGCATGCGGATTCGCCGTAACGGACTGTTTCATCTGGCGATTCGGGGCTGGGGGTACAATGCGGGCCTGTTTTCTCCCCCCGTACCGACATGGCCTCCGTCCCTCCCGTGGCGCCACGCGCCGATCTTCCCGACGTCGCCCACCAGAGCGTGCCGTTGGCACGCGCGCTGGACTGGGTGGGCATGGAAGGCATCGCCCTGCCGGTGCGCATCGGCGATGGCGAGGGTGGGCAATTGCAGGTGCCGGCGAACATCGACGTGTTCGTCAACCTGACCAATCCGGACGCCCGCGGCATCCACATGTCGCGCCTGTACCTGCACCTGCAGGACGGCCTGTCGCGCGAGGCCATCACCCCGGCCGGGTTGCGCCACCTGTTGCAGGAAGGCGTGGCTTCGCAGCAGGGGCTGGCGAACCAGGCCCGCATCCGCCTGCGCTATGACGCGCTGTTGCGCCGGCGTGCGCTGGAAAGCGAGTACTCGGGCTGGAAGCGCTATCCGGTCGAGATCGACGCCACCCTGGTCGACGGTCACCTGCACCTGGCGCTGTCGTTCTCGGTCGAATACTCCAGCACCTGCCCGGCCTCGGCGGCGCTGTCGCGCCAGGCCAACGCCGAGCGGTTCGCCGAGGACTTCGCCGCCGCGCACCCGCTGTCGGTCGGCGTGGTCCGCGACTGGCTGTCTTCCGAGCGCGGACTGGCGGCGACGCCGCACGCCCAGCGCAGCCGCGCCAGCGTGCGCGTCGAATTGCGTCCGCAGTTCGAGGAACTGCCGCTGGTGGCGTTGATCGACGCGATCGAGGCCGCCCTGGGCACGCCGGTGCAGACCGCGGTCAAGCGGGTCGACGAACAGGCTTTCGCGCGCCTGAACGCGGAGAACCTGATGTTCTGCGAGGATGCCGCGCGCCGCGTGGCCGCCGCGCTCTCGCAGGATCCGCACGTGGCGCGCTACGACGCCACCGTCGCCCATTTCGAAAGCCTGCACCCGCACGACGCGGTCGCCCGCGTCAGCGGCAGCAACGGCTGAGCCGTCTCTCGCGCAAATCGGGAAAAGCTCGCGACTCACGTCGCTCCCACAAAAAGCTTCCCCTGTAGGAGCGACGTCAGTCGCGACCGTAACCTGCGTGTTGCCCGTACCTGTCATCGGCGACGCCTGCCTGCCTCGCTTGCCATTACTCCATCGCAATCGGACCGAAAAGCTCGCGACTTACGTCGCTCCTACAAGGGGAATTCTTGTGGGAGCGACGTGAGTCGCGAAAGCCGGTGAACCCACAATCACTTCGTTGCAGCCGCCTGCGCGCGCTCCAGCACCAGCAGCGGATCGATGCGCACGTCGAACCAGTTCATGCCCCAGTGCAGGTGCGGGCCGGTGGCGCGTCCGGTGGCGCCGACCGCGCCGATGACCTGGCCCTGCTCGACGCGATCGCCCACCTTCACGTCGATGCGTGACAGGTGCAGGAAATTGGAGCTGACCCCGTAGCCGTGATCCAGCAACAGGGTGCCGCCGGTCAGGTACAGATCCGGGCCGGCGAAGGTCACCACGCCCGCCGCAGGCGCCTTGACCGGCGTGCCATTGGGTGCGGCGATGTCCATGCCCGAATGGCCGGAACCGGGTTGTCCGTTGTAGACGCGCGCGTTGCCGAAGCGGCCGCTGATGCGGCCCTGCACCGGCCAGATGAAGGACTGGGCGAAATCGGTGCGATCGTCGTCGCGCGCGCGCGCGGCGGTGACCTGCGCCTGCTCGCGCCGGATCCGCTCGGCGATCGCCGGTGGCGGATTGACCGTCTTCGGCGGCACGCCGTTGACCCGCTCCACCGGCCAGTCGCGCGGCGTCACCGTGATGCGCGCGGTTTCCCGGCGCCCGGAGGGCGTCGTCACCTCGATACCCAGCGGGCCCGCTTCATCGCGGCCGACCCCGAACACCACCGTGCCATAGCCGCTGGTGCGCAACGCGCGGTTGGCATAACGCACCTGGCTGCCGGGCGGCACCTTGCCGAACACCAGCGCGCCCTGCGAGACCTGCGGGGGAAACACCACGCGCTCGTCCTGCGCACCGGCGGACGCGGGGCCGTAGGTACCCTCGGACAGCACCTCCTGCGCCAGCGCAGGACGGGCGGGGGAGAACAGCAAGACCAGGCCCAGCGCGCAGGCCGCGCCGGCCAGGCGCGTCACCGATCGAACTCCAGCCGCTGGCCGTTGGGCGTGCCGACCAGATGCTCGCCGTTCCAGACCAGCCGGCCGTTGACCCAGGTCGCGCCGATGCGCGAACGGAAGGTGGTGCCCTCGAACGGCGACCAGCCGCACTTGGACAGCACGTCCTCGCGGCGCACGGTGAACTCGGCGTCGTCCACCAGTACCAGATCCGCCCAATAGCCTTCGCGCAGGAAGCCGCGCTCGTGCACGTCGAACAGCTGCGCCGGGGCGTGTGACACCTTCTGCACGATCTCGGTCATCGTGGCGCGGCCCTCGTGGACCAGTTCCAGCGCCGCCACCAGCGCGTACTGGACCAGCGGCAGGCCGGACGGCGCCTGCGCGTAGGGCTTGGACTTCTCCTCCAGCGTGTGCGGGGCGTGGTCGGTCGCCAGCACGTCGATGACATCGTCGGCCAGCGCCTTGATCAGCGCCTCGCGATCGCTGGCGTCCTTGATCGCCGGGTTGCACTTGATGAAGTTGCCCAGCCGCGCGTAGTCGGCGCGGTCGAAGCGCAGGAAATGGATGCAGGTCTCGGCGGTGATCCGCTTGCGCTTGCCGGACGCGTCGATCAGGGGGCCGGGCGTGAACAGGGCCAGTTCGTCGGCGGTGGAGATGTGCAGCACGTGCAGGCGGGTGTCGTGGCGGCGGGCCAGTTCCAGCGCCAGCCGGGTCGACTTGATGCAGGCTTCGCGGCTGCGGATGTCCGGGTGGTGCTCGGCGGTCAGCGCATCGCCGTAGCGGGCCTGGAACGCGGCCATGTTGGCATCGATGGTCGGCGTGTCCTCGCAGTGCGTGATGATCGGGGTCGGCGCCTCGCGGAAGATGGCGTCCAGGGTCTCCGGGTTGTCCACCAGCATGTTGCCGGTCGAGGCGCCCATGAACACCTTGATGCCCGGCGCGGTCTTCGGGTCGAGCGCGCGGATGGCCTCCAGGTTGTCGTTGCTGGCGCCCAGGTAGAAGCCGTAGTTGCCCCAGGCCCGGCCCGCCGCCCGCTGGTACTTGGCTTCCAGCGCAGCCGAATCGAGGGTCGGCGGCACCGTGTTGGGCATGTCCATGAAACTGGTCAGGCCACCGGCCACCGCGGCGGCCGATTCGGTGGCGATATCGCCCTTGTGCGGCATGCCAGGCTCGCGGAAGTGGACCTGGTCGTCGATCATGCCCGGCAGCAGCCAGCGGCCGGCGGCGTCGACGACCTTTTCATCCGCCCCGGCGGACAGGCCGCTGCCGATGCGGGCGATGCGACCGTTCTCGATGCGCAGGTCGCCTTCGAATTCGCGGCCTTCGCTGGCCATCCGGGCATTGACGATGAGGGTGGAGGGCATTCAGTGCTTTCCTGTGCAGGGGGCGGAGGTTTCACCGGCGGGCGGCACCGGGTCGTGGCCGCCGGGATGCAGGGGATGGCAGCGGCCGATGCGGCGGGCGGCGAGCCAGCTGCCTTTCATCGGACCGAACCGGGCGATCGCTTCCATCGCGTATTCCGAACACGATGGCACGAAACGGCAGCGCGGACCCAGCAGCGGGCTGATGAAGCGCTTGTACACCCGCAGGACAGCAATGAGTACCCGGCCGATCATGTCCGGATGATAACCGTGTTGGGTTGCCGCTGCCCGCCGGGTAGGCTATAAAGTCGCGCTTTCCCGATGCTCGGGAAGAACAAGGAAGCGCTGTTCGTGGCTGCTAAGAAACCTGCAAAGAAGGCCGCCAAGGCCGCCAAGAAAACCGCCAAGCCCGTCGCCAAGAAGCCTGTCGTGAAGAAGGCTGTCGCCAAGAAACCGGCCGCCAAGCCGGTGGCCAAGAAGGCGGCGCCCAAGCCCGTCGCCAAGAAAGCCGTGGCCAAGAAGCCGGCCGCAAAGCCGGCGGCCAGGAAGGCGGCGCCCAAGCCCGCGCCCGCCAAGGCAAAACCGGCCGCCAAGCCGGTGGCGAAGAAGGCTGTGGCCAAGAAGACCGCTCCCGTCGCAGCACCGAAGACCAAACCCGCACCGAAGCCCGCCCCCAAGCCGGCTCCGGCCAAGACTGCTCCCCCGAAGGCCCCCGCACCGCGCTCGACCGCTCCCGCCGCACCTCGGCAGGAGGCCAAGCCCGCGCCGGCTCCGGTGGCCAAGGCTCCATCCCCCGCAAAGCCAGTGCCCGCACCGAAACCGACCAGCAAGACAACCAATTCCGCCCCCGTGACCAGCAAGCCTGCCATCGCTCCCCGTTCCACCGGCAAGGTGGCCGTGGCCGTGGCCGCCAAGCCGCAGGCTCCCGTCGTCCGGGAAAAATTCAAAGTGGTGCCCTACAAGACCGATGACGCCACCGGTCGACCGATCGTTCCCCATGGCTACAAGCCGGCCGTGGACGAGGAGTACATGAGTCCGCTCCAGCTCGAATATTTCCGCCAGCGCCTGCTGCAGTGGCGTGCGGATCTGGTCGAGGAATCCAAGCAGACCATCGAGAACCTGAAGGACGAGGTCCGCGACATCGGCGACGAAGCCGAGCGCGCCACCCGCGAAACCGAGAACTCGCTGGAACTGCGTACCCGCGATCGCTACCGCAAGCTGATCGGCAAGATCGACAGCACGCTCAAGCGCGTGGATGCCGGCGACTACGGCTACTGCGTCGACACCGGCGAGGAAATCGGCCTGGAGCGCCTGGAGGCGCGCCTGACCGCCGAGCGCACCATTGATGCGCAGGAGCGCTGGGAACACATGCAGAAGCAGCAGGGCGACTGATTCCGCGCTCCTCGTTGCCATCCCCGTGAACCCCGCTCAGGCGGGGTTCGCTTTTTCCGCGACCCGCGACAGGAGGCGGCATGGATCACGAGCAGTTCATGCGCGAGGCAATCGCGCTCGCCAGGGCCAACATCGCCGACGGAGGCCGTCCGTTCGGCGCGGTGCTGGTGCGGGACGGCGAAGTCGTCGCCCGCGCCGCCAACGGCATCCATCGCGACCACGATCCCACCGCGCACGCCGAACTGCTGGCCATCCGCCAGGCCGGCGCACGCCTGGGCACGCCGCGCCTGGACGGCTGCGTGATCTACGCCAGCGGCCACCCGTGCCCGATGTGCCTGGCCGCCATGCACCTGTGTGGCATCGGCGAGGCGTGGTTCGCCTATTCGAACGAAGACGGCGCGCCGTACGGCCTGTCCACCGCCGCCGTGTACGCCGAGATGGCGCTGCCGCCGGATGCGCACGCCACCTTGCGGCTGGCACGGCTGCGGCCGGCCGGCGAGGACGGCCTGTACCGGGAATGGCACACGTAGAGCCGAGCTCGCTCGGCTCCGCCGCCAACTTCCAACTGGGCCGCTCCTGGATGGGAAATCGCGGTGCCGCGGCGGGGCCTGCCAGCCGACCGGATATTGCGTTGCAACGTGCGCGGCCCCCGGCGTGTGCCTAGTCTGGCGCACGTACCCGACCGTATGCGCCGTGCCGGCCCGCCCGCGGGCACCCGCCGGATGGAGGTCGGATTTCCTTTTCTCAGGACGATCGCCAGACAGGGGATGCCGGTGTCCGAACCATCGCCTTTCGCCCAGGGTTCCCCTCGCATCGACGAGGGCAGCGACGGGCGCGACGACCTGCTGAACACCATTTCGCTGCGCTATCGCGCGCCGTTGCGCGGTTTCTTCGCCAAGCGGGTCCGGGATGCCAGCGAGGTTGACGACCTGACCCAGGAAGTGTTCCTGCACCTGCTGCGGCGCGCCCGCGGCGGCGCCATCGAGCATGTGGAGCAGTACGTGTTCCAGGTGGCGGCCAACGTCCTGCGCGACTGGGCACGTCGGCGCAAGGTCCGGGCGATGGATGTCCAGGAGTCGTTCGACGAGGATCTTCACCAGCCCGCTACGGATATTTCGCCGGAGCGCGTCTTACTGGGGGAGGAGGCGGTCCGGGTGATGACCGCCGTCCTGCGGAGCCTGCCCGAACGGACCCGCGACGTTTTCGTGCTGAGGACCATGGAAAAGCGCAAATACACTGAAATCTCGGTCATGCTGGGCATCTCCGTCCGGGCCGCCGAGAAACACATGGCCAAGGCGCTGGCCCGGTTGGGCGGCGCGCTGGGCGGGATGCCGGAGGGCGCATGACCCCGCCGGACAGGCACACGACAGAGACTGGCGAAACGCACCCATGAACTCGCGGACTCCTCCAACGACCTGGGCGATGGACTTCGCGGCGGACAGCGCCGACGAGGCGGCCGCGCGCTGGAGCGAGATCCTGCGCGATGCACCCGACCAGCCGCGCCTGCGCGAGGGCTTCGATGCCTGGCATGCGCGGTCGCCGGAGAACGCGGCGGCCTGGCGGCGCATCCAGGCCGCGAATCACTGGGTACGCACGCTGTCGGATTCACCGGAAATGCAGTCGTTGCGCCGCGAGACGCTGGCACGCGTGGCCGAAGGCAGGTTGCGCTCCTCGCGGCGATGGCGGCGGCTGTCGATTGCTGCCTCGCTGCTGTTGCTGACCGGCGTGGGTGTCATCGCGCTGAGGCCGGAGGCCACCCGCGGGTTGTTCTCCGGCGCGGGCGACACCCTGGCCGGCAATGTCTACCAGACCGGCGTGGGCCAGCGCAGCGTGGTGACGATGGACGACGGTTCGGTGGTCACCCTCAACACCGACAGCCGGCTGTCGGTGCATTACCGCGCTGACGTCCGCGCGGTGACCCTTGAACGTGGGCAGGCCCTGTTCAAGGTCGCCAAGGATCGTTCGCGCCCGTTCGTGGTCACCGCGGATGGAAAGCGGGTGACCGCGCTGGGCACCGAGTTCGACGTGCGGGTCGGGGAGCGCCTGTTCGAAGTCACCTTGCTGGAAGGTCGCGTGGGTGTCGCGCCGGCGCAGGGCGTCGCACCATCGCCGGCCAATGCGGCGACGCTGGCGGAATTGCATCCGGGCCAGCAGTTCGTCGCCACCGACGGATCCCGGCCGGTGGTGCGGGTGGCCGACGTGGGGCGCGTGGTCAGCTGGCGCACCGGCCAGATCGTATTCGACAACGAGCGATTGGACGCCGCGATTGCCGAAGTGAACCGCTATTCGCGGAGAAAGGTGGTGCTGGGCGATCCACAGCTCGCTTCGCTGAAGATCAGCGGCGCGTTCAATGCCGGCGATACGCATACGTTCGTCGAGGCGTTGACGAATTACTTCCCCATCCAGCGCGATCCGCGCGAAGACGATCGCGTGGTGCTCGAATCGCGCTCCCGGTGAGCGCGCGCACATCCCCGCGCCATGGCGCGCGCGGAATGATCCCGGACTGACGCGGGCCTCCGCCCGGCGATTCTTGTTGCGTCGCAAAACAGATCCCGCGGGTCCAGTATTCCAGTCGTGATCTTTTTTTTCCGATCACGGTTCGGGTTTTGCGCGGGAGCGCGTCTGTACGGAAGTACGTCGCCATCACGACGTGGCCGCGTGACAAAAAAACTCGGGGAGGAAGCATGGGAGTTCGTTCGTCTCGATTCGCAAAGCACGTGCTCAGGCCTTGTGCCCTGGTACTGGCGCTGTCGCCGATACTCGCGGCGCAGGCGCGAGACGGCACCGACCCGCCCGCGCGTTTCGAGATACCCCAGCAGACCCTCAGTGCGGCCTTGTCCGACTATGCGCGCCAGAGCGGCAAGCAACTGTTGTATTCGCCCGAACTTGCGGTCGGAAGAAGCGGACGCGCGGTGGTGGGCAGCAAGGCGCCGACACAGGCACTGGAAGAATTGCTCGAAGGCACCGGACTGACCTATACCGTCAGCCCTTCGGGGGCGATCCTGATCAGGGATCCCGCGCAGGCCGCCCGCGAAGCGGCGGCGAAGAAGGACAAGCCGGGCGGGCCGCAGGGAAACGGACAGGAGGTCGCCGCCCTGCAGTCGGCGACGACCTCCGGGACCGTGGCCCAGCAGACTGCAAGCGAAACCGCGACAAGAACTGCTGAAGCGCGCAACGAGACCACGCTGGATACCCTGGTGGTCACCGCGCAGAAGAAGGTGGAGAACATCCAGAAGGTTCCCATCGCCATCAGCGCCTTCAGTGGCGACGATCTCAATGATCGCAAGATCGAGACCGGTGGCGATCTGGTCACGGCGACGCCGAACGTCACCTTCTCCAAGACCAATTTCGCCAGCTACAACTTCCAGATCCGCGGCATCGGCACGCAGGCGCTGTCGGTGACCACCGACCCGGCGGTCGCGGTCAGCTTCAACAGCACGCCGATGATCCGCAACCGCCTGTTCGAGCAGGAATACCTGGACGTGGAGCGGGTGGAAGTGCTGCGCGGTCCGCAGGGGACGCTGTACGGGCGCAACGCCACCGCCGGCGTGGTCAACATGATCCCGAACCTGGCCGATCCGGAAGCCTTCGACGCCAGCGTCAAGACCGAGCTCGGCAACTACGAATCGCGCCGGGTCAACGCGATGATCAACGTCCCGTTGAGCGAGACCTTCGCTTTCCGCGTGGCCGCGCAGTACACCAAGCGCGATGGATACGATCACAACACGGTCACCGACAGGGATGTCAATGACCGTGACCTGATGACCACGCGGTTGTCGGCGACGTTCCGGCCCAGCGAACGCTTCAGTGCCAGCGTGGCCTGGGAGCATTTCCAGGAAGACGACATGCGCGCCCGCACCGGCAAGCAGATCTGCCACAACGATCCAGGGCCCGCCACGATCGGCGGCTACGAGCCGGTCTTCGGCAATGCCCGCAACTATCTCAGCCAGTCCTGCAAGGACGGCTCGCTTTACGGCAACGACGCGTTCGGTGTGCCCAATGCCGCGAGCCTGCCCTACATCCTGGGCGCGTCGCCGGTGATCCTGGGCCTGCTGGTGGACGAGAACGGATTCCCGATCGGCGGATTGCCGCTGCTTCCGCTCGGCGTGGACCCTTACGCCGGGCTGCGGCAATCGACCGACCTGCGCGAAATCGCCACCACCTACGACCCCCGTTTCGAGGCGAAGAACGACGTCGTGCAGATCAACCTCGATTTCGGCCTGACCGATCAGCTGAATCTGGTATCGCAGACGCTGTACACGCGTGACCGCTACTACTCCACCCAGGACTACGGAAGATTCCAGTCCAATCCGATCTTCAACGACAGCAACGATGCCCTGCAGTTCCTGCCGGACTTCACCCTGGGGCCGGCCTATCCGGCCACGCCGGGCGGCATCTTTTGCGACCCGCAGCTGGGTTGCTCGAACCGGCTGCTGAACGTCGACCTGGTCGATTCCTACAGCACGCAGTGGTCGCAGGAATTCCGCCTGCAATCGGCGTTCGACGGCAAGTTCAATTTCAGCGTGGGCGCCAACTACCTGGAATACGAGGTTGACGAAAGCTACTACGTATTCAGCAACATGTTCAGCGCGCTGGCGCAGCTGTTCTTCAACGGCAACGGCAGCGGCACGGCGCCAGGGAATTGTCCCGCGGGAACCGCGACACGGTTCGATCCGAATCAGGGCATCGACGTGCCCTGCGTGTATATCGACCCCAATCCGCTGCGCTCCATCAATGGGCAGGGACACAATTACTTCCGTAGCCGCAACGTCGCCAAGACGCGGTCGGCGGCGATCTTCGGTGAAGGCTACTGGCAGCTGTCCGATACGCTGCGACTGACCGCCGGTGTGCGGCTCACCCGGGATCGCAAGATCACCACGCCGTACGCGAGCCAGACGCTGCTGGGCGATTCCACCGTGGGCGGCAACTCGTCGCTGTTCGGCGGGTACACCGGATATGGCTATCCCGCCGGCCCGGACATCCGGCAAACCTGGACCGAGCCGACCGGACGCCTGGTGCTGGATTGGTCGCCGGACCTGTCCTTCACCGACAGCACGCTGGTCTATGCATCGATATCGCGCGGCTACAAGGCCGGCGGCACCAATTCACCAGGCGTGGGAGCCAATCCGGAGGCGCTCAGCTTCGAACAGCGCAACCCCGAGTTCCGGCCCGAGTACGTCAACGCGTTCGAGATCGGTACCAAGAACGTGATGGCCGGCGGCCAGCTGATGTTCAACGCCACTGCGTTCTACAACGACTACAAGGACTACCAGGTCTCGCAGATCCAGGACCGCGCCACCCTCAACGAGAATTTCGATGCGCGCACCTGGGGCGCGGAGTTCGAACTGGTATGGAAGCCGACCGACGCCTTCCAGATCAGCGGCAACGTGGGCCTGCTGCGCAGCCGTATCGGCGCCAACCAGTACTCGATCGACGTGATGGATCGGACCGCGGGAAATCCCGAATGGACCACCGTGCGTCCATGGATGCAACTGGCGTCGAACTGCATCGCGCCGACCGCGCTGGTATCGATGGCGCTGGAGAACTATTTCGCCGATCCGTTCAACCAGATGTACAGCAATGCTGGCTTCCTCAACAGCTTCTGCACCGTCAACTACTACACGGCGATGGGTGGGTTCACGGCGGACCGCGGTTTCAATGGCGGCCCCGGGCCGTACGCCTATCTGTTGAATGGCGCCTATTACAACCCGGAAACCGACGCGCCCAACGGTGGCGCAGGCTTCGCCAAGAACGTCGGTGGAAATGAACTGCCGAACGCACCGCACATTACGGTCAGCCTGAGCCCGCAGTACACCTTCCTGCTGGCGGACAGCGAGCTGACCCTGCGCGCGGATCTCTACTACCAGGGCAAGAGCTGGGCGCGCATCTACCAGGACCGGATCGATCGGCTCAAGGAATGGGGCAACGTCAACCTGTCGCTGACCTGGTACAAGCCGGCCACCGATCTGACCGTGCAGCTGTACGTGAAAAACGCGCTGGATGAGGAGGCCATCACCGGCACCTTCCTCAACAGCGACGACACCGGCCTGACTTCCAATGTCTTCATCCAGGATCCCCGGATCATCGGGCTGTCCATCCGCAAGGGATTCTTCTGACCGACCGAACGGTCCGCGGATAGCGGGTCGAGACAAACCAGACAACAGCAAGCGATGTTTCCGAGGACGCCATGGATGGCGTCCACCTCGGATGACCTCTCTGCTTCGAACACGAAAAAGCCATTTGGGTGCATCCGCATTCAAATACACCAGCAACCCTCCATCGGAGAAAGGCACCATGTCAAAGTTCAAGGTAAGCTTGCTTGCAGCCGTGTCCGCCGTTGCGATGTTCGGCGCCGCATCGGCATCCGCCGCCACGTTCCAGGTCTGGAACGGCAGCAGTTGGGGTGATGGCACCACCCATTTCGTGGGAACCACGACGGCCTCGTATTTCGGCAACTCGCTCCCGTGTTCGTCCGCGGATTTCACTGTTGTGGTGAGTGGCGGCGTCGCCAGCATCACCGCGGTCAGCTTCGGTGGCAGCGCCGCGTGCGCGGCTATCGTGCCGCGTGGGCTGCCGTGGAAGGTCAGCATCACCGCCACCAGCGGTACCGGCGGTACCCTCACCATCGGCGATACCGCCAGCACGACGACCAATGTGGGTGGCGTGAACGTGTTCATCCCCGCGCCGCTTAACGCGAACTGCCCGAGCGCCGCCGGACGCGCGCCGTTGCCCAACGTGGCGATGACCAACGGTTCGTCCACCACACCCGCGAGCATCCAGTTCAGTGGAACGCTCGGTGGCTGCGCCGTTGCTTCGACGGCACCCACCCATCTGCGCACCACCGGTTGGCCAGTGGCACGGGTCATCCCGTGATCTGAGCCTGTTCAAAGCCAGGGGGCTGCCCAGGGGCGATGCCGTCCGTGGCGAGCCCCTCCCGCCACGGTCACACGCATCGAGGCAGCCCCCTGGGCACTTCATCCATCCCGTTACCGACCCGGACGCGCGTCCGGAACGCACATGCAGGAGTCCGTCATGTTGAAGACGTCGTTGTCCGTTGTCCTCGCGGGATTGGCGGCGATGGCCGCCATGCCCGCGGCCATCGCGGGTACGCCATCCGGTCCGTATGCGATGTTCAAGTATTGTCCGTACACGAATCCCAGCGTGGGTTCCTGCGTGATCAACACCACCGACTCGGGCGTGTTCGTCATCGGCAACACCACCTTGCCGATCGACAAGCCCATCGTGCTGCAGGGCGGGGTGGAGAACCTGGGGCCGTCGCCGCTGTACCAGGCGGTGGGCGCACCGACGCTTTCGGCGCCACCGGCCAAGGTGCCGGGTGGCCTGCTGGGCATCATGAACCCGGCGCCTGACTGGCCCGGCCCGTTGTGGACCGCGTTCTGGGCGGTCGTGGCCACGGTCAACGACGTCACCGCCACCATGGAGCCGGTCGCGTTGGCGCAGACCAATTTCGGCAACGCGCTGTTCCCGCCGACCGACGGAAGCGACCCCACCGCGGCGCAGCTGGCGGTGCGCGTGCACCTGCAGAATCCGTTCCTGGGCAACAACTGCTACATCGGTTCGCCGCAGAACCCGATCATCATCAAGCTGCAGACCGGTACCACCCAGCCGCCGCCGCCGAACCAGCCGATCGCGGGCAATCCCGGCACGGTCGAGACCATCATCACCGACGAGGAGAATTTCATCGGCTACCTGCAGGTGACCGATGCCACCTTCGTCGACAACAGTTTCGCGGTGCCCGCGGCCACCGGCTGCGGCAACATCGCACTGGGGCTGCCGATCCTCACGCCCATCCTGCAATCGCTGGTCACGGGTGCGGTCAACCTGAAGGTCGGGTTGCCTTCCGCCGCGGGCAAGAACACCGCAGTGCTCAACAGCGACGCCGCCATTGCCGCGTCGGCGTTCGTGCTGGGGAGCGAGCAATAGACGGATGCACGCCGAGGTGAAACGGCGGGGCAGGATGCCAGGGCCAGGGACGGGCGGCGCGGGGTGGCCAGGGAAGGCCGCCTTGCGCGTATCCTGCTGAACCATGCGCGGCAACCGTCTCGTCATCCCGCTGATCGTGGTCGTCATGGCCGCGCTCGCGGGTGCGTACTGGCTGGGGCGGTCGCAGCCCTCCGCACCGCGCGGCGACACGGAATCTCCCGCGCCGGCCGTACCGGCGAGTCGAGCCGGGTCCGCGCAGGCGAGCCTGCGGAACGAATCTCGCGCACGGGGTTATTTCGCCGAACTGCAGACCGCCGCCGACGGCGGCGATCTGGCGGCGTCGACGCGCCTGTATCGCAACCTGGACCTGTGCCATCGCCTGCGCTCGGCGGCCTGGAGCAATGCCGTGCTGGCCGGCGAGTTGCTCGACACGCAGACCCGCGGCATGAGCGCCGCGCAGTTGGAGAATTACCGGGCGCAACTGGATGGAATCGAATCGCGCCGGCAGAACGCGCGACGGATGAGCGAGCTTTGCGACGGCGCCGATGCGGCGACCCTGGACTCGCTGGTACCGAGCCTGCGCCAGGCCGCGCAACTGGGAGAACCCTACGCGCGCGCTTGCTACCTGGCGATGGGCCCCGGGTTGGACATGCGCGCGCTCGCCAGGCATCCCGAATGGATCGATACCTATCGCGCCAGCGTTCCGGGAATGGTCGAGGCCGGCCTGGCCGCCGGTGACTGGGCGATGGTGAATGTCCTGCGAACCGCCTTGCAGCCTGGTGCGGAGGGCTTGCTGGGCGGCGCGCTGGACGCCGATCCCGCGCAACACTTCCGTTATCTCAAGCTCTACCGGCTGGGCGCGGGAGCCGGCGACATCGCGGTGCTGGACCAGCAACTGGCAGTGGCCGCCGCGCGGCTGTCGCCGCAGCAGCGCGCCGAGGCCGAAACCTGGGCCGACACCACGTTCCGGCGCGACTTCGGCGGCCGTCCTTCGGCCGGCGCACCGGGACTAGACCGGGATCCCTGCGTGTTCCCGCATGAGTGAGGGGAACGGATGTGCATCGACGAGGATTTGACCGTGGGACGATCCGGACAATGAAGTGGAAACACGCAATCATGGCCTGCACCGCGCTGGTGGCGGTCGCGGGCGTCTACGCGCTCGGCCGCTGGAGCGCCTTGCCGACGCCGGAAACCGCGCCGCGCGCCGCGCAAACGCGCTCGGCTGGAGACGGTGCCGGCGGCGCGGACGCCGCACCGGCAACACCTGCGAAGGGCGGCGTCCTGCCGCCGGTCTCCGCATCGCTCGGCGCGACCTTCAGCGATTTGCAGGCACGCGCGAACGCCGGCGATCTCGACGCCGCGCGCCGGCTGGTCCGCGACCTCGACCGCTGCAGTCGCCTGCGTGCCAACGAGTGGCGCAACGCGGGCACCACCCAGGCGCTGCTGGATCGCAAGACCGATGGCATGAGCGCGGCGCAACTGCGGACCTACCAGGTGCTGCTGGACGCGATGGACATGCGCCAGCAGACCGCGGGCAGGAACCGGGAAATGTGCGCCGGCGCGGACGACAAGATGCTCGCGACCCTGGTGCCCAACATCGCCCAGGCGGCGCGGCTGGGCGATGCCGACGCACGCGCGTGCTATCTAGGCCGGGGGCCGCTCTACGACGTGCGTGGCCTGATCGAGCATCCCGGCGTGCTGCAGGGCTATCGCCGCGATGCCACGGCGATGATCGACGCCGGTCTGGCGGCGGGCGACTGGCGCGTGGTGGATCTCCTGCAACGCGCCTATGAACCGGGTGCCGAAGGACTGCTGGCCGGCATGCTCGGCCCCGATCCGGCGCAGCACTATCGCTATCTCAAGCTGTACCGGCTGGGGGCGGAACCTCATCGCGTGGCCCAACTCGATCGGCAGATCGCCGCGATTGCCGCCAGCCTGTCGCCGGAACAGCGCTACGATGCCGACCGCTGGGCGCAGGGCACGTTCGAAGACAAGTTCAGCGGCAGCTCGACGACTTCGACGCCGCCAGGCTGGGAGGCGTGCAGCTTCTGATCGCGGATGAGAAACCCTGCGCTCAGTGCAGATCGTTCAAATCGAGCCGGCGCAGCCGCGGTGCCCGCCACGCGGTGGCGGCGACCACCACCAGGATCGCGCCGCCGCCCAGCAGTACCGCCGGAATCAATCCCAGCAGCCGCGCCATCGTGCCGGCGTAGAACGCCCCCAACTCGTTGGACGAACTGATGAAGATGCCGTTGATCGAAGACACCCGCCCGCGCATCTCGTCCGGCGTCGACAGCTGCAGGATGGTCGAACGCACCACCACCGACACGCCGTCGCACATGCCATAGGCCAGCAGGATCAGCGCCGACAGCCAGAAACTGCGGGACAGCCCGAACGCGATCACGCACAGGCCGAAGCCCGCCACCGCGAACAGCAGTACCCGGCCGGCGTGCTGCTGCAACGGATGCCGCGCCAGCCACACGCCCACGCACACCGAACCCAGCGCTGGCGCCGCGCGCAGGATGCCCAGGCCTTCGGGACCGTAGCGGAGAATGTCGTGGATGAAGGCCGGCAGCATCGCCACCACGCCACCCAGCAGTACCGAGAACATGTCCAGCGCCATCGCGCCCAGCATGATCTGGTTGCCCCAGACGAAGCGCGCGCCCTGGGCGATGCTGGCGAAGATCGGCAGGCTGGTTGCCGGCGGGCCGGGTTCCTCCACCCGCAGACGTGCCAGCACGCCGCCGGCCAGCACCGCCAGCACCGCCGCCACGGCATAGGACAGCGCGTTGCCGCCGAATCCCACCAGAAGACCGCCGATGGCCGGACCGGTCACCATCGCCGCCTGGAAGATCACCGTGCCCAGGCCGGCGCCGCGGACGAAGTCCTCGCGTGCCAGCACCTTCGCGAACAGCGCGTTGTAGATCGGACTGAGGAACGAACGCGCCATCCCGGTCAGCGCGATGGCGGCGTAGATCGGCCACAGCCGCGTGGTCGGCAACCATCCCGCCGCCGCAAGCACGAGGATCACCGCGGTCAGCGTCAACGCCGCGCAGGCCGCCACGCCCAGCTTGCGTCGCGGCAGGTGGTCGACCAGATAGCCGGCGAACGGCGCCACGCAGAAGAACGGCAGTACTTCGGCCAGGCCGATCAGGCCGAGCGAGAACGGATTGCGGGTGAGTTCATAGATGTGCCAGCCGACCGTCACCGCGACGGTCTGGTAGGACAGCAGCGCCAGGATGCGGTAGGCCAGGACCGTGGTGAACGCGCGGTTGCGCAGCAGCGCCCTGACCGGAGAGGAGCTATTGGCCGCGCTCACCGGGCCGCCGCGGCGGTCTCGCGGATGAAGGCCAGCAGCGAGGCCAGTCCGTTGCTGCGGGTCGGCGAGAGATGCTTGGCCAGGCCGATGTCGGCGATGTAGTCCGCTTCGGTGGCGAGGATTTCGCTGGCCGGACGGCCAGAGTAGACCCGCAACGCCAGGAAGATCAGCCCGGAGACGATCGCAGAATCGCTGACGGCCCGGAAATCCAGCCGGCTGGCGTCACCCTGCGGCACGATCCAGACCAGCGACTGGCAGCCGAGCAGGCGATGTTCCTCGGTCTTCCACTCCTCCGGGAACGGCGGCAGCTTGCGGCCCAGATCGATCAGGTACTGATAGCGCTCGGCCCAATCGCCGAAGAACGCGAATTCGTCCTTGATGGCGTGCTGGGCCTCGGCGGCGGTGGGTTCGAGCGGGAAGACGGTGTCGGTCATGGCGATTCGGAATGCGCCCTTCCGGGGAAGGGAGGCGGCGGCGCTCATCGGCCGCCTGTCCCGGCGCGATCCGGCGCCGGGGCGGAGGGGAGGGCTCAGGCCCGCTTCCAGCGGACGCCCTGCGGGGTATCTTCCAGCAGGATGCCTTCGCTGGCGAGCTGATCGCGGATGGCGTCGGAGCGGGCGAAGTCGCGCGCCTGCTTGGCGGCGGCGCGTTCCTCGATCAGGCCCTGGATGCGCACGTCGTCGTCGTTGGAGGCACCGCGCGCGAACCATCCGGCCGGCGCCTGCTGCAGCAGCCCCAGCGCGAAACCGGCGCCCAGCAGTTCCGCCTTCAGCCGCGCGCGGTCGTCGGCGGTGGCGGCCTTGCGGGCCTCGGCGGCGATGCGGGCCAGTTCGGCCAGCGCCAGCGGCGTGTTGAGGTCGTCGTCCAGCGCTTCCTCGATGGCGGCGGGAATCGAGTTGGCGGCGGAAGCCGGCGCATCGGCGTCGTGCAGATCCCGCAGCGTGCCGTACAGGCGATCCAGGGTTCGCACCGACTGCTCGATCAGCGCGTCCGACCAGTCCAGCGGTTGCCGGTAATGCGCCGACAGCAGGGCGTAGCGCAGCGCCTCGGGCGGGTGCTGTTCCAGCAGGTCGTGCACGCGTTCGATGTTGCCCAACGACTTGCTCATCTTGGCGCCGCCGAAGTTGAGCATGCCGTTGTGCAGCCAGAACCGGGCGAAGGTCTTGCCGCCGTGGGCGCATTCGCTCTGCGCGATTTCGTTCTCGTGGTGCGGGAATTGCAGGTCCACGCCGCCGGCGTGGATGTCGATGGTCTGGCCCAGATGGGCCGCCGCCATCGCCGAGCATTCGATGTGCCAGCCGGGCCGGCCGCGGCCCCAGGGGGATTCCCAGCCCGGCAGTTCGTCGCTGGAGGGCTTCCACAACACGAAATCGCCGGGATCACGCTTGTACGGCGCCACGTCCACGCGCGCGCCGGCCAGCATTTCCTCCGGATCCCGGCGCGAGAGCTTGCCGTAGTCCGGGAACGAGGCCACCGCGAACAGTACGTGGCCCTCGGCCGCGTAAGCGTGCCCGCCGGCGATCAGGTCCTGGATCATCGCGATGATCTGCGGAATGTGGGCGGTCGCCTCGGGCTCGATGTCCGGCGGGGCGACGCCCAGTCGCGCCATGTCCTGGCGGTAGGCGGCGGCGAAACGGTCGGTGATGGCACTGATCGGCACGCCCTGTTCCAAGGCCGCCGCGTTGATCTTGTCGTCCACGTCGGTGATGTTGCGGGCGTAGCGCAGCGCGCCATGGCGTCGGCGCAGCAGCGCCGCCAGCACCCCGAACACCACCGGGCCGCGGGCGTTGCCGATGTGGACGTAGTTGTAGACCGTGGGCCCGCACACATACAGGGTGGGGCAGGCGGGATCGAGGGGGACGAAGTCCTCGACCCGGCGGGTGAGGTTGTTGTGGAGGCGAAGGCTCATCAGGCTGCGGCGTGGGGAAGCACGGTGATTCTACAGCCTGGCGGGGTCCGGCCGGCCGCCGGACGGGCGCAGGAGGGGATGGTTCAGCCCCTCTCCAGCCTGGTCGCCTACACTAGTGCGCAGGGATTTCCACCAACGGGTCGCATGGGTCGTTTCCGTCATTGCTTGCTGCCACTGCTGATGTTGCCGATCGCCATGGGTGCGATGGCGCAGGAGCGCGTGGTCCAGGCGGAGAACGTGCGGCTGGACTACGCCCAGGTGCTCAACGTCGAGCCGGTCTACCAGACCCTGCGGGCCAGCCGGACCGAGGAAGTCTGCGACGAGCTGCCCACGCTGCCGACCACCACGGTCCATCCGACCCGGGAACAGAGCCGCTGGGCGCGGTTCCTGGACTCCATCAAGGGCGTGTTCTCCGGCGACGACGAGGCCAAGGCGCAGGAAGCCGAGGCGCAGGCCGGCCAGTCCACCGAACCGGCCCGGCTCAGCTGCCGCAGCGTGCCGGTCGAGCGCGAGTTCCGCCGTCCCATCGCCTACGACGTGGACTACGTCTACAAGGGCACCAAATACCGTTCCCGCCTGGCCGAGGATCCGGGCAACCGGCTCCGGATCCGGATTTCGGTGATGCCCTACGTGCCGGCCGTGCCCCCGGTCGAGGCCCCCGCGCCCTGAGCCTTGCGCTGCGCCGCAGCACGTGCGAGGATTCGCCCCCTATGAAGATGAACGCCCACGCCCATGCTGACAGCGCGGCCCGCCAGGCCTCGGGCATGACCTCGCGTGCGCGTCGACCGGAATCCTGCTCCTAGCTGGGTCGCCCGGACGTTTTCGCCTGTCTTGACGGAACCCAGCCAGAGGCTGGGTTTTTTCGTTTTCCGCCCCCGAATTTCCGCAACATTCCCGAACCAGGATGCCTTGATGAAGCACTTCTTGAACACGCAGGACTGGAGCCGCGCCGAGCTGGACGCCTTGCTGGCGCAGGCGGCGCGATACAAGCAGGACAAGCTGGGCGACGCGCTGAAAGGCAAATCGATCGCGCTGGTGTTCTTCAATCCGTCCATGCGCACCCGCACCAGTTTCGAGCTGGGCGCCTTCCAGTTGGGCGGGCATGCCGTGGTCCTGCAGCCGGGCAAGGACGCGTGGCCGATCGAGTTCAACCTGGGCACGGTGATGGACGGCGACACCGAGGAACACATCGCCGAGGTGGCGAAGGTGCTGGGCCGCTATGTCGACCTGATCGGCGTGCGCGCGTTCCCGAAGTTCATCGACTGGGCCCATGACCGCGAGGACATCGTGCTGAAGTCGTTTGCCAAGTATTCGCCGGTACCGGTGATCAACATGGAGACGATCACCCATCCCTGCCAGGAACTGGCGCACGCGTTGGCACTGCAGGAACACTTCGGCACCACCGATCTGCGCGGCAAGAAGTACGTGCTGACCTGGACCTATCATCCCAAGCCGCTGAACACCGCGGTGGCCAACTCGGCGCTGACCATCGCCACCCGGCTGGGCATGGACGTGACCCTGCTGTGCCCGACCCCGGACTACATCCTGGACGAGCGCTACATGGGTTGGGCCGAGCAGAACGTGGCCGAGAGCGGCGGCTCGCTGGCCGTCAGCCACGACATCGAAAGCGCCTACCGCGGCGCCGACGTGGTCTACGCCAAGAGCTGGGGCGCGCTGCCGTTCTTCGGCAACTGGGAGCCGGAAAAACCCATCCGCGACCAGTACAAGCACTTCATCGTCGACGAGGCCAAGATGGCGCTGACCAACAACGGCGTGTTCTCGCATTGCCTGCCGCTGCGCCGCAACGTCAAGGCCACCGACGCGGTGATGGATTCGCCGCAGTGCATCGCCATCGACGAGGCCGAGAACCGCCTGCATGTGCAGAAGGCGATCATGGCCGCGCTGATCAAGTAAAGACGGAAGATTCGCTCCTTCCCCCGCTTGCGGGGGAAGGCCGGGATGGGGGCGAACCGCCCGTCCCGTGCCCCCACCCCATCCCTCCCCCGCAAGCGGGGAGGGGGTAAAAAAACACGAGAGACCTGAAATGACCGCTTCGACCAGCAAAGACATCGTCCTCGCCTTCTCCGGCGGCCTCGACACCAGCTTCTGCATTCCCTATCTGCAGGAGCGCGGCTGGGCCGTGCATACCGTGTTCGCCGACACCGGCGGCGTGGATGCCGAGGAACGCGCCTATATCGAACAGCGTGCCGCCGAACTGGGCGCGGCCAGCCACGTCACCGTCGACGGCGGCCCGGCGATCTGGAACGGCTTCGTCAAGCCGTTCGTGTGGGCGGGCGAGGGCTACCAGGGCCAGTATCCGCTGCTGGTCTCCGACCGTTACCTGATCGTCGATGCCGCGCTCAAGCGCGCCGCCGAACTTGGCACCAACGCGATTGCCCACGGCTGCACCGGCATGGGCAACGATCAGGTCCGCTTCGACCTGGCGGTCAAGGCGTCGGGCGACTACCGCATCGTCGCGCCGATCCGCGAAATCCAGAAAGAGCACACCCAGACCCGCGCCTACGAGCAGCAGTACCTGGAAGAGCGCGGGTTCGGCGTGCGCGCCAAGCAGAAGAGCTACACCATCAACGAGAACCTGCTGGGCGTGACCCTGTCCGGCGGCGAGATCGACAAGTGGGAAGCCCCGGGCGAAGGTGCGCGCGGCTGGTGCGCGCCGCGCAGCGAGTGGCCGGAGCAGGTCCTGCGCGTGACCGTCGGCTTCAAGCAGGGCGAAGCGGTGAGCCTGGACGGCCAGGCGCTGGACGGCGCCCAACTGCTGGCGAAGTTGAACGCGCTGTTTGCCCCGTATGGCGTGGGTCGTGGCATGTACACCGGCGACACCACCATCGGCCTGAAGGGACGCATCGTGTACGAAGCACCGGGCCTGATCGCCCTGCTCGCGGCGCACCGCGCGCTGGAGGAGGCGGTGCTGACCAAGCAGCAGAACCGCTTCAAGCCGGAAGTGGCGCGCAAGTGGGTGGAGGTGGTGTACGAAGGCTTCTTCCACGATCCGATCAAGACCGACCTGGAAGCCTTCCTGACGTCCTCGCAGGCAACCGTCAATGGCGAGGTCGTGCTGGAAACCCGCGGCGCCCGCGTCGATGCGGTGGCGGTGAAGTCGCCGCACCTGCTCAATGCAAAGGGCGCGACCTACGCCCAGTCGGCCGACTGGGGCGTGGAGGAGGCGGAAGGCTTCATCAAGCTGTTCGGCATGAGCAGCACGCTGTGGGCCGAAATCAACCGCTGATCCGCTGACCATCCGGAATCCCCCGATCCTGTCCACTCCAAGAAAACCCGTCCCGTCATTCCAGCGCATGCTGGAATCCATTGGCTCCTCGTCACCAGGCGAAGAGGCAACCGCAAGATGGATCCCGGACTTCGCCGGGATGACGGCCCGGGGCCGATGCCGTAGTGGAAGAGGCATCTCTTCCGAATCCAGAACCATGACCCGTTGCAGAGCGATTCCCCATGCTTGACCAGGTTCTTCAGCATCTCGAACAGCTGGTGTCCCACGACACCCGCAATCCGCCGCGCGCCATCACCACCGGCGGCATCTTCGACTACATCCGCGCGCAGCTGCCGGACTTCAATGTCGAGGTGATCGACCATGGTGCCGGCGCGGTGTCGCTGTTCGCCGTGCGCGGGCAGCCGAAGCGGGTGTTCAACGTGCACCTGGACACGGTGCCTTCGTCGCCGGCGTGGACCGCCGATCCGCTGAAGCTGCGGGTCGAGGGCGACCGCGCCATCGGCCTGGGTGCCTGCGACATCAAGGGCGCCGCCGCCGGCCTGATCGCCGCCGCGCAGGTCACCTCGGGCGACGCCGCGTTCCTGTTCTCCAGCGACGAGGAAGCCAACGACCCGCGCTGCATCGCGGCGTTCCTCGCCCGCGATCATGGTTTCAGCGAAGCCATCATCGCCGAGCCCACCCAGGGCCACGCGGTGCTGGCGCATCGCGGCATCAGCGCGGTGCGGATGGCGTTCAAGGGCCAGGCCGGGCACGCTTCGGCCGAGAACGCATTGTCGCTGAGCGCGCTGCACAACGCGATGCGTTGGGGCACCACCGCGCTGGATCACGTGCAGGCCCAGCACCACTTGCGCTTTGGTGGACTGACCGGACTGCGCTTCAACATCGGCCGGGTCGAGGGCGGCATCAAGGCCAATATGATCGCGCCCAGCGCCGAAGTGCGGTTCGGCTTCCGGCCGCTGCCGTCGCAGGACATGGACGCGCTGCACGCGCAGTTCCGCGCGTTCGCCAACCTCGACGCGCTGGCCGAGTACGAGGAGACGTTCCGCGGTCCGTCGCTGCCTTCAGGCGACGTCGCCCGTGCCGAGGAGCGACGCCTGGCCGCGCGCGATCTAGCCGACGAACTCGGCTTGCCGGTCGGCAACGCGGTGGACTTCTGGACCGAGGCCTCGCTGTTCTCGCAGGCCGGCCTGACCGCGCTGGTGTATGGCCCGGGCGACATCGCCCAGGCGCATACCGCCGACGAATGGGTCGCGCTCGACCAGCTTCAACACTACGCCGCCACCGTGCAGCGGATTTTCACCGCATAACCGAGACCCGCAGAAACGATGGAATCGAACAAGCAAACCCGGCAGACCATCATCCGGCTGCTCTCCAGCATGGCCAGCGCGAAGGAGATTTCGCAGTACGTCAAGCGCTTCTCGCAGCTGGACGCCAAGCGCTTCGCCGTGGTCAAGGTCGGTGGCGCGGTGCTGCGCGACGACCTGGAGGCGCTGACCTCCTCGCTGACCTTCCTGCAGGAAGTCGGCCTGACCCCGATCGTCGTGCACGGCGCCGGCCCGCAGCTGGACGAGGAGATGAACGCCGCCGGCATCGTCAAGCAGACCGTCAACGGCCTGCGCGTGACCACGCCGGAAGTGCTGGCGATCGTGCGCAAGGTGTTCCTGCAGCAGAACCTGGCGCTGGTGGAGGCCCTGCAGCAAGGCGGCGCGCGGGCGACCTCGATCGTGTCCGGCGTGTTCGAGGCCGAATACAAGGACCAGCCGACCTACGGCCTGGTCGGCGACGTCACCCGCATCAACCTGGCGCCGATCGAGGCCAGCCTGCACGCCGGGTCGATTCCGGTCATCGCCAGCATGGGCGAGACCGTCGGCGGGCAGATCCTCAACATCAACGCCGATTTCGCCGCCAACGAACTGGTGCAGGTGCTGCAACCCTACAAGATCATCTTCCTGACCGGCACCGGTGGCCTGCTGGGCGCCGACGGCAAGGTCATCGACTCGATCAACCTGTCCACCGAGTACGACGAGCTGATGGCGCAGCCGTGGATCAACGGCGGCATGCGGGTGAAGATCGAGCAGATCAAGGACCTGCTGGACAAGTTGCCGCTGACCTCGTCGGTGTCGATCACCAAGCCGGCGGAACTGGCCAAGGAACTGTTCACCCATCGCGGCTCCGGCACGCTGGTGCGGCGCGGCGAACGGGTGCTGCGCTTCGATTCCTGGGAAGGCGTGGATCGGCAGCGCCTACGCGAACTGATCGAATCGAGTTTCGGGCGGCGCCTGCTGCCGGACTATTTCGAGCGCACCGCGCCGCATCGCGTCTACATCAGCGAGAACTATCGCACCGCGCTGATCCTGACCCACGATGACGGCTTCGCCTACCTGGACAAGTTCGCGGTGCTCGACGACGCGCAGGGCGAAGGCCTCGGGCGTGCGGTCTGGCACGTGATGCGCGAGGAAAACCCGCAGCTGTTCTGGCGTTCGCGCCACAACAACCCGGTCAACATCTTCTACTACGCCGAGTCCGACGGCTGCTACAAGCAGGAGAAGTGGAAGGTGTTCTGGTACGGCATCGACAGCTTCGACGACATCGAGCGTTGCGTAGCCCATTGCCGCACGCGCCAGCCGACCCTGGTGGATTGAGATGACGACGGACACGACTGGCCTCTGGCAGCAGGTTCCCCGGCTGGAAGGACGCCACGCACGCCTGGAGCCGCTGCAGCGCGCACACGCGGACGGCCTGCGCGCGGCACTGGAAGGCGATGCCCTGGCCGCGCTCTGGTACACCAATGTGCCGCGCGCGGCCGAGGTCGACACCTACCTGGACGGCGTGTTCGCCACCCAGGCGCAGGGCAGGATCCTGCCGTTCGTGGTGCGGGATGCCGCCGGCGACATCGTCGGCAGCACGCGCTTCTATGATCTGGAACCCACGGTGCCGCGCGTCAGCATCGGCTACACCTGGTACGCGCCGCGGGTGCAGCGTACCGGTCTCAATACCGAAGCCAAACTCCTGCTCTTGACCCATGCGTTCGAAACGCTGGGCTGCATCAGCGTGGTGTTCGAGACCAGCTGGTTCAACCAGCGCTCGCGCGCGGCCATCGCCCGCCTGGGCGCGAAACAGGACGGCGTGCTGCGCAACCATCGGCGTCATGCCGATGGCAGCCCGCGCGATACCGTCATTTTCTCCATCCTCGACAACGAATGGCCGGCGGTGAAGCGCAACCTGCTTTCGCGCCTGGCCCAGCATGAGTCCTCCCGATGAAAACCGTCGGCATCGTCGGCGCGCGCGGACATACCGGCGCCGAACTGATCAAACTGATTGCCCGCCATCCGCAACTGGAACTGGCGTTCGTGTCCTCGCGCGAGCTGGACGGACAGAAAGTCAGCGACCACATCGCCGATTTCGCCGGCGGACTGCGCTACGAAAACCTCAACCATGAACAGGTCGGCGGCAGGGGCGCCGACGCCGTGATCCTGGCGCTGCCCAACGGCAAGGCGGCCGAACTGGTCGCCGCCATCGATACGCAGGCGCCGGAGACGGTGGTGGTGGACCTGTCCGCCGATTATCGCTTCAACTCCGACTGGTACTACGGCCTGCCGGAACTGACGCGCGACGCCTATGCCGGGCAGAAACGCATCAGCAACCCCGGCTGCTATGCCACCGCGATGCAACTGGCGATCGCGCCGGTGCTGGACCAATTGGCAGGCCCCCCCCAGTGCTTTGGCGTTTCCGGCTACTCCGGCGCCGGCACCACGCCGTCGGACAAGAACAATGTCGAGCTGCTGCGCGACAACCTGATGCCGTACGCGCTGACCGATCACATGCACGAACGCGAGGTCAGCCGGCACCTGGGCGTGCCGGTGGAGTTCATGCCGCACGTGGCACCGCATTTTCGCGGCATCACCATGACGGTCAACCTGTATCTGCAACAGGCGGTCAAGCGGGATGATATGCGCGATCTGTACGGGCAGCGCTATGCCGGCGAACCGCTGATCCGCGTCACCGACGACGCGCCGTGGGTGAGTCGCATCGCCGGCCGGCATGGTGTGGAAATCGGTGGATTCACCTTGGCACCGGGCGGCAAGCGCATGGTGGTGGTGGCGACCCTGGACAACCTGCTGAAGGGCGCGGCGACCCAGGCAATGCAGAACCTCAACCGCGCCTTCGGCTTCGACGAGCTGGAGAGCATTCCGGTTGACGCATTCCATCACGAGGAGGGCAGGGCATGAGCGACCTGTTGTGGCAGAAGCCCGGCGTCACGGTCGACGCGGAAATCCAGCGGTTCCTGGCCGGCGACGATGTGTTGCTGGATCGCGAATTCTTCCTGCACGACATCCAGGCCAGTACCGCGCATGCGGAGGGGCTGCAACATATCGGCATCCTGTCGGCGGATGAACTGGCCGGGCTGAAGCGCGAGCTGGCTGCACTGGCCGAGGATTTCAGTACAGGCCGCTTCGTGCTGGACGAGCGCTACGAGGACGGCCATTCCGCCATCGAGGCGAGGCTGACCGAGCGTCTGGGCGACGCCGGCCGCAAGATCCACACCGGCCGCAGCCGCAACGACCAGATCCTGGTCGCCACCCGCCTGTGGCTGAAGGAAAAGCTGGCGCGCACGGCGGCGCTGTGCCGCGAGGTGGCCAAGGTCGCCCTGGACCGCGCGGTGGCCGAGCAATCGCTGCCGCTGCCCGGCTACACCCATATCCAGCGGGCGGTGGTGTCGTCGGCGGGCATGTGGTGGGCCGGCTGGACCGAGGCGTTCATCGACAACGCCATCCGTGCCGGCGATACCCTCAAACTGGTCGATGCCAATCCGCTGGGTACCGCGGCCGGCTACGGCGTCAACCTGAAGCTGGATCGCGAACACACCACCGCGGCGCTCGGCTTCGAGCGGATGCAGGTCAGCCCCATCTACGCGCAACTCTCGCGCGGAAAGTTCGAGATGGCCGCGCTGGAAGCGCTCGGCGCCGCGACCCTGGACCTGCGCCGCATCGCCTGGGATCTGTCGCTGTTCACCAGCGCCGAATTCGGTTTCGTCGCGCTGCCCTCGCAGTACACCACCGGCAGTTCGATCATGCCGAACAAGCGCAATCCCGACGTGATCGAACTGATGCGCGCCACCCACGCCAGCGTGGCGGCGGCGCGCACCGAGATCGAACAGTTGCTGTCGCTGCCGTCCGGTTACCACCGCGATCTGCAGGCCAGCAAGGGCGCGATCTTCCACGGCTTCGGCCGCGGGCTGCCGGCGCTGGAACTGTTGCCGGCGTTGCTGGCCAACCTGGAATGGCGCGAGGACCGGCTGCGCGCGGCGATCGATTCGGGCATGTACGCGACCGACGTGGCGGTGGAAGCCGCGGTGGCGGGCATACCCTTCCGCGAGGCCTACAAGGCCGCTGCCGCGGCGGCGGACACGGCCGGGCAGGGACGTACCCCGGAAGGCAGCCTGGATGCACGGGTGTCGCCGGGCGCCGCCGCCGACCTGCGGCTGGATACCCTGCGCCGGCGCCTGGTCGCATTGGAGGGTTGACTCATGTCGCCGGTCAGTCGCGCCAATGCCGAACACTACGCGTGGGGCCAGGGCTGCGATGGCTGGCATCTGCTCAAGGATGCGGGCCTGAGCGTGATCGAGGAGCGGATGCCGCCGGGTACGGCGGAAGTCAGGCACTTCCACGCCCAGGCGCGCCAGTTCTTCTATGTGCTGGATGGGCAGGCCGAACTGGAAGTGGAAGGTGCCGTTTCCCTGCTCCAGGCCGGGCAGGGGCTGCACGTCGCGCCGGGGCAGGCGCACCGGATGCGCAACCGTGGCGGCACGGATGCGCGCTTCCTGGTGATTTCGTCTCCGCGTGCGCACGGCGACCGCCATCCCGCACCGGAGAATCATGCATGAAGACCCGCTACCTGGTGATGGCGATGCGCACGCCGGACTTCCGCGNNNNCGCCGCACCATGCGTTCCTGGATGGCCTGCGCGAGGCGGGCCTGCTGGAAATGACCGGCGGTTTCAGCGATCGCAGCGGCGGCGCCTATCTGCTGGCGGGCGTCGGTTCGCTCGATGAGGCACGCGCCATCGCCGCGCGCGATCCGCTGGCGGTCACCGGCAGTTCGCTGCTGACCGTGTACGAATGGAACACCCGTTGAAGAAGCCGCCACCGAGTCCGACATGAGCCACGCCGCCATTCCGTTCGCTGCGCAGACCCTGCCGACGTGGAAGCGCGCGGTGTTGAAGGTCGGCAGCAGCCTGCTGGCCAACGAAGGCGAGGGGCTGAGCCCGAGGCATGCGCTCAATCTTGCGCAGTTCGTGTCCTCCAGCTTGCTGGCCGGACGCGAAATGGTGATCGTGTCCTCCGGCGCGGTCGCCGCCGGACGCGGGCTGCTGCATCGCAAGCCGGCCGCGGGCGTCGCGATGGCGGAACGGCAGGCGCTGGCCGCGCTCGGGCAGGCGCAGCTGATTGGCCTGTGGCAGCGCTTCTTCGAGCGTCCGGTCGCGCAGGTGCTGCTCACCCATGACGATTTGCGCAACCGCCGGCGCTATCTCAACGCCCGCGCCACCTTGCAGGAACTGCTGGCGCTGGGCGCGTTGCCGGTCATCAACGAGAACGACACCGTGTCGGTGGACGAACTGAAGCTGGGCGACAACGACAACCTGGCCGCGGTGGTGGCGGCGCTGGTCGATGCGGATGCGCTGTTCATCGCCACCGACATCGACGGTTTCTATTCGGCCAACCCGCGCACGCATGCGGATGCGAGGCCCATACTCGACGTGGAAGCGTTGACGCCCGAATTCTTCGCCATGGCCGGTGGCGCCGGCAGCGGGGTCGGCACCGGCGGCATGCACACCAAGCTCGAAGCCGCGGCCAAGGCGGCGGCGGCCGGCATCGAAACCTTCCTGTTCAACGGTACCCGCGCCGAGACCCTGTCCGCGCTGGCGGCCGGGCGCCTGCACGGCACCCGCTTCCGACCGGCCCAGAACCGCCTTGCCGCGCGCAAGTACTGGCTGCGCAACGTACCGGTGGAAACCGGCGCGATCCTGGTCGATGCCGGCGCGGCCGGCGCGGTGCGCGAGCGCGGTGCTTCGCTGCTGCCGGGGGGCGTGGTCGGCGCCGAGGGCGATTTCCGTCGCGGCGACATGGTCGAGGTGCGCCTGCGCGAGGGCGGTGACCAGTGCATCGCGCGCGGCGTGAGCCAGTACTCGGCCATCGACATCCGCCGCATCGCCCGCCGGCACTCGCGCGAGATCGAGGCCATACTCGGCTACAGCTACGGCGAGAACGTCGTGCACCGCGATGATCTGGTCGTGCTCTGAGCCGGCCATACGAATACCAGCAACGGGACCGAACACGATGAGCACCATCCAGCAACAGGCCCTGCAATGCCGCGACGCCGCGCAGTCCATCGCGCAGCTATCCAGCGACGCCAAGAACACGCTGCTGCGGGCGATGGCCGACGCGCTGGAGGCCGACCGCGAGGCGATCCTGGCCGCCAACGCGCGCGACATGGAAGCCGCCGCCGCCAAGGGCATCACCGGCGCGATGCTGGATCGGCTGAAGCTCGACGACAAGCGCCTGGCCGGGATCGCATCCGCCGTGCGCGAAGTGGCGGATCTGCCGGATCCGGTCGGGCAGGTGACCCGCGAGGAAATCCGCCCCAACGGGATCCGCATCCGGCGCGTACGCGTGCCGCTCGGCGTGGTGGCGATGATCTACGAAGCGCGCCCCAACGTCACCGCGGACGCGGCCGCGTTGTGCCTGAAGGCCGGCAACGGGGTGATCCTGCGCGGTGGCTCGGAGGCGATCCATTCCAACACTGCCATCGCGGCGGCGCTGCGCCGCGCGCTGCGTGCGCAGGGACTGCCGGAGGCGGCGCTGACCCTGGTCGAGGATCTGCGGCGGGAGACCATGGTTGAACTGCTGCAACTCAACGACGTCATCGATCTGGCGATCCCGCGCGGTGGCGAAGGGCTGATCCGGTTCGTCGCCGAACACGCGCGGGTGCCGGTGATCAAGCATTACAAGGGCGTCTGCCATCTGTTCGTGGACGCCAGCGCGGATCCGCAACTGGCCCTGCGCCTGCTGCTCGACGGCAAGGCTTCCCGGCCGGGCGTGTGCAATGCGCTGGAGACCCTGCTGGTGCATCGTGACATCGCGGAGACCTTCCTGCCGCTGGCGGAGGAGGCGCTGCGTGGCCGCGGTGTGCAACTGCGTGCAGATGAGACGGCGCGGAACTGGATGCCGGAAGCGGCGGCGGCGACCGAGGACGACTACGCGGTCGAATTCCTCGATCTGATTCTCGCGGTGCGGGTGGTGGACGATTTGGAACAGGCCATCGCGCATATCCGCCGGTTCGGTTCCGATCACACCGAGGTGATCGCCACCAACGACGCGGGCAACGCGGACCGGTTCGTGCAGGCGCTGCGTTCGGCGGTGGTGATGGTCAACGCCTCGTCACGCTTCAGCGACGGTGGCGAACTGGGACTGGGCGCGGAAATCGGCATCTCGACCACCCGCCTGCACGCTTACGGCCCGATGGGCGCCGAGTCGCTGACGGTCGAACGCTTCGTCGTCCACGGCGAAGGCCAGGTCCGCCACCCCGACCTGCTGTAGAGCGGAGCTCGCTCCGCTACGTCGGTTTCGGATGGAAAGAGCAGCCGAGCAAGCTCGGCTCTACGCGTTCACCATCCCGGCCTCCACCGGGTAGAGCGGAGCTCGCTCCGCTTCGTCGGTTTCGGATGGAAGGCGCAGCCGAGCAAGCTCGGCTCTACGCGTTCACCATCCCGGCCTCTCACCGGGTAGAGCGGAGCTCGCTCCGCTCCGTCGGTTTCGGATGGAAAGAGCAGCCGAGCAAGCTCGGCTCTACGCGTTCACCATCCCGGCCTCTCACCGGGTAGAGCGGAGCTTGCTCCGCTTCGTGGGCTTCGGACGGAAGAGCAGCCGAGCAAGCTCGGCTCTACGCTTCTACCAATCCCGAATCCGATTCCCCAACTCCGCCCCTCACCATGTATCCTCCAGGAACCGCGGCTTGCAGGCCAGGTAGCCACCCACCAGCAGCACGCCGATGCACAGCACCAGGAAACCGAACGGCCACGACCAGCCGTGGGTATGCTCGTGCAGCAGGCCGAACATCAGCGGTCCCAAGCAGGACAGCGAATAGCCCACGCCCTGCATGAAGCCAGACAGCGACGCGGATCCGGCCGGTGTGCGCGTGCGCAGGTTGATCATCGTCAGTGCCAGCGGGAAGGTGCTGGGTCCCATGCCCAGCAGCGCCACCCACAGGGCCGGCGCGGCCATCGGTGCCCACAGCAGGCCGGAAAAGGCGACCGCGTAGAATGCCGCGCACGCGAGCACGACTGTATAGGGATTGCGCATCCGCACCGCCAGCGCCGGCATCGTCAACGATGCGACCAGGCCGAGCGCGGAAAACAGGCCGACCATGGTGCCGCCCAGCGCTTCGCTGCCGCCGGCCTCGATCAGCAACTTCGGCAACCAGGTGAACATCGAATACGTCACCAGCGAGGTCATGCCGAACATCAGCGCCATGCCCCAGGCGACCGGCGATCGCCAGACCCGGCCGCGTGCGGCGGGCGCGGACAGTTCCGGTGCCTCGTCGCCGCCGGTGACGGCCTGGTCATGCATTTGCGCCATCGGCGTGTCGTGGCGCCGTTCGACCCACAGCACGCCGATCCACGGCAGCGCCGCGGCCACCGCGAACAGTGACCACAGACCCAGCGAAATCTGCCAGTTGCTGGCCGCCATCACCGGCACGGCCAGCAAGGCCGGCAGGATGGTGCCGGCTTGCAGGACGGTGATGTAGAGGGTGCTGACCGTGCCCACACGGTCGGCAAAGTAGCGCTTCACGAGCGGCGGCAGCACGATATTGCCGATGCCCATGCCGGCCAGCGCCACCGCCGAGGCGGCAAGCAGCGCGCCGCTGCCACCGGCCAGGCTGCGCAGCAGCAGGCCGACGGCGGCCAGCGCCATCGCCAGCAGCGCGGTGCGTTCCAGGCCGATGCGGTGGGCGATGCCGGGCGTGAGCACGCCGAACAGCGCGAACGCGGCGGTCGGCAACATGCCGAATACGCCAGTCATGGTGGCGCCGAAACCGAACAGGTGGCCCAACTGGTCCAGCAGCGGCGTCAGCGAGGTCACCGCCGTGCGCAGGTTGAACGCGGACAGCACGATGCCGGCCAGGATCAGGCCGCGTCCGGACCATAGCGGAACGGAGGAACCCGGCGGGGAGGGGGAAGTCGAGGGGGAGGCGTGTTGCGGGGATTTCATCGGCCGCATTATCGCCGATGCACGCTGGCGACGGTGTGCCGCCAAGGCGACACACCGTCCCGACAATCCCGTGCAAGGCTCGCGATCAGCCGCCGGTGTTGGCGCTCAGCGCCGGTCGGCTCATCGATACGGGGATCGCGTGATCGTTCATGTGCAGCAGGGTGATCTTGGACTGGCCCAGCTGGTTTGCCAGCGCCAGGTTCGCGCCCAGGCGTTCGGCCACTTCATCCACGCCCACGTCCTCCTGCGGGCTGCGTCGATCCTGGGAGGCGAAGCGCCAGCGGTTGTACTCGGCCCAGCCGATCAGCGCGAGCGCGCAGATCGCGGCCATCACCGGGATGGCGACGATCAGGAACGGCTCCACCTGGTGCTGGCGCGTGTACAGCTCGAAGAACGCCGTGCGCACGCCCAGCAGCCACAGGATCAGGGTGACCAGTGGCAGCCATAGGTAGATGTAGAGCCCCCAGAAGGCGGCGGTGACAAAGCCCCACGCCGCGCGCTTCAGGCGCGGCTGGGCATACGGTTTGCGGATGAGGCGGGAATCGTATTTCATCGGATACCTCGATCAGGACTGACCCACGTGGCGCGCTTGCCGCGCCGTTTCAACAAAGTCTTGGGAAGCGCGACCACGGTGGTGAACAGGCTCAGCAGCCAGTACGCCATCGGGTACCAGATCATCCAGAAGTAATTGCGGCCGACCTGGGTTTCGTAACGGCGGTCGATGATGATGCTGCTGGCGAACTGCGCCATGCACACCATCGCCAGGATCACGCCGTGCCACGAGGGCAGGATGGTGTGCACGTACAGTGCCGGCGGCAGGGCGATGAACTTGCCCAGCGCCCAAAGCACGATGATCAGCAGCATGGTGTAGGCCCACAGCACACTGAGCAGGTACTCGAGCAGGACGCCCCACATCCGCCGCTTGCGCCAGCTGAGGAAGTCGCGACCGTGGCGCAGCAGCACTTCCACGCCACCCTGCGCCCAGCGCAGGCGCTGCCGCCACAGGCCCTTCAGGGTCTCCGGCATCAGGATGAAGCACAGCGCGTTCGGCTCGTAGCGGATGTCCCAGTGATCCAGTTGCAGGCGCCAGCTGATGTCGATGTCCTCGGTCACCATGTCATCGGCCCAGTAGCCGATACGGTGCAGGGCGGTGCGGCGGAACGCGCTGATCACGCCGGAGACGGTGAAGATGCGTCCATACACGCGCTGGGCGCGCTTGATCATGCCGATGATCGAGGAGAACTCGCCGACCTGCAGCCGGCCCAGCAGGGTCGAGCGGTTGCGGATGCGCGGGTTGCCGGTGACCGCGCCCACGCGCGGGCCGGAGGTCAGGTGCCAGACCATCCAGTGCGCGGCGTATTCGTCCAGCAGCGCGTCGCCGTCGATGCAGACCAGGTATTCGGACTGCGCGGCGAGCGCGCCCATGCGCAGCGCGTTGGCCTTGCCCAGGTTGCGATCCAGGTGGATCACCCGCAGCCGGTCGTGGCGCTCGGCCATGGCATTGAGTACGTCGGCGGTGTTGTCGCGGCTGCCGTCGTTGATCGCGATGACCTCGAAGTCGGGATACTTCTGCAGCAGCGCGCTGCCGATGGTTTCCTCCGCGTTGTCACCCTCGTTGTGGCAGGGGATGAGGATCGAAACCTTCGGGAAGGCGGCCAGCGGCGGCGGATCGGTGCGCTGGCGCGCGTGGCGCTCGCGACGGAAGTAGTAGTACAACCCACCCGACATCCAGAAGAACGACATGATGATCGGATACAGGAAGGCGAATTCAAAAAGGACGGCGAGGATCTTGTCCATGATCAGCGCTCCTCGTACGGGAAGCCACGGGCGGAGATACCGGCACGGGCATCGGGCATGCGCGGCAGGTCGGCGATGAAGTCATCCGGATACCAGCCCAGATGGCGAACGCCCTGGGCCTGCAGGCGACGGATGAGGGCATTGATGCGCGGGCCGGGAATCGGCTTGCGGGTATTCCAGTCGACGGTCTGCAGTTCGAACAGGGTCTGCGACAGTTGCGGGTCCTGCTTGCGTACCGCCGCCACCAGTTCGTCCAGCCACTTCTCCGGACGCCGGCTGCCTTCCATCCACGGCATCGCCATCAGCGCGGTGTGGTCGTAGGCGCGGTTGAACAGATCCAGCCGCTGCGCGAACCAGGCCTGGCTCTGCGGTTCCAGCACGGGGCGCGCGTACATGTTGCGCACGGTCTTGAGCTTGGGACGCCAGCGCTCGGCGGCGTTCCTCAGTTCCAGGGTGAAGTCGATCAGCGCCTGCGTGCGCGCCTCGGTGTTGCCGGGAGCGAGCGTGGCCAGTTCGGTGTCGCGCAGGTAGGCGTCGTCATGGAACAGGAGTCCTTCCATGTACGAGGCGACTGCCAGGTCCTCGTAGATGCCGGCGATGGTCCGGCGCACGTCCGGCCGGGTGAAGTCCAGCCGCGGGATGCCGTCGGCCTCGCGGCTGGCGATGGCCATGCCCGGCGCCTGCTGCGGCAGCTTGTAGGCCATCACCGGCAGCCAGGCAAACACCTTGACGTGGGCGCGGGTGTACAGCTGCCAAGCGACCCGGTTGTACAGATCCGCGCGCACCGGCATGAAGCGGTTGGGGAAGTACAGCGCGTCGGCGGCACCGTCGCCGTCCGGGTCGGCGAAGGCCTGCAGGAACACATGCGAGGGGCCGATGCGGTTGACGCGCTCGATCAGCAGGTCCAGGTTGCGTGCCTGCTGTTGCGGGTCCGGGTCGTAGACCGCGTCCAGGTCGATCTGCAGGGCGCGGATGCCTTCGGCCTCCGGATCGTGGCGGAACTCGTAGGCCAGCTCGGTGACGGTCGGGTTGTCCATCACCAGCAGGCGCGCCAGGCCGTGCAGATCCGCGGTCACCGGCGTGCTGGGGCCTTCCAGATCGAAGGACACCGGCATGCCCAGCGATTCGGCGATATCGTTGCTCACGCTGCTGTAGGCCGCGTAGGGCCACACGATGGCGCGCGGCGCCTGGCCCAGGTGCCGGCGGATCAGATCGCTGCTGGTCGCCAGATCCGAGCGCACGCGCTCGCGGTACGCGGCTTCGGTTTCATAACGTCCGGCTGCCGGATCGTAGATGCGGGTGATCGCGGCCGGGGTCTGGTTGCCCTGCGGGTTGGACTGCACGCCCTTGTGCAGGGCGTTGGTGTGGCTGGCGATTTCGACCAGCCCGCTGGCTTGCATCTCCCGCAGTTGATCCCAGGTGACGAAGTCGTCGCGGGTGAACATGCGCGGACCGTAGTCGATCTCCTGGCCGGCGGGCATGTCGACCCAGCCGGTGATCACCGCCGCCAGCGCCGGGTAGTTGTAGGCGCGCAGCAGCGGGAAGGCATGCGTATACAGGCTGCGCAGGCCGTCATCGAAGGTCAGCAGGACCGGCTTGGCCGGCAGCGGCTTGCCGCCGCGGGAGGCTTCCACCACCTGCGACAGCGAAACCGGGTGGTAGCCGTGCCCGGCCAGCCAGTCCAGGTGCGCGGCGAAGTTCTGGGTGCTGACCGCGTAGGCGTCGGCGTCGCCTTTCTTGGCGACATCGTCGCGGATGTCGTGATAGCTGAGCACCAGCAGCGGCTCGGCGGCGCGCGCGGCGAGCATCGGCGCGAACAGCGCCAGTGCGCACAGGGCCAGCAGCAACCAGGTTGGACGTACGGACTTCATCATCATTCTCCCCACCGCAGTTCGGCATCGAAGCCGAAGCGTTCTTCACGGACCCCGTCGTAGACCGGGCGCGACCAGCTGACCCCGTAGGTCAGCACCCGGCCGAGCGCGAATTTCCATTCGTGCTCGTAGCGCAGCGCCGGCACCCAGCTGGTGCCGAAGCCTTCCTGCCAGTAGCGGCCGGCGGTGGCGGTGAGGCGATGGCGGAAATGGCGCTCGTATTCGCGCCACACCAGGTGATCCGCGCGCAGGCCCAGTTCCAGCGAGCCGTCACGCGAGGGATTGAAGTACGGCGTGTCCCGGCGGCTGCCGCGGCTGCCGTAGAGACCGGCTAGGCCGTCGAGCAGGAAGTAGGGACGGGTCCACAGGCGCTGTTCGGCATTGAGGTTGAGCGCGGTGCGGCGGTTGCCGTCCTCGTAACGCCAATGGGTGAGCCCCCCACGGAATTCGGTGCGCTCGTTGCGCTCGTACACCAGGTTGATCGCGGCGCTGTCGGCGGTGATGCCGGCGTCACGCGCCTGCAGCGAGGCGTCGGCGTCATTCCGGCGCAGCGAAAGCTGGCCGTCGAGGGTATCGCTGAAGCGCCAGCCCACGTCCAGCGACACGCCGGTGCCGCCGACGCGGTCACTGGCGTGGTAGACGCCCAGGTGGGTGTCCAGGCGATCGTAGGCGTAGCGCACGCCGACGCCCTGCCGGCGATGATGGATGCGATCCCGATCGAAGTCCGCCCAGCGGTCGTCGGCCACGGCGGTCAGGCGCCAGCGGTCATCGAACAGCGGCGATTGCACTTCCACGCCATATTCGCCGTCGCGGTTGCCGAACGGCGTATTGCCGCTGCCGCCGTTGCTGCGCGCGCCGGCCACGTAGGCGCGCCATTGCCAGCCGCGATGATTGCGCCAGAGTTCGTCCATGCGCTGCACGTTCGGCTGGTCGCCGTATTCCCTGACCAGCAGATCGTGCAGATCGCGGGCCTGGTCGTCGCGGCGCAGGGTGACCAGCGCCTCGACCTGGCCGACGCGCGCATTGACGTCGCGTTCATCCAGCGTGGAGGCCATGCGGAAGCGCTCCAGCGCCCGCTCCGGCCAGCCGCGCATCATGTAGACCTGGCCGAGCGAGGTCTGCATGCCGGCGTTGTTGGGCGCGATGCCCAGCATGGCGGTGATGTCGCGTTCGGCGCTGGGCAGGTCCTCGGAGAAGGCGCGCAGCATCGCCAGCGTGCTGTCCGTGTCGGCGCGGCGCCAGTTCTGGCTGCCCTGGCGCGCGCCCGGCGCGTACAGCCAGGCCGGCTGGGTCTCGCGATAGGCTTCCAGGCCGCGGATGGCGGTGGTGGGCCGCTCGCTTTCCAGATAGGCGTAGGCCAGTTGCATGCGCACGTCGCTGTTGTCCGGATCGGCCTTGAGCGCGGCTTCCAGCACCGGCGCGGCCTCGAACGGACGCTTGAGCGCCATGAACGAATCGCCCACCGCGGGTAGCGCGTAGGCGGGCACCGCGAGTCCGGCGGTGTCGTTCAAGGCCTGGTATTCGTCGACCACCTGCTGGTGGCGTCCCAGCTTCGACAGCAGGATCAGCCGGTCATAACGGATGCGCGTCGGCAAGGTTGGATCGTTCGCCGGACTCCGTCGCAGATATTCCTCGATGGCGCTGTCGGCCACACGCGCCTCGGCCAGGCGGTTGCGCTCGTTTTCCGGGTAGGCCTGCGACCACAGGATCAACCGGGCCAGGTAGTTGGCTTCGAACTGCTCGCGCTGCGCGGCATCGAACAGCTCGGGGCGGGCGCGGTACATCGCCCAGGCCTGGTAGCTGTTGCCGACATCGCCCAGGGTCAGGGTACGCAGGCGGTACAGTTCAGGATCGTCCGGGCGCTGGGCCTGCAGGCGTTCGAATATCGCCAGGGCGTCCAGCCAGCGCGACTCGTCGCGCAGGCGGGCGGCCTGCGCGAGCGAGGCCTCGTGCCCCGGATTGTTGCCGGCGCCGGCCGGCGGGAAGGTGGGAGTGGTGGCGGGTGCCGCTGCCAGAGCCGGCAGGCCGGTCGCACCCATGGCGCATGCAAGCGCCCAAGACAATGTGGTTCTTTTCAAAACGTTCCGCCCCTGTCGCTAACAGTTGGGTCCCCCGGGGGAGACCGTGCTGGTGGTCCTTGGATTTGTGATGAGTCGCACAAATCCTGCCAAGTCTAGGAAGCGGTACCCAAAGGGCGCCCAAACGGGACGATTCTGTTAATAATCCATAAATTTATGTGATGTAAATCACTAAAAATCACGATCAATCGGCCTTGCTTGCCCGGTTTCCCGCCGAAAACACGAGTCGGGGTGGGGGTTTGTGAGCGATACGTGACAGGTTCCGCGTGAGGCTCGAAAGCATCCCGAAAAGCGGAACTCCCGGGGCGCGCGGGCCTGAGCACCGGAAATGCGGCCTTCGGAGCCATCAGGTGGGCAGGACCAAAAGTGACCCTGTGCGTCACAAAACGGTGATTTGAATCACGAAACTGTAACGAAGGCTCGGAGAGGCGATGAGAGGTCACATTGCCCGGCCCGCCGGGTTGGCACGCGAATTGCTCAATGACAGGCACATCCGCTCCGTGTCCACGCCGCCATGTACGACGCCCATTCGCCTTCAGACGCCCCTCCGTGGGACGGTGCCCGTACCCGGCCGCCGGAGCCGCCCGTGCCCGCGCCGGTTCCTGTGCCGGAATTCCGTCGCTTCTATGTGCCGATCCGCCTCAAGTACGTGCTGGTGCTGGCCGTCGCGCTGGCGTGGGCCGGATTGAGCGTCAAGCTGTCCCAGCCCTGGCTGCATGAATTGTCCGCCCATGTGGGCTTCGCCCTGGCGCTGGTCGTGATCATGTTCATCGCCTACGTGCCGGGCTTCATGAACGCGTTCCTGATCGGCTCCATCCTGGCCGACCGCCGTCCGCGCCTGCGCAGGTTCGAACGCCTGCCCGATGTCTGCGTACTGGTCGCCTGCTACAACGAGGCGGAGAACATCGCCGACACCCTCACCAGCCTGTCGCGCCAGGATTACCCGGGTGAAATCGAAGTGGTCGTGATCGACGATGGTTCCATCGACGACAGCGCCGCGATCGCCCGCGCGACCGCGGCCGACCAGGCGCGCCCCGGCCTGCGCATCCGCGTGCTGAACCAGCCGAAGAACGGCGGCAAGTCCAAGGCCCTCAACCGCGGCCTGACGGAAACCCGGCAGGCGCTGGTGGTCACCGTCGACGGTGATTCCTATCTGCGTCCGGACGCGCTGCGCAAGCTGGTGGAACGGTTCCTGTCGGATCCGGCCGGCACCGTGGCGGTGGCCGGCGCGGTGCTGGTGCGCAACTCGCGCGAGAACTGGCTGACCCGCAGCCAGGAATGGGATTACTTCCACGGCATCGCCGCGGTCAAGCGCATGCAGAGCATGTATCACGGCACGCTGGTCGCGCAGGGCGCGTTCTCGCTGTACACCCGCGAGTCGCTCGAACAGGCCGGCGGCTGGCCGGAGTGCGTGGGCGAGGACATCGTGCTGTCGTGGGCGCTGCTGAAGACCGGCGCGCGCATCGGATACTGCGAGGAAGCCTGCCTGTTCACCCGCGTGCCGGAGAAGCTCGGCCAGTTCTCCAAGCAGCGCCAGCGCTGGTCACGTGGCCTGATGGAAGCTTTCGCTCGCCACGGCAGCCTGCTGTTCAAGCCGCGCATGACCACCTTGTTCATCTGGTGGAACCTGCTGTTCCTGCCGCTGGATCTGGTCTACACGCTGGCCTTCATCCCCGGCTTGATCCTGGCGCTGTTCGGCTATTACTGGATCGCCGGTATCATGACGCTGCTGGTACTGCCGCTGGCGGCGCTGTGGAACCTGATCATCTTCCGCGTGCAGTCGAAGATGTTCAAAAGCCAGGATCTGCGCGTGCGCCGCAACATCAGCGGATTCCTGTTCTACACCCTGGCCTACACCATGATCCTGCAGCCGGTCTGCGTCCTGGGGTATGCCGCCGAAATCCTGCGCCTGCGCAAGACCTGGGGGACCAAATGAGAAAGTGTGCCGTCGCCGCCGCCCTGGGATGGGCGCTGGCGATTCCCGTGTTGTCCGCCCATGCCGCCGAGGATGCGCCGGCCGCGCGCCCGGCGCTGCGGACGGACTTCTGGATGGGCTCCGATGCGGACGACAACGAAACCCGCAAGCTGGCACTGGGCTGGGACATCCAGCACCGCGATATCGAGCACTGGTGGGGCGTGAAGGTCGAACGCGCGCGCTTCTCCGGACGCGACTGGTCCGAATCCGAGAACCGCGCCTACCTGAGTGGCGCCGGCAGCCTGGGCAAGGACTGGCGCTGGGACGGCGACATCGGCAGCAACGGCGACGACCTGCTGGGCCGCGCCTCGATCCACAGCACCGATCCCTGGCGGAAGGAAATCTTCGTCGAGCGCGAAGTCCTGGAAACCCGACGCGGCGTGCGCGAGGGCTGGGTGCAGACCTTCGCCGGCGCGGCCATCGACATGCCCTTCAGCGATCGCTGGTCCGCCAGCCTGGTCGCCGGCGTGCAGGACTTCGGCACCGGCGACAACCTGCGCACCCACCTGCGCGGCAATCTGGTCTATGCGTTCGCGCCGGAGTACGGCCTGAGCGCGCAACTGCGCACCCGCTACTACCGCAACAGCGAAGCCTTCGAAGCCGACTACTATTCGCCGCCCTGGTACGGCGAAGCGCTCGGCGTGCTGGCTTGGCGCCGCCACATCGGCGGCTACCAGTGGAGCGCACGCGCCGGCTGGGGCCGCCAGCGCAGTTCCGAGGAGGGCTGGAAGCGCGCCCGCCTGGCCGAGTTCGGCGTGGAGACCCCGCGCTGGAAGGACGCCTGGCTGCGCCTGGACGCCGGCTACACCGATACCCCGGTACTGACCGACACCGGCACCGGCAGCTATGCCTACCGCTACGTGCGATTGCAGGCGTTCGTGGTGTTCTGAGATCCGGGAAGGTCTTGCCGGCCGGCGAGGTGCCTGCCGGCCTTCGGCCCCGTGGAACGGGGGACTTCGGGTCTTCGGGCACAAAAAAACCCGAAAAACATTCGTTTTCCAGGCTTGATTGCGACCTATCGATTGGTCGGGGAGACAGGATTCGAACCTGCGACCTCTACGTCCCGAACGTAGCGCTCTACCAGACTGAGCTACACCCCGTGTGAGCCGGCTATTCTATTCAGGACGTCGACGGACGGCAACAGTTTTTTGCATGCCTGCCCCCGGCGCGCCGTTCAGTCTTAGAATGACGGCCCTCGATAACGCTCGTCCCCCCGGAGTTTTCGCTTGATCAAGCCACGCACGCCGCCAGGAGTGATGGAACTGCTGCCGCGCGAGCAGATCGCGTTCCAGCGCATGCTGGACACCATCCGCCGCAACTACGAGCGCTTCGGGTTCCTGCCGGTGGAAACACCGGTGTTCGAGCTCTCGGAGACCCTGCTGACCAAGTCCGGCGGCGAGACCGAGCGCCAGGTCTATTTTGTGCAGTCCACCGGCGCGCTGGCCAAGACCGAGGCGGGTTCCGCCGAGGGCCTGCCGGAACTGGCGATGCGCTTCGACCTGACCGTGCCGCTGGCCCGCTACGTGGCCGAGCACGAGCACGAACTGACCTTCCCGTTCCGGCGCTACCAGATCCAGCGGGTGTACCGGGGCGAGCGCGCCCAGCGCGGCCGGTTCCGCGAGTTCTACCAGTGCGATATCGACGTCATCGGCAAGGACGCGCTCAGCATCCGCTTCGACGCCGAGATCCTGGCGGTCATCCACGCGGTCTTCAGTGATCTGGGCATCGGCAAGTTCACCATCCAGCTCAACAACCGCAAGCTGATGCGCGGCTTCTTCGAAGCCCAGGGCATCGCCGATGGCGAACGCCAGGCACTGGTGCTGCGCGAGGTCGACAAGCTCGACAAGCGCGGCGCCGACTATGTGCGCGAGACCCTGCAAGGTCCGGATTTCAACGTGCCGGCCGAAGCGGTCGCGCGGATTCTCGAATTCGTCGCCGTGCGCTCGACCAGCCATGCCGACGCATTGGCCCGCCTGGAAGCGCTGGGGCAGGGCAACGAGACACTGGCCCAGGGCGTGGCCGAGCTGCGCGAAGTGCTGGAACTGGTACATGCGCTGGGCGTTCCCGAGAGCGACTATTGCCTCAACTTCTCGATTGCACGCGGCCTGGATTACTACACCGGCACCGTCTACGAGACCCAGTTGGACGACTACGCCCAGATCGGTTCGATCTGCTCGGGCGGCCGCTACGAGGATCTGGCCAGCCACTACACCAAGTCGAAGTTGCCCGGCGTGGGCATCTCCATCGGCCTGACCCGCCTGTTCTGGCAGTTGCGCGAGGCCGGCCTGATCGCCGGCAGCGACGAGAGCAGCGTGCAGGCGATGGTGGCGCTGATGGACGATGGCGCGCTGGCCGATTCGCTGGACATCGCCCGCCGCCTGCGTGCCGCCGGCATCAATACCGAAGTGCAGATGGAAGCGCGCAAGCTGGCCAAGCAGTTCCAGTACGCCTCGCGCGCGGGCATCCGGTTTGTGGTACTGGCCGGCGAAGACGAACGCGCCCGCGGCATGGTCACGGTGAAGGATCTGGTCCGCGAACAGCAGTTCGAGGTCAAGCGCGAGGAACTGGCCAGCAGCCTGAAGGTGGAACTGGAGCAGGCCCGCGCGCTCGCGGGCCGCTGAAAGCACGCGAGGTAGAGCGGAGCTCGCTCCGCTGCTTTTCGCACGTGGTTTGAGTCCGCGGAGCCGAGCAAGCTCGGCTCTACGTGGTAGAGCAGAGCTTGCTCCGCTGCTTTTCGCACGTCGTTTGAGTCTGCGCAGCCGAGCAAGCTCGGCTCTACGTGGGTAGAGCGGAGCTTGCTCCGCTGCTTTTCGCACATGGTTTGAGTCCGCGGAGCCGAGCGAGCTCGACTCTACGTGGGTAGAGCGGAGCTTGCTCCGCTGCTTTTCGCGCCTGGTTTGAGTCCGCGGAGCCGAGCGAGCTCGGCTCTACGTGGGTAGAGCGGAGCTTGCTCCGCCGCTTTTCGCGCGTGGTTGAGTCCGCGGAGCCGAGCGAGCTCGGCTCTACGTGGGTAGAGCGGAGCTTGCTCCGCTGCTTTTCGCGCGTGGTTGAGTCCGCGGGACCGGGCAAGCCCGGCTCTACAGCGTGCGCACGCAATCGCGGCCTTCGGCCTTGGCGGTATAGAGTGCCTGGTCGGCGACCTGCAGGGCGGAATCGATGCTGTTCTTGTCGATGTCCACGCAATGCACGCCGATGCTGGCGGAGATGGGAATGTCCAGATCCCCGCTGCGGCAGGGCCGATCGCGCAGGCGCTGGCGCAGTTCCTCGGCCACATTGCTGGCCTCGTCCAGATCCATGTCGGGCAGGGCGGCGATGAATTCCTCGCCACCGAAGCGCGCGACCAGCGCGCCGTAAGGCCGCAGCGTTTCGGCCATGGTGTTGGAAGTCCAGCGCAGGCAGTCGTCGCCGACCAGGTGGCCGTAGGTATCGTTGATGCGCTTGAAGTGGTCCAGATCGATCATCAGCAGCGAGATGGGCTGCTGGCTGTTGCGCGCCTGCGAGAGCAGGTGTTCGAAGGCTTCGCGGAAGTGGGTGCGATTGTAGAGTTCGGTCAGCCCATCCAACTGGCTGAACTCGCGCAGGCGCAGGTGCGCGGCTTCCAGTTGCTCCAGCGCGCTGCGCAACTCGCCTGTGCGTTGTTCGACCTTGATTTCCAGCTGGTCGCGCGATTCGCGCACGATCCGCTCGTTCTCGTTGCGCAGCGAGGCGTAGCGGTAGCCCAGCGCGACCGACAGCAGCAGCATTTCCAGGGCCGAACCGATCTGCACGCTGTACTCGGTGACGAAGTTCTTGGGCAGCGCGCCGAAGGCGACCATCGCGACCATCGCGATGCCCGCCAGGAACATCGACCAGGCCAGCAGGAACAGCTTGGCCGGCTTGTAGCCGCTGCGCATGGCAACCACCGCCTCGACCGCGATCCAGGCCACGCTCAGGATCACCGCGACCACCGCCAACTGGGTGGATAGCCGGATGGGAATCCAGGTGGTGGCGACGCCCAGCACCACGAACAGCGCGATCATGCCCAGGCCGATGCGGTCACCCAGCGGCCAGCGCCGGGCCAGGCCTAGGAAATTGCGTGCGAACTGTTGCATGCCGATCTGCGCCAAGCAGATCGAAAGCGGTACGGCCTTGTCCGCCAGCCACGGTGAATGCGGCCACAGGTACTCGAAGCCCAATCCGTACAAGGTGAACAGCACCAGCCCGAACGCGCTGATATGGAACATGTACCAGAAGTAGCTGGCGTCGCGCAGGGTCAGCCACAACACCAGGTTGTAGGTGAACAGCGCCAGCAGGATGCCGTAGTACACGCCCATCGCGAACTGTGCGTCGCGCGAGAGTTCGGCGAAGGCGGTTGGCGTGTACAGGGCCAGCGGCACCTGCATCGAGCTCTGGCTTTCCACCCGGACGAACAGATCCGCCGGCTGTCCGGGCGGCAGGTCAAGCTGGAAGTTCGGATGCCGGTAGCGCACGCTGCGCTGCTCGAAATGCAGGTGATCGCCACCGGCCTGGTGGAACAACTGGCCGTCGGGGTAGCGCACGTACACGTCCAGCCGATCGCTCAGCGCGTACTGCTGGACCAGCAGCCAGCGCGGTTCCTGCAGGTTGCGATTGAGCAGGCTGACGTGGAACCAGTAGGCGCCGGGCTGGAAACCGAAGGATGCATCGTCGCCTGGCAATGGCCGGAAGCGTCCCGCCCGCAGGCTGGTCTCGATCGCCCGGATATCGGCCCGGCCATCGCTGTCGTGGAAATAGGTCGTATGGGGAGCCAGGGCATGGGTGGCCGCATCGCCTGACATCACCAGTGGTGCCTGCGCCTGTGCGGGCGCGCAGAACAGCATCAGCGCGGCCAGCAGCCAGCGAAGTCCGCGGATGGCTTCCCTCATTCCCGTCCCCGATCCAGAGCACCCGCCGGGCCGGCGGACCGGCCGCCAGTTTAACCGTGGGACCGGGGGACGCCGGGAGGGGGCGGACTTGACGGGGCCTGGAGGCTCAACTAATGTATTAACGCATTAGTACATTGATTGGGCCGGTCGCCGGTCCCTGATTTCCTGGACCCCACTGACTCCCCATGAAGCGCCGCCCCGCCATTCCCGACGATGACCGCGCCGAAAGCGCCTCCCTGCAGGCGCTTTCCCAGGCGCTGGCCAGCCTGGGCGAAGCCGGGCAGGTGCGGGCGTTCCTGGAAGACCTGTGCACGCCGGCCGAGTTGGAGGCCATGGCCGACCGCTGGCGGGTGGTGCCGCTGCTGCTCAAGGGCGTGCCTTACCGGGAAATCCACGAGCTGACCCAGGTCAGCGTGACCACCATCGGGCGGGTCGCCCGCACCCTCGAACGGGGCACCGGCGGCTACGCCACCGCGTTCCAGCAGCAGCAACCGCGCGCCAACGGCGCCTCCCACTGAGTTCCTCCCATGAGTCCCAGGGTTGTACCCGCGACGCGCGACCGCCTGCGCATCGCCATCCAGAAAAGTGGCCGCCTGGCCGAACCCGCGCGCGCGCTGCTCGCCGCCTGCGGACTGAGTTGGCGCGAAAGCCGCGACAAGCTGTTCTGCTACGGCGAATCGCTGCCGATCGACCTGCTGCTGGTGCGCGACGACGACATTCCGGGCCTGATTGCCGACGGCGTGTGCGACTTCGGCGTGGTCGGTCGCAACGAACTGGATGAACAGGCCGGCGAACGCGCGCGCATCGGCCTGCCGGCGGCCTACCGGGAACTGCGTCCGCTCGGCTTCGGCCAGTGCCGGCTGATGCTGGCGGTGCCGGACAATTGGGAATGGCAGGGCGCGGCGCAACTGCAGGGCCTGCGCATCGCCACCAGCTATCCGGCGATCCTGTCGGACTGGCTGCGGCGCCAGGGCGTGGAAGCGGGCGTGGTGGAGTTGTCGGGTTCGGTGGAAATCGCCCCGCGCCTGGGCACCGCCGACCTGATCTGCGATCTGGTTTCCAGCGGCGCGACCCTGGCGGCCAACCAGCTCAAGCCGGTGGAAACCCTGCTGGACAGCGAGGCCGTGTTGGCCGGTCCGGTCCGCGAGTTCGAGGACGAGCGCGCGGGACTGGCGGCGATGCTGCTGCGCCGGGTCGACGGCGTGCTCAAGCTCAAGGACAGCAAGCTGCTGATGTTCCGCGCCAACCGCGACACCGTCGCCGAACTTTCGCGCCTGCTGCCGGATGCGGAACCGCTGGTCCAACTGCCCGGTTCCGGCGAAGGTCCGCTGTCGCTGCAGACCATGTGCCACGGCGCCATCACCTGGCAGCGGCTGGAAGAACTGGAACGCGCCGGCGCGCAGGGATTGATGGTGCTTTCGGTCGAGAGGTCGCTGGCATGAATCGCTTGATCTGGTCCTGCCTCGATGACGAACAACGCCGCGCCGCCCTGCGCCGTCCGGTGCAGGTGGTGGCCCAGCGCACCCGCGACGCGGTCGCCGCGGTGCTGGCGGAAGTGCGCCAGCTCGGCGACCCGGCGCTGCGCGAATTCACCAGCCGTTTCGACGGTGTGGCGCTGGACGATTTCGAAGTGCCCGCGGCGGAGTTCGCCGCCGCCGAAGCGGCGGTGGCGCCGGCGCTGAAGCAGGCGATGGAGGAGGCGGTCGCCCGCATCGAAGCCTTCCACCGCGCGGGCATGGCCCAGCCGTACGCGGTCGAAACCGCACCCGGCGTGCTTTGCGAACGGATGATCCGGCCGATTGCGCGGGTGGGACTGTACGTCCCAGCCGGCAGTGCGCCGTTGCCTTCCACCGCATTGATGCTGGGTGTGCCGGCGCACCTGGCCGGTTGCCGCGAGGTGGTGCTGTGCACGCCGCCGCGCGCCGACGGCAGCGCCGATCCCGCCGTGCTGGTGGCCGCGCGGATGACCGGCGTGACCCGCGTGTTCAAGTTGGGCGGCGCGCAGGCGATCGCGGCGATGGCGTTCGGCACCGCCAGCGTGCCCCGCTGCGACAAGCTGTTCGGGCCGGGCAACAGTTACGTGACCGAGGCCAAGCAACAGGTCGCGCAGGCCGGCATGGCTGCCATCGACATGCCGGCCGGGCCGTCGGAAGTGCTGGTGATCGCCGATGCCGGTGCGGATCCCGCGTTCGTCGCGGCGGATCTGCTGTCGCAGGCTGAGCATGGCCCGGATTCGCAGGTGCTGCTGCTGTCGGACGCACCTTCGCTCATCGACCGCGTCGCGGCGGAACTGGAACGCCAGCTCGCGGCGTTGCCGCGCGCGGCGATCGCGCGCCAGGCGCTGTCCGCCTCGCGCTTGATCGAAGTGGAGCGGCTGGACGATGCGTTTTCGATCAGCAACGAATACGCGCCCGAGCACCTGATCCTGGCCCTGCGCGACCCGCGCGCCTGGCTGGAGCGGGTGGAAGCGGCCGGATCGGTGTTCCTGGGCGATTACACGCCCGAAGCGCTGGGCGACTATTGCAGCGGTACCAACCACGTGCTGCCGACCAGCGGCGCCGCGCGCGCCTACAGCGGCGTGAGCGTGGCCAGCTTCCAGAATTTCGTCAGCGTGCAGGCGGCCAGCCGCGCGGGCATCAGCCGCATCGGCGCGTGCGCATTGACCCTGGCGCGCGCCGAGGGACTTGACGCGCATGCCAACGCGGTCGCGCTGCGGCTGGAGGCGGCATGAATACGCCCGACAACAAGGCGGCAAATGCCGGAGTGCTGAGTCTGGTCAGGCCCGACCTGCGCGGTTTCGGTGGCTACAAATCGGCCCGCACCGAAGCCTTGCGCGGGGATGTCTGGCTCAACGCCAACGAGTCGGCCTGGTCCAACCCCGCCGACGCGGGTGCGACTTGCCAGCGCTATCCGGAACCGCAACCAGCGGCCTTGCGCGCGGCGCTGGCTGACCTGTATGGCTGTGCCCCGGAGCAGTTGCTTATCGGCCGCGGCAGCGACGAGGCCATCGATCTGCTGGTGCGCGCGCTGTGCGTGCCGGAACGCGACGGGGTGGTGATCAGCTCGCCGGTCTTCGGCATGTACGCGGTGTCCGCGCGATTGCAGAACGCACCGCTCATCGATGTGCCGCTGCGCGATACCGAGCAGGGCTTCGAGCCGGATTTGGATGGACTGGCCGCCGCCGCGCTGGCGAACGGCGCCAAGCTGGTGTTCCTGTGCTCGCCGACCAATCCCACCGGACGCGCCTGCACGCGGGAGGAAATCGCGGACCTGGCCGGGCGCCTGGCCGGTCGTGCGCTGCTGGTGGTCGACGAGGCCTATGTGGAGTTCTCCGATGTTCCCTCGGCCAGCAACTTGATTGCGCGGTTCCCCAATCTGGTGGTGTTGCGCACGCTGTCCAAGGCGCACGCGCTGGCGGCCGCGCGAATCGGCGTGGCGATCGCCGCGGAGGAACTGATCGCCGTGCTGCGTGCCTGCCAGGCGCCGTATCCGGTGCCTGCGCCCTGCGCGGAACTCGCGCTCGCCGGCCTGGCGCCGGCGGCGCTGGCGCAGACCCGGCAGCGGGTGGAACGGGTGCGGCGTGAACGCGAGCGGATGCGGAGCGCGCTGGCGGCGCTTCCCGGCGTGCGTCGCGTCTACCCCTCGCAGGGCAACTACCTGTTGGTGCGGTTCGACGATGCCGACCGCGCGTTCACCGCGCTGCTGTCCAACGGCGTGGTGGTGCGCGACCAGCGCACCGCGCCGCAACTGGGCGACGCGCTGCGGATCAGCATCGGCAGTCCGGAGCAGAACGAACGGGTGCTGGCGGCACTGGCCGTGCGGGAGGCGGCGGCATGACTCCGATCCTGTTCATCGATCGCGATGGCACCCTCATTGAGGAACCGGCCGATTTCCAGATCGACGCCTACGAGAAGATCCGGTTCGTGCGCGACTGCATTCCGGCGTTGCTGAAGCTGCGCGACGCCGGCTACCAGTTCGTCATCGTCAGCAACCAGGACGGATTGGGCAGCGAAGGCTATCCGCAGGCGTCGTTCGATGGTCCGAACGGTCTCATGCTGCAGATCTTCGAAAGCCAGGGCATCCGTTTCCGCGAAGTGCTGGTCGACCCGAGCTGGCCGGAAGAGAACCGTCCGACCCGCAAGCCCGGCATCGGGCTGGTCCTGCACTATCTCCAGGATCGCGAGATCGACTGGGCGCGCTCGGCGATGGTCGGCGACCGGCCCACCGATATCCAGTTCGCCGACAACCTGCGCATCCGCGGTTTCCAGCTGAAGACCTCGCAGTTCGGTGGCGACTGGGACTGGCCGTCGATCGCGCATGAACTGGCCGATGCGCCGCGCCGGGCAGATGTCCAGCGCAATACGAAGGAAACCCGTATCCGCGTGGAGGTGGATCTGGATCGGGTGGCCGAGCCGGTCATCCGCACGGGACTGCCGTTCTTCGACCACATGCTGGAACAGATCGGCAAGCACGGCGGTTTCGCCCTGCGCATCGACACCGAGGGCGATCTGCACATCGACGAGCACCACACGGTGGAGGACACCGGCCTGGCGCTGGGACAGGCGCTGAAGCAGGCGCTGGGCGACAAGCGCGGCATCGGCCGCTACGGCTTCACCCTGCCGATGGACGAAACCCTGGCCAGCGCGGCGCTGGATTTCAGCGGCCGGCCGTACTTCGTGTTCGACGGTGAATTCCGCCGCGAGCGGGTCGGCGATCTGCCCACCGAACTGGTGCCGCATTTCTTCCGCTCGCTGTGCGACGCCTCCGGCCTCAACCTCAACCTGAGCGTTCGCGGCGACAACGACCACCACAAAATCGAAGCCTGCTTCAAGGCGCTGGCGCGCGCGTTGCGCCAGGCGATCCGGCGCGAAGGCGCGGAACTGCCCTCGACCAAGGGAGCGTTGTGATGCAGGTGGCGTTGGTGGATGCCGGTGGCGCCAACATCGGTTCGGTCCGCTACGCGCTGGAGCGCCTGGGCGTGGCCGCCACGCTCACCGCGGATGCGGCGGTCATCCGCGCCGCGGACCGGGTCATCCTGCCTGGCGTGAGCACCGCGGCCACGGTGATGGCACGGCTGCGCGAGCAGGGACTGATCGAAGTGCTGCGACAACTGGAACGCCCGTTGCTGGGGGTCTGCGTCGGAATGCAGCTGTTGTTCGAACATTCGGAAGAAGACGACACGCCCTGCCTGGGCCTGTTGCCGGGGCGGGTGGCGCGATTGTCGCCGGGTCCCGGCATCCGGGTCCCGCACATGGGCTGGAACACGCTGCGTACGCAGCGCGGGTCCGGTCTGACCACCGGCCTGGAGGGCGGCCATGCCTATTTCGTGCACAGCTACGCCGCGCCGGTCGGTGCGGATTGCCTGATGAGCACCGAGCATGGCCAGCTGTTCGCGGCGGTGGTGCAGCGTGGCCGCGTGGCCGGTGCGCAGTTCCATCCGGAGCGCTCGGCCGAGGTCGGTGCGCGGCTGATCCGGAACTTCATCGAAACGGGATTGCAATGATGGTCGCGGTATCGGCAGGCGCGCGCGCGCAACAGGACTTCCAGGCCTATCCGGCCATCGACATCCGCGACGGTCGGGTCGTGCGGCTGGCGCAGGGCGACTATGCGCGCGAGACCCGCTATGGCGACGACCCGCTGGCGATCATCCGCGGCTATGCGGAACAGGGCGCGCGCTGGCTGCATCTGGTGGATCTGGATGCCGCCCGCGCCGGCGGCTACACCCTGGCACCGCTGCTGCGCGATATCGCCACCACCACCGGGCTGCGGGTCCAGACCGGCGGCGGCGTGCGCTCGCGCGAGGATGTCGCGCGTCTGCTCGATGCCGGTGCGGCGCGGGTGGTGATCGGGTCGCTGGCCGTGCGCGAACCGGAGGCGGTGCTGGCCTGGTTGGCCGAGTTCGGCGCCGAGCGCATCACCGTGGCGCTGGACACGCGCCAGGACGCCGCCGGCGTCTGGCGATTGCCGGTGCACGGCTGGACCGAGGACGCCGGCGTGACCCTGGATGAACTGGCGGTCCGCTTCGAGGCCGGCGGACTGGTCCACGCGCTGAGCACCGATATCGCCCGCGACGGCATGCTGTCCGGCCCCAACCTCGATCTGTACCGGCATCTGGGCGCGGTTGCGCCGCGTCTGCGCGTGCAGGCGTCCGGCGGCGTGCGCGCGCTGGACGATATCGCCGCCGCGCGCGCGCAGGGCTGTGCCGGCATCGTGCTGGGGCGCGCGCTGCTGGAAGGCCGCTTCAGCGTGGCCGAGGCGTTGTCATGCTGAGCCGGCGCATCATCCCGTGCCTGGACGTGCGCGACGGCCGCGTGGTCAAGGGCGTGCGTTTCCGCGATCACGTCGACATGGGCGACATCACCGAGCTGGCATTGCGCTACCGAGATGCCGGCGCCGACGAACTGGTGTTCTACGACATCGGCGCCAGTCCGGAAGGGCGCTCGGTGGATTACGCATGGGTGGAGCGGGTCTCGCGCCTGCTCGACATTCCGTTCTGCGTGGCAGGCGGCATCCGCGACGTGGATACCGCGCGGCGTGTGCTGCACGCCGGCGCGGACAAGATTTCGATCAACACGCCGGCGCTGGAACGTCCCGCGCTGATTGGCGAGCTGGCAAAGGCCTTCGGGGTGCAATGCGTGGTGGTCGGTATTGATTCGGTGCGCGAGGCCGACGGCGAATGGCGGGTGCGCCAGTACACCGGCGATCCGGCACGCACCCGCGCGCTGCCGGTGCGTACGCTGGACTGGGTGGTCGAAGCGCAGCGGCTGGGCGCGGGCGAAATCGTGCTCAACTGCATGGACAGCGACGGCGTGCGGCGCGGCTACGACATCGAGCAATTGACCGCCGTGCGCGCGCTGTGCGCGGTGCCGCTGGTGGCTTCCGGCGGTGCCGGGGAACCCGAACATTTTGCCGAGGTATTCCAGCGTGCCGATGTCGATGGCGCGCTCGCTGCCAGCGTGTTCCACAGTGGCCGGATCGCCATTCCGGGTCTGAAGACCTACCTGCGCGGGCAGTGCATCGAGGTGCGTGATGTCGCTTGAACCGGAACAACTGGATTGGAACAAGGGCGACGGCCTGCTGCCGGTGATCGTGCAGGATGCCTCGACCCGCCGCGTGTTGATGCTCGGTTACATGAACCGCGAAGCCCTGGAGGCGACCCTGGCCAGCGGCCGGGTGACCTTCTACAGCCGCAGCAAGCAGCGCCTGTGGACCAAGGGGGAGAGTTCCGGCCACGTGCTGGAAGTACGGGCCATCGAGGCCGATTGCGACAACGACACCCTGCTGGTCCAGGCGGTGCCGCACGGGCCGACTTGCCACCTCCAGCGCGCCAGTTGCTTCGCGGAGGCGCCGGGCTCGTTCCTGGCCGAATTGGACGCGCTGGTGGCGCGCCGCGAGCGCGAGCGCCCGGCGGGCAGCTATACCACCCGGCTGTTCGAGGAAGGTGTGCGCCGGATTGCGCAGAAGGTCGGCGAGGAAGGCGTGGAGACGGCGTTGGCTGCCGTGGCGCAGGACGAGGCGGCGCTGCTCGGCGAAAGCGCGGACCTGCTGTATCACCTGCTGGTGCTGTTGCGCAGCCGCGGGCTGGGTCTGGCCGACGTCGAGGCGTTGCTCGCGGCCCGCCATTCCGCCTGAACCTGCATCGCGGTGGCGAGGTACGCCGCTGCCGCACGATAATCGGCGGGTTGCCCGAGGGGCGTCGCCGGAATCCGTGGATATGACCCAGCGCGTGGTATGGCTGCCGCTCGTCGTCCTGTCGTTGTTGGCCATTGCGGATGCGTCCGCGTCGTCGCGGGCAGAGGACGCCACCGCGGCCACGCAGGCGGCGGCCGCGGCCACCGGACAGGCGTTGGCCGAAGTGACCGGGGTGATCTACCTGGATGCCAACGGCAATGGCCGCCGCGATCCGCACGAACAGGGCCTGGCCGGAGTGAAGGTCTCCAACGGCCGCGATGTCGCCGTCAGCGACGCGCGGGGAGGCTACCGGCTACCCGGACGCGAGCGCGCCACCGTCTTCGTGATAAAGCCGCCGGCGTACGCCGTGCCGACCGGCGCCGACGGCTTGCCCCGGTTCTGGCAGCATCTGTTCCCGCAGGGGTCGCCCGCGCTGAAGTACGGCGGCATTCCGGCCGCCGCCGTCCCGGCCCAGGTGGATTTCGGCCTGTTGCCCGCTGTGCGGCGCGGGAGCGGCGCCAGTCTGGAGATGCTGGTGTTCGGCGACCCGCAACCCAAGACGCGGACCGACGTGGATTACTACGCGCGCGACATCGTGGCGCCGTTGGTCGGCCGGCACGGCGCCCGCCTGGGACTGAGCGTGGGCGATATCGTCAATGATGATTTGAGCCTGTATCCGGCCATGAACCAGGTGACGGCGAAACTGGGCGTGCCCTGGCTGCACGTGGCCGGAAACCACGATCTGGATTTCGACGCGCAGGCCGACGAGGACTCGCTGCTGAGTTTCCGCAACGTCTACGGTCCGGACACCTATGCGTGGGAGGAGCCGCAGGCCAGCTTCGTCGTGCTGGACGACGTGGTCTATCGCCCGGGCCAGAAACCGGCCTACTTTGGCGGGCTGCGCGAAGAGCAGTTCGATTTCCTCCGGCAGTATCTGGCGACCCTGCCGAAGGAACGCCGGGTGGTGATTGCCGCGCACATCCCGTTCTTCGATCCCCTCCCGGGTGTGGAGACTTTCCGCCGTGCCGACCGCGAACGCCTGTTCACCCTGCTGCGGGAACATACGCAGGTGCTGCTGATCAGCGCGCACACCCACAACCAGCGCCACTACCGTCATGGCGCGGACACCGGCTGGCAGGGCGCGCAGCCGCTGCACGAGTACAACGTCGGCGCCACCTGCGGCGCGTTCTGGTCGGGGGTGAAGGATGCGCAGGGCATCCCCGACACGACCATGAGCGACGGCACTCCCAACGGCTACGCGTGGCTGACGATCCAGCCGGACGGCGACTATGCGCTGCGCTACCACGTGGCGCGCGCGGCCGGTGATCCGGCGATCGGCCTGCATGCGCCGAAGGTGTTGCGACAGGGCGCCTATCCGGCCTACGGCGTATACGCCAACGTCTACATGGGTGAAGCCGATACGCGGGTCGAGTACCGCATCGACGGCGGTGAATGGAAACCGATGCGGCGTGTACTGCAGGCCGATCCGGCGCTGCTGGCGGAGAACATCGCGGACGACACCGCGATCGCGTTGCGTGGCTACGATCGTTCGCCGGAAGCCGACACCTCCACCCACCTCTGGCGCGGCGCGCTGCCGACGGATCTGGCAGCGGGCGAGCATCGCATCGACGTGCGGGCATTCGATCGGTGGCGGGGCGAGCAGGCCACGTCCACCACCTATCGGCTGCAGCAGGCGGCCGAATAGCGGCACGCTGGGACAGGCGAAAACCCGACAGGAGCATGCCGATGGCCAACGATGCGCTCGACCTTCCGATCAAGCTGTTCCGCAACGCCGCGGCCTGGGAAAAATGGCTCGCCGCGAATACGGATACTCCGGGCTTGTGGCTGAGGATCGCCAAGAAGGACGCGGGCGTGGTCTCCGTGAGCTATGCCGAGGCCCTGGAGGTGGCGCTGTGCCATGGCTGGATCGACGGTCAGCGCCGCACGTTCGACGAACAGAGTTTCCTGCAACGGTTCACCCCGCGACGCCCGCGCAGCCTGTGGTCGAAAATCAACGTCGGCAAGGCCGAGGCACTGATCGCCTCGGGCCGGATGCGCGAGGGCGGCCTGCGTGAAATCGAACTGGCGCGCGCCGACGGACGCTGGGCTGCGGCCTACGCAAGCGCGGCGGTGATGGAGGTGCCGGCGGAACTGGCGGCGGCGCTGGTGAAGTCGCCGAAGGCCGCGCGCTTCTTCGAAACCCTGGACCGGACCAACCGCTACGCGGTCTGCTGGCGCGTGCACACGGCGAAGAAGGCGGAAACCCGGGCGGCCCGCATCGAAAAACTGGTCGCGATGCTGGCGCGCGGCGAGAAGATCCACGCGAAATAGCGGCGCAAATGAAAAACGCCCCGGCGGGGGCGTTTTCGGTTCCCGGCTGGCTGGCGAATGCTGGCTGGCGGGACGTGCTGGCGAGCGCGGGCTGGCTGGCAACGGCACGCAGTCTAGCCGTTGTCGCCGCCGGATGAGGAAATGCGAATCGCTCGCAACAAGATTCAGTGCGGCAGTTCGATACCGTCGAAGCCGACCGCGCGCGGATGGCCGTTCGCGGCGCCGTCCAGGCGCGGCTGCGGATAGTCCTGCAGGCGATCGATCAACTGGGTGCGCATGCCGGCTTCACGGGCCGCGTCCAATTCCTCGACCACGTCGGACAGGAACAGGATTTCGCCGGCCGGCGCGCCAATCCGCTCGGCGATGCGGCGATAGCTGTCCGCTTCGCGCTTGCCGCCGATTTCGGTGTCGAACCAACCCGAAATCATCGGGGTCAGGTCGCCGGCGTCGCTATGGCCGAAGAACAGCTTCTGCGCCGGCACCGAGCCGGAGGAATACACGTACAGCGGATAGCCCTGCTCGTACCACCGGGCGAGCGCCGGCGCCGCATCCGGGTAGATGTGCGCGGTGAAGTCGGCGTCGCGGTAGCCCGCGTCCCAGATCATGCCCTGCAGCGCCTTCAGCGCGGTGTGCTTGCGATCCTGATCGATCCAGCCCTGCAGGGTCTCGACGATGACATCGTCACTGCAGATCGCGCCGTGTTCGGTGGCGACCGCATCCAGCCAGCGGCGCACCTCCGGTTCCTGGCCGTGTTCGCGGACGAAGCCGGGCAGGGCGCGGCGGGCGTAGGGAAACAGCACGTCCTTGACGAAGGAGATGCTGCTGGTGGTGCCTTCGATATCGGTGAGGATGGCGCGGAGCATGGGGCGGGTGGATTTCGGGAATGGGGAATGAGTTGGGAACGGCGGCGCCCGGCGGCGGGTATGCCACCGCGTCGCGGGAGGCGGGACGGGCTTACTCGGGCCGGGTCGGGCCGTTGTAGCGCGGGAACTGCTGGGCGATGGTGGTGCCGGTGAAATGGCCGACCCAGCCATCCGGTTCGGTGAAGAAACGGATCGCGACGAAATGCGGTTCCGGCCCCATGTCGAACCAGTGCAGGGTGCTGTCCGGCACGGCGATCAGATCGTCCTGGACGCACTCCACCTCGTAGACCTTGTCGTCCACGTGCAGGGTGAACAGGCCCGAGCCGGCGACGAAGAAGCGCACTTCGTCTTCCTTGTGGTAATGCTCGTCGAGGAACTTGGCGCGCATTTCCTCGCGCTTGGGGTTGTCCGGCGCGATGCTGACCACGTCCACCGTCTTGAACCCGCGTTCGCTGACCAGCCGGTCGATGTCGGCGCGGTAGGCGTCCATCACGTCCTCCGGCGCGGCGCCCGGCTGGATCGCCTTGTTGGCTTTCCAGCGCTCGAAGGTCACGCCGACCTTCTGCAGCTCGGTGGCGATGAAATCGGGATCGTAGCTGGCGAACTCGGGGGTGACCGGGTCGCTTTCATGGAAGATGCGGAGGCGGCTCATGGCGATATGGCTCGACGCGTGGGGAATACAAGGGTAGCAGGCACCTGGTTCCGGTCCAGTTACCGCGCAGGCGCGCGGCGTGGCACGGGGTTATCAGCGGCTCAGCGCCGGCAACCCAGCTTGCGCAGCTCCAGTTCGCAGTGGAACAGGAACTCGAAGGCTTCCAGGTGGCGGCGAGCCTCGGCCATGTCGCGGCCCCAGGCGTACAGGCCGTGGCCGTCGATCAGGTAGCCCCACAGCGGCTGCCGGTCCAGCAACGCGTCGACCTGGGCGGCCAGGGTCGGCATGTCCTGGGTGTTGCTGAACACCGGCACCTGGATTTCGGTCTCGTGGGTGGTATTGCCGTGGAACGCCTTGAGCAGCTCGTAGCCTTCCAGCCGGATGTGGCCGGCGCCGGCGTACAGCCGCGAGGCGATGGTCTGCACCGGCGAATGGGTGTGCAGCACGCAGCCGATCTCGGGGAAGCGGCGATACAACTGGGTGTGCAGCAGGGTCTCGGCGGAGGGACGGTGGTCGCTGCCGACCGCCTTGCCGTCGAAGTCCACCACCATGATGTCGGCTTCCTCCAGCCGCCCCTTGTCGCGCCCGGACACGGTGATGGCGGCGTGGCGATCGTCCAGCCGGTGCGAGAAGTTGCTGCTGGTGGCCGGCGTCCAGCCGGCCTGCGACAGCTCACGGATGTTGCTGATCAACAGCTTCGCCAGTTCGCTCAGGCGTCCGGCGTCATAGGGCAGGGGGGCGTTCATGGCGCCATTTTAGCGCCTGCCGCCCCGGCTGGGCGGGACGGCGCGAGGACGGGCCGCAGGCGCGGCCCGGTGGCGTGGTTCAGCGCCGCAGCTTGCTGTGGCGGTGACCGTACAGGAAGTAGATCGCGAAACCGACCGCCGTCCAGACCGCCATCAGGAACCAGTTGTGCGCGGTCATCGCCGACAGCAGCGCCAGGCAGCACAGGATGCCCAGGGTGCAGATCAGCCAAGCGGCCGGAATCCGGAACGGGCGCGGCAGGTCGGGCTGGGTCCGGCGCAGGATCAGCACGCCCAGGCAGACCGCGGCGAAGGCGATCAGCGTACCCATCGAGGTCAGCTCGCCCAGCACGTCCAGCGGGAACAGCGCCGCCAGCAGGGCGATGCCGATGCCGGTGATGACGGTGTTGATGTGTGGGGTGCGGTACTCGGGATGGATCCTGGTGAACACCGGCGGCAGCAGGCCGTCGCGGGCCATGATCATGAAGATGCGCGGCTGGCCGATGATCATCACCAGCACCACCGAGGACAGGCCGACCAGCGCGCCGATTTCCACCACCACGCGCAGCCAGCCCAGTTGCGGATGCGCGGCCACCGCGGTGACCACCGGTTCGTCGGTGCCCAGCAGGGTGTAGGGCACCAGTCCGGTCATGACCGCGGCCATCGCGATGTACAGCACCGTGCAGATGGCCAGCGACAGCAGCATGCCGACCGGCATGTCGCGTTGCGGACGATGCGACTCCTGCGCCGCCACCGAAACCGCCTCGAAGCCGATGTAGGCGAAGAACACCATCGAGGCGCCACGCAGCACGCCTTCCCAGCCGAACTTGCCGGGGCCTTCATTGGCCGGGATGAAGGGCTGCCAGTTGGCCGGATCCACGTACTTCCAGCCAACCACGATGACCAGCACGATCAGGCCGCTCTTGAGCAGCACCATCGCCATGTTCATCGCCGAGGACTTGCGGATGCCGACGTAGCACAGCCAGGTCAGCAGCAGCACGATGGCGGCGGCGGGCAGGTTGGCGATGGCGCCGGTCGGTTGCAGCTTGGCGTCCAGCGGCGCGCTGACCAGCGCCGCGGGCAGGTGGATGTCGAAGTGTTCCAGCAGGCTGAGGAAATAGCCGGTCCAGCTGACCGCGACCGCCGAGGCCGAGACGCCGTATTCCAGTACCAGCATCCAGCCGATGAACCAGGCCGCCAGTTCGCCGAGGGTGGCGTAGGTGTAGGTGTAGGCGCTGCCGGACACCGGCACCATCGCCGCGAACTCGGCATAGGCCAGCGCGCAGAAGGTGCAGCAAATCGCCGCCAGCACGAAGCTCAGCATGATCGCCGGGCCGGCGTGGTTGGCCGCCGCCTGGCCGGTGATGACGAAGATGCCGCCGCCGATCACCGCGCCGATGCCCAGCGCGGTCAGGCCCCACGGTCCGAGGGTGCGGCGCAGGCTCAGGCCTTCGGCGTCGCTATGGCTGGCATGGGGGTGCTTGGTGGCCCAGAGTTGTCCGAACATCAATCCACTTCCAATCGTCGTTCTTCATCAAGACGTATGGACGGGCGATATCCCGGCCACCGTCATGATGCATGCAATGAAAAAGGCCGGCGCCGTGCGCCGGCCCGTTCGGGCCCTCAGGCCTTCTGCCGCAGTTTGCTGTGGTGGTAGCCGTAGCTGAAATAGATCAGCAGGCCGAACACGGTCCAGCCGACGAAGATCGGCCAGTGCTCCACGAAGGGCTGCCAGAACAGATACAGGCAGGCGAGCGCGCCCACGGGGCAGATGATGTTCGCCAGCGGCACGCGGAACGGGCGCGGCAGTTCGGGGCGGGTATAGCGTAGTACCAGCACGCCGATGCAGACGGTGGCAAAGGCCAGCAGGGTGCCCATCGACACCAACTCGCCCAGCACGTTGAGCGGCATCAGGCCGGCCAGGATGGCGGCGAGCACGCCGACGATGATCGTGCCGACGTAGGGCGTGCGGAACTTGGGATGGACCTTGCCGAACAGCTTCGGCATCAGGCCGTCCTTGGACATGCTGTAGAAGATGCGCGGCTGCGCCATCAGCATCACCAGGATCACCGAGGACAGGCCGGCGATGGCGCCGATTTCCACCGCGGTCTTCAGCCACGACAGATCCGGGAACGCTTCCAGCGCGGTCGCCACCGGCTTGGGCGTGCCCAGCAGGCTGTAGTGGGTCATGCCGGTCAGCACCGCGCACACCACGATGTAGATGACCGTGCAGATCGCCAGCGAGCCGAGAATGCCGATCGGCATGTCGCGCTGCGGGTTCTTGGCCTCGCCGGCGGCGGTGGAGACCGCGTCGAAACCGATGTAGGCGAAGAACACGATCGCCGCGGCGCGGGTCACGCCCTCGAAGCCGAACTTGCCCGGGCCTTCGTTCGGCGGAATGAACGGGGTCCAGTTGGCCGGATCGATGTGCTGCAGGCCGAACCCGACGAACAGGCAGATGACGGTGACCTTGATCGCCACCACGATCGCATTGACGAACGCGGACTGGGTGATGCCGACGTAGCACAGGCCGCTGATGGCGGCGACGATCAGGATCGCCGGCAGGTTGAACAGGCTGCCGGTGGAAACGAAGTCGGTGCCGTTCCAGTCGATCGGCGCCTGGGTGAGCTGCATCGGGAAAGGCAGGTGCAGCGTGGTGGTGATGAAGCTGACCAGGTAGCCCGACCAGCCCACCGCGACGGTGGAGGAGGCGAACAGGTACTCCAGCACCAGGCACCAGCCGATGAACCAGGCGACGAATTCGCCCAGGGTGGCATAGGAGTAGGAATAGGCGCTGCCCGACACCGGCATCAGCGCGGCGAATTCGGCATAGCACAGGCCGGCCAGGGCGCAGGCGAAACCGGCCAGCACGAAGCTCAGCATGATGGCCGGACCGGCATGGTTGGCCGCCGCCTGGCCGGTGAGCACGAAGATGCCCGCGCCGATGACCGCACCGACGCCCAGCATGGTCAGGTGCTTCGCTGTCAGGGTCCGTTTGAGGGTGGCCTCGCCATCGAGGCTGCCTTCGAAGGGTTCACCGGCATCCACATGGCCGGCCGGTTCGACCGGCTTGACCCTGAACAAAGATTTGAGCATTCGCGACTTCCCCGGAGTTGGCGACCGGTCTTGGCCGGTGCCTGTCATTTGGCGGTCACGGGTGTGTGGGTCACCCGCACGGAAGCGCCGTACCTTGCCAAAGCGAGCCGGGGATCACAAGCGCGGATGCAGCACGGGGAGGGATAATGGCGGCGAGCATCATTCTCCGCATAACTGAACAGGGCAGGCGCGTGTTTGAATCACCGTTGATGGAACAATTGCAGGTCTATCGGGCGCGCTGGCCCGAGGAGGCCGCGGTCGTGGAGGACTTCCTCGAACTGCTGGCGGATTCGCGCAATCCGTTCCTGCGCGAACGCCTGGAGGGGCATTTCACCGGCGGCGCCTGGCTGGTCAGCGCCGACGGCCGGCGCACCCTGCTGACCCACCACCGCAAGCTGGCGCGCTGGCTGCAACTGGGCGGCCATGCCGACGGCGACACCGACATGGGCCTGGTCGCGCTGAAGGAAGCCGAGGAGGAATCCGGCTTGCCGGACCTGCAGCTCGACGACACCGCCATCTTCGATCTGGACCGGCACTGGATTCCGGAACGCAAGGACGTGCCGGGACACTGGCACTACGACGTCCGCTACGTGATTCGCGCCGGCGCGGACGAACGCTACGTGGTCAGCGAGGAATCGCTGGACCTGGCCTGGCGCGAAATCGCGCCGATCGCCGACGAGCCCGACGAATCGCTAAGCCGGATGGCCCGCAAGTGGCTCGCCGCCCAGGCGCAGGCTGGGTCTTGATCGACCTTTGACGATTGAACCGCGCGTCGCGGCCTGGACGCGCGGCCGATGGTTTTGCCGGGAGACATCGGTGGCGGAAGGCCCCGCACTCAGCTGCGCGCCACCACCTCGTCGATATGCCGCAGCAGATCGGCCGGATCCTCGTAGACACGGAACGCGCCCGAGCGCTCCAGTTCCTCCTGGCCGTAGCCACCGGACAGCAGGCCCACGCCAAGCGCGCGGGCGCGCTGGGCGGCCAGCATGTCCCAGATGCTGTCGCCGATCACCAGCGAGCGGGTGATGTCCACGCCCAGCCGATCGGCGGCGGCGATGAACAGATCCGGATCCGGTTTGGCATGGCGCACCAGATCGCGGGTGATCACCGGCACCTGCGCCGGATCCACCCCCAGTGCGTGCAGGTTGTGCGCGGCGGTCTCCATCCGGCCGCTGGTGGCGATGCCCCAGGGGATGCCCTGTTCGGTCAGGAATGCCAGCAGTTCGCGCGCCCCCGGCAGCGGCTGCACGGCACGCTGTTCCGACTGCCGCGAATACGCCTCGGCGTGCCAGCGGCGCAGGCGATCCAGCCGATCCTCGGTGATGTCCAGGCCGGTCTCGCGCAGCAGGATGTGGGTGAACAGGCCGCCGCTCATGCCGATCTTGCGATGAATCCGCCACACCGACAGATCCACGCCCTCGCGATCGAGGGCTTCCTTCCAGGCCAGCACGTGCTGGTAGACGCTGTCCACCAGCGTGCCATCGAGATCGAACAGGAATGCGGTATCCGCGCGGGCCATGGTCCATCTCCTACGAGAACGATACGGGCGGCCAATGGCCGCTTCAAAACGGTGCGGGCGGCCAATGGCCGCCCGCGGGGTGAACTCAGTACAGGATGCGTGTCCGCAAGGTGCCGGGAATCGCCGACAGCGCATCCTTCAACTCGGCGCTCTGCTCCTCGGTCGCGGTGACGTCGATCACCACGTAGCCGACCTTGGGATCGGTGCGCAGGAACTGGCCGTCGATGTTGACGTTGTGCTTGCTGAAGATTTCGTTGATCTGCGACAGCACGCCCGGCACATTGCGGTGGATGTGCAGGATCCGGCGACTGCCGTCGTGGCCGGGCAACGTGACCTCGGGGAAGTTGACCGCCGACAGGGTCGATCCGTTGTCGCTGTAGCGCACCAGCTTGGCCGCCACTTCCACGCCGATATTGTCCTGCGCTTCCAGCGTGCTGCCGCCGACGTGCGGGGTCAGGATCACGTTGTCGATACCGCGCAGCGGCGATTCAAAGGCCTCCGCATTGCCCTTGGGTTCGACCGGGAAGACGTCCACCGCCGCGCCGCCGACCGCGCCGGACTTCAATGCCGCGGTCAGCGCATCGATGTCGACCACGGTGCCGCGCGAGGCGTTGATCAGGTGTGCGCCGTGTTTCATCTTCGCGATCTGCGTGGCGCCGAACATGCCCTGGGTCGCGGCGGTCTCCGGCACGTGCAGGGTCACCACGTCGCTGCGCGCAAGCAGATCGTCCAGGCTGGTGGCAGAGCGCGCGTTGCCCAGCGAGAGCTTGGTTTCGATGTCGTGGAAGATCACGTTCATGCCGATCGCCTCGGCCAGCACGCCGACCTGGGTGCCGATATGGCCATAGCCGATGATGCCGAGCGTCTTGCCGCGCGCCTCGTGGCTGCCGGCGGCCGACTTGGACCAGCCGCCGCGGTGGCATTCGGCGTTCTTCTGCGGGATGCCGCGCATCAGCATGATCGCCTGCGCGATCACCAGCTCGGCCACGCTGCGGGTATTGGAATAGGGCGCGTTGAACACCGGGATGCCGGCCAGCTCGGCCGCTTCCAGATCCACCTGGTTGGTGCCGATGCAGAAGCAGCCCACCGCAATCAGCCGGCGCGCATGCGACAGCACGTCCCCGGTCAGGTGGGTGCGCGAACGGATGCCGATGATGTGGGCCTCGGCGATGCGCCGCTTGAGCTCGTCCTCCGGCAGCGACTTGTCGTGGAAATCGATCTGCGTGTATCCGGCGGCGCGGAAGGTTTCCACGGCGGTCTGGCTCACTCCCTCCAGCAACAGCACGCGGATGTCCTGCTTCGGATAGGAGGTCTTCTTGGTCGACATTGCGGCGGGCGCGAGGTGGCGGGGAAGGGCTTTCCACTATGCCAGAAGCGGCGCGCCTTTGCTGCATCGCCACATGCCCCGGAACGCTGGTTCCCAAATGGTTTCGGCTGCAACCGGCGCGCCGTCTGGACGCGCCGCAGCATCGCTGGCACGCTGGCGTTCCCCCGATGCCGTCCGTCCGTACGAATCAATGACCGATCCGCGTTTGCAGGCGCTGCAGCAGGCCGTGCCCGAGTTGCGCCTGACCACCGAAGCCGCCGAGCTGGAACATTACGGCCGCGACTGGACCCGCCGCTGGACGCCGGCGCCGCTGGCGATCGCGCTGCCGGCCACGGTGGAGGAAGTGCAGGCCATCGTGCGCTGGGCCAACGAAAACGGCGTGGCGGTGGTGCCGTCCGGCGGCCGCACCGGCCTGTCCGGCGGCGCGGTGGCGGCCAACGGCGAACTGGTGCTCAGCCTGGAGCGGATGAACAAGGTGCTGGCCTTCGACGCGGTCGATCGGACCCTGACGGTGCAGCCGGGCATGGCGCTGGAGGCCGTGCATAACGTTGCCCGCGAACACGGACTGGTCTACCCGGTCGATTTCGCCGCGCGCGGTTCCTGTTCGATCGGCGGCAACATCGCCACCAACGCCGGCGGCATCCGGGTCATCCGTTACGGCAACACCCGCGAATGGATCGCCGGCCTCAAGCTGGTGACCGGCACCGGCGAACTGCTGGATCTCAATCGCGGGCTGATCAAGAACTCCAGCGGCTACGACTTGCGCCAGCTCGTCATCGGCTCGGAGGGCACCCTGGGCCTCGTGGTCGAGGCCACCCTGCGGCTGACCGACCCGCCGCCGCCGACCAACGTGATGCTGCTGGCGCTGCCCTCGTTCGAGGTGCTGATGCGGGTGTTCGCCGAGTTCCGCGCGCGCCTGCAACTGGAAGCCTTCGAGTTCTTCACCGATCGGGCGCTCGAGCACGTGCTGGCGCACGGCGCGCAGCCGCCGTTCGCGGAAGTCCATCCCTATTACGTGGTCACCGAATTCGCGATCGGCGACGAGGCGAAGGAAGCGGCGGCGATGGCCGCGTTCGAAGCCTGCCTGGAGCAGGGCTGGGTCAGCGACGGGGTGATCAGCCAGAGCGACGCCCAGGCCGCCCAGCTGTGGCGCCTGCGCGAGGGCATCACCGAGGCGCTGGCGCGCTACAAGCCGTACAAGAACGACGTGTCGGTGCGGATTTCGGCGATGCCGGCGTTCCTGGCCGAGACCCAGGCGCTGCTGGGCGACGCCTACCCGGATTTCGAGGTGGTCTGGTTCGGCCACATCGGCGACGGCAACCTGCACATCAACGTGCTCAAGCCCGATGGCCTGGACGATGCCGAATTCGTCCGCCAGTGCGAACACGTGACCAAGCTGCTGGCGGCATCGCTGCAACGGCACGGCGGCAGCATTTCCGCCGAGCACGGCATCGGCCTGGTCAAGAAGCCCTACCTGAACAGCACGCGCGGCGCCGCGGAAATCGCGGTGATGCGCGGGATCAAGCGGGTGCTGGATCCGAACGGGCTGATGAACCCCGGCAAGCTGTTCGACCCGGACTGACGGAACCTGCTTTTGTAGGAGCGACGTCAGTCGCGACCGTGCCGCCCGGGCCGGCACCCCAAGCCGGGGTCGGTCCACATGGACCTTGACCGGAACCTTCCCGCTTGAGTGCCGACCGCGCTTGCCCCGACCTTGCACGGTCGCGACTGACGTCGCTCCTACAAGGAGGGATTCAGGCGATTCGGGAGATTTGCGGTAGTCTTTGCCAACCCCTGATTCGAGTGTCTTTCCGCGCATGAAACGCCTGCTTGTCGCCAGCGCGCTGCTGGTCCTTTCGATTCCCGCTTTCGCCGGCAGCTTCGCCGGTTCCTCCGCCGGCGCCTCCTCGGCCGGTTCCTCCGCCTCGTCGGGCAGTTCCTCCGGCGACGACAAGGTGGTGCTGCAGGCCCGCGACGACGCCGCCAGCTTCGTGGCCAGCGAAGGCCGCATCCGCGGCGCGCGCCTGGAAGCCGCGCTGCGGCACCTGCGCGAACGCGACACGAACGCGCGCGAGGCCAGCGACATGGCCCTGGCGCAGGCCATCCTGGCGCTGTGAACCCGGGCGGCCGGAACCCGCGCCGCGCCGGCGCGGGCTTCCGCGCCCTGGCCCTGCTGGCGGCGCTCGCCTGCGTCGCCGGGCACGCGCAGGCGTCGCCGCGCCTGCGGCTGGATTCCGCCGGTCTCCAACCCGATGAAATCGCCGCCAGCGAACGACTGCTGGCCGAGGCGGTCGCGCGACTGACACCGGCGATGCGCGCGACGCTGGATCGTGACATCCGCGTGCAGTGGAGCCCGCGCCTGGACGCGCAGGTGCATGGCCGCGCCACCGATAATCGCCTGCTGCTCAACCGGAACCTGCTGGCTGGGCTCATGGCCTCGCCCGCAGTGGGCGAGGGCGACGGACGTCCGGCGCTGGCCGCGCTGCTGCACGAACTGGGACATTTTCTCGATCGCTCCGCGAGCGGCGCGATGTCGCGGGATCCGCGCCTGCTGGATCTGGCCGGCTGGCAGATCCGCGCAACGCCGGGCCTGACCCGGTTGATGGGGCGCCGGCGCGGCAACGATTTCCGCGAACGCAGCCCGGATCCTTACGAATTGCACAGTCCCCGCGAATATGTCGCGGTGAACCTGGAGCATTTCCTGCTGGATGCCGACTACGCCTGCCGAAGACCGGCGCAGTACCGCTACTTCACGCAGCGCTGGGGAGCACCCGCGGTCGCGAGTGCGGCGTGCGCGGATGGATTCGCCTACGTCGATGCGGGCGACGTGGGCGCAGGTGCGGATGCGGCGTCGGCGACCGGCGGACGGCTGGGCACGCTGGATCCGGAACGGATCTACCAGGTGGATTACCTGCTGGCCGAAGGCAACGACGCGATGATGAGCCGCTGGGGGCACAGCATGCTGCGGCTGGTGATCTGCGCGCCAGGGCGGCCGCGCGGCCCGGATTGCCGGCTGGACCTGGAACACCACCGGGTGCTGTCGTTCCGCGCCTTCGTGGGCGATCTGCAGATTTCCAGCTGGCGTGGGCTGACCGGCCGCTATCCCTCGCGCCTGTTCGTGCTGCCGCTGGATCAGGTGATCGACGAGTACACCAAGATCGAGCTGCGCGGCCTGCAATCCGTGCCGCTGCGGCTGGAGCGCTCGGAAATCGCGACGCTGGTCGAGCGTGCCGCGCAGCTTCACTGGAGCTATGACGGCCACTACTTCTTCCTCGGCAACAATTGCGCGGTGGAAACCTACAAGCTGCTGCGCGACGGCGCGCCCCGGCTTGGCGAGGCGGATCTGGGCGGCATCACCCCGACCGGGCTGGGGCGGCGACTGCAACGCGCCGGCATCGCCGACGGGACGGTGCTGGCGGATCCGGCGCGGGCGCTGCGCGAGGGTTACCGCTTCGATTCACTGCGCGAGCGTTTCCAGGGCCTGTTCGAGGTCGCCCGCGCGCGGACGGACCTGCCGCAACGCGAAGTCGAGGAGTGGCTGGCCACGTCCCCGCAACAGCGGCGTCCGTGGCTGGAACGTGCCGATCTGAAGGCGGCCGCCGCGTTGCTGGTGCTCGAACAGGCGGCGCGACGGCAGCAGAAATCGCGGTTCCGCGAGGCGTTCAAGCGCCGCTACCTGCAATCAGGTGGCGATGAGCTGGGCGCGGCGGCCGGGACCTTGCGGACATTGCTGCGGGAAACCGCCTGGATGAGCCGCCCCGCGGATCTGCTCGAAGGCGCCGGCTATGGCTTGCCGCAGGCGGAGGAACGGACAGCGCTCCAGGCCGGCAGCGCGGCCCGGCGCGAACGCCTGCGCGAACTGGAGCGGCAACTGGACCAGCAGGCCCGGTCGCTGCTCAGTCCGGCCCAGGCCCGCGATCGCGAGGCCGTCGATGCCAACATCGCATGGCTGGGCGCGCACCTGCGCGAACTGCATCGCCAGGCCGGCGGACTGCAGCTGAACTGATCTCAGGCGTTCTCGTCCAGCCAGCGGGTCATCAGCCGGCGCGGATGCGCGTCGTAGCCACTGCGCTGGTAGATGCCGTGGGCGTGCTCGTTGTCGTCGCTGACTTCCAGCCGTACCGCGCGCAGGCCTTCGCGCCGGCACAGCGCTTCCACCTCGGCCAGGGCCAGCTTGCCCAGGCCGCCGCCGCGCTGGGTGGGCAGGACGTACAACTCGTCCAGCAAGCCGTAGCGCCCGCCGAACTCCAGGCTGAAGCAGAAGCCGACCACGATGTAGCCGGCCAGCGTGCCGCCGCGTTCGATCAGCAGCAGGCGACCGTTGGCGGGATCGCGCAGCAGGGCGTCGAGCGCATCGCGCAGCATCGCCTCGTCCCACGGAATGTCCTCGTCGGCGTAGAACTCGCGGACGATCGGAACAAGCGTGTCAATGTCATCGGCGGTGGCGAGACGGAAGCGGGACTCGGACATGACGCGTTCCAGGTTGAAGAATGAAAAACAAAAAGGGCGGGCCCTCGCGGACCCGCCCCGGAACCGCGGGCGGCGTCAGTCGGCGCGGCCGCCGAATTCGCCGGTGGTGGTGTTGACCAGGATGCGTTCGCCGTTGGTGATGTACTCGGGCACCATGATTTCGATGCCGGTGCTCAACTTGGCCGGCTTCGGACGCTTGGTGGCCGTGCCGCCCTTCAGTTCCGGCGGGGTTTCCACCACTTCCAGGGCCACGTGCTGCGGCAACTGCAGGGCCACCGGCAGTTCATCGATGACCTGCACGTAGCAACCGGCCAGGCCGTCGGTGATGTAGCCGGCGTCATCGCCCAGCACGTCCGCATCCAGCGTGTACGGCGTGTAGTCCTCGTCGTCGAGGAACACGAAGGCGTCGCCGTCCTTGTACGAGAACGTGGCCTGGCGGCGCAGCAGTTCCACTTCGGTCAGGTTGTCGTCGGCGTCGAAGCTGGCGTCCAGCTTGTTGCCGCCCGGCACGCTGTACATGGTGAAGCGGAAGCGCACGTTGCCGCCACGCCCCTGCGGCGAGCTGCGGTCGATGTCGCGGATCTGGTACACGCCGCCGTTGTGCTCGACGACGTTTCCTTTCTTGATGTCGAATGCTTTCATGGGATTGGGAATTCGGGATTGGGGATTCGGGAAAAGCGGGATGGGTTTCGGCGGAGTGCTTCTGCGAATCTCCAATCCCGAATCCCCAATCCCGGCTTACTTGGGTGCCAGCCGGACGGCGCCGTCGAGGCGGATCGTCTCGCCGTTGAGATAGGTGTTGCCGAGGATGTAGGCGACCAGGTTGGCGAATTCGTCGGGCTTGCCCAGGCGCGAGGGGAACGGGATCGATGCGCTGAGCGATTGCTGCACGGCCTCGGGCATTCCATCGACCATCGGGGTCCAGAAGATGCCCGGAGCGATGGTCATCACCCGGATGCCGAAGCGCGACAGCTCGCGCGCCATCGGCAGGGTCATGCCGACCACGCCGCCCTTGGAGGCCGAGTAGGCGGCCTGGCCGATCTGGCCTTCGTACGCGGCCACGCTGGCGGTGTTGATGATCACGCCGCGTTCGCCGTCGGTGCCGGCTTCGTTGTGCTGCATCAGGTTGGCGGCGGCCTTGGCCACGTTGAAACTGCCCACCAGGTTGACCAGCACCGTGGTCTGGAAGGTCGACAGCGGCATCGGCGCTTCCTTGCCCAGCACGCGACCGGCGCCCAGGATGCCGGCGCAGTTGACGGCGGTGTTCAGTCCGCCGAGGAATTCGCTGGCGGCGGCGATGTTCGCGGCCACACCGGCCTCGTCGGTGACGTCGGTGCGGAAGTAGCGGGCATTGGCCTCGCCCAGCGCGGCGACCGCGGCCGCGCCCTTGTCGTCGTTGACGTCGAACAGCGCGACCTTGCCGCCCTGCGCGACCAGATGCTGGGCCACGGCGAAGCCGAGGCCGGAGACGCCGCCGGTGATGACGGCGCGGGTAGCGGACACTTGCATGCGGGAAACCTGGGACGGAAAGACCCGTATTTTACGCGAATGACCGGTCGCCCCGGCAGCGGTGCGCCCTCAGCCGTTGGAGGCGCGGTCCAACGGCAGGTCCAGGCGGCGGGCGAACTCGTCCGGCGACAGGCCCGGGGCGAACAGGAAGCCCTGGCCGACCGGCACGCCCAGTTGCAGCAGGAACTGGCGCTGTGCCTCCGATTCCACGCCCTCGGCGACCAGTCCCAGGCCCAGGCTGCGGGCGATCGCGGAAACCGCCTGGCAGACCGCCACGTCGGAACGGTTGTTCGGCACGCCCTCGGTGAACAGCTGGCTGAGCTTGAGCCCGTGGATGGGCAGCCGGCGCAGGTAATTGAGCGCGCTGTAGCCTTCGCCGAAATCGTCGATGGTCAGCACCACGCCCAGCGCCTTGAGCCCGGCGAAGGTGCGCAGGGTGGACGGCGCGTCCTCAATCAGCACGCGTTCGGTGAACTCCAGTTCCAGCGCCGAACCCGGCAGCTGGAACTCGTCGAGCAGGCGGCGCACCTTGTCGGCCAGATCCTCGCCGACGAACTGGCGATAGGAGACATTGACCGCCACCCGCACGATGCCCAGGCCCTGATCGCGCCATTCGGCGACCTGCCGGCAGGCCTCGCGCAGCACCCAGCTGCCGATGTTGACGATGTCGCCGGTGGTTTCGGCGTGACTGATGAACAGGTCCGGGCGCAGTTCGCCGAGCTGGTGGTTCTGCCAGCGGATCAGCGCCTCGGCGGCGACGATCCGGCCCTGGCGCAGATCCACCTGCGGCTGGTAGACCAGCCGGAATTCCTGGTTGTCCACCGCGCGCCGCAGCTGGGTCTCGATCTGCAGGCGATCCTGCTGGCGCTGCGCCAGTTCGGGCGAGAACACCTGCCAGCCGTTGCGGGCGCGGTGCTTGCTGTCGTACATCGCGATGTCGGCGTTCTGGATCAATTGCTGCGGGCGCAGGCCATCGTCGGGCGCACGCGCGATGCCGATGCTGGCGGTGATCGAAAATTCGTCCTGGTCGAAGCGGAAGGCTTCGGCGAACGCCCGCAGGATGGCGTCGGCGAGGCGCTCGGGCAGGGCACGGTCGCCGCCGGCATCGCAGACCACCAGGAACTCGTCGCCGCCGAAGCGCGCGATCATGCCGTGCTCGCCCACCGCGTCGCGGATGCGGTTGGCCGCCTGCACCAGCAGCTCGTCGCCGGCGTTGTGGCCCAGCACGTCGTTGATCATCTTGAAGCGGTCGAGATCGATGTACAGCACCGAAGCCTGCGGATGGACGGGATCGGCCAGGCGCTCGGCGATTTCGGTCAGCACCGCGTCGCGGTTCATCAGGCCGGTGAGCGGATCGGTGCGGGCCTGGATGCGCAGGGTCTCTTCCGCCTGCTTGTCGGTGGAGATGTCCTGCAGGGTGCCGGTGATCCGCGAGTTGCCGGGGTCGCCGGGCTCGGCGTCGCCGATCACCCGGATCCAGAACGGCTGGCCGTCGTGGCGGCGTCCCTGCAACTCGAGATCGAAACCGGCGCCACCGGTGGCGACCCGTTCCACCATGCAACGCAGGCGCCGCCGATCCGGCTCGCGCAGGCAGGCCAGCAGCGCATCAAGGGTATCGGGGGGCAGGGCGGCACCGAGGATGCGGATGGCTTCCTCGGTCAGGTACAGGCGGTCGCGGGCGATGTCCCATTCCCAGCCGCCGATGTGCGCCAGCGACTGCGCGCGATCGAACAGCGCGCTGTCGCGCTTGAGCTCGGTCACGTCGCTGAACAGCGAAGTCACCTGTGCCGGCCGGTTGCCGCCGGGCAGGAACTGCGGCACCGAGGTGACCGTCAACCAGATCATCTGCCGGCGCTGGCGGTGGTACATACCCAGCAGCGCGCTCTCGACGACATGGCCGGTATCCAGCGCGCGCTGCGCCGGCAGTTCGTCGCGGCGCAACTCGCGACCATCCGCCCCGACGATGCGCCAGTGTTCGATGCCCAGCTCGTCGGCCGTGCGCTGGTCCTCGCGGATGCCGAAGATGCGCATGGCCGCGCCGTTGCAGTACTGCAGGCCCAGATCGTGGTCCTGCACCACGATGCCCTTGTCGATGGTTTCCATCAGTTCGCGGTAGCGCATCTCCGCTTCCCGCCGCGTACTGATGTCGCGTGCCACCGCGACGATGCTCTTGCGCCCGTCGAAATTGATATTGGCCGAATGCACTTCGACCGGGAAGCGGCTACCGTCGCCGCGCATGTTGGTGACCTCGATGACATAGGTGTCACCACGGTTGAGCGTCTCCCAGACCGGCATCAGGTGATCGCGCGGCAGATCCGGGTTGAGCACGTTGATGTTCTTGCCGACGATCTCCTCGCGCGGCCGGCGGTAGGCGCGCATGCCGGCGCGATTGAGATCCATCACCGTCCCGTCCTCGGCGATGATGCTGACCGGATCGGGCACGGCGTCGAAAAGATTGCGGTAGCGCTGGCGTTCGGCTTCCGCG